>CALBSQ010000264.1 GCA_937967325.1 uncultured Chloroflexota bacterium
ATTCCCTCACACACCTTCACTCCCGTCATCCATAGCGTGATGACACTGATGGAGCAAGTGGACAATCCAACGGTGTTCTACGTAGAAAAGGAGCATAGGCGAAATGGTAGATACCCGACCGGCAGGCGTCTCTGAAGGCTGGCATGTAGCGCCGGCAAGGGCAATGTCGCGCTTCACGTGCCGTCCGCTGTACTTCGGCACACATGGGCTGGTGGCCGCCGGCCACTACCTGGCCGCGGAGGCCGGGGCACGCGCCTATGCGCGCGGCGGCAACGCGGCGGACGCGGCGGCGGCGGCGGGGTTTTGCCTCACGGTCTTGCTGCCGCAATCGAACGGCATCGGTGGCGAGTGTCCAACGCTGGTCTACGACCCGCAAGCCGGTAAGGCAGTGTCCATCAGCGGGCAGGGGACGGCGCCAAAGCTGGCGACGATCGCCTGGTTCCGCGAGCGTGGCATCGACCTCATCCCCGGGGACGGCCTGCTGCCGGCCACGGTGCCGGCCGCGTTCGGCACGTGGCTGACCTTGCTGCAGCGGTTCGGTAGGCTCGGTCTGGGCGACACCTTGGGAACGGCCGTCGAGCTGGCGGAGTCCGGCTTCGCCGTGTATCCGACGTTGGAGTCGGCCATCCGCAACAGTTGGGAGCGCTTCCAGAACTGGTGGCCAAGCTCGGCGGAGCAGTTCACGCCCAATGGACGAGTGCCCGCCGTGGGTGAGATCCTACGCCAACCCGTGTGGGCGACGACGTTCAAGCAGGCGCTGGACATCGAGGTACGCGAGCGAGAGCGCGGCCGCGAGGCGGCGCTGGAGGCGGCGCGGCGCTGGTTCTATCAGGGGCCGGTCGCCGAGCGCATCGGCGAGTTTGCCGCCAATACCTCGGTGCAAGGAGTGACCGGCAGCTATCAGGGGTTCATGCGCGCGAGCGACCTGGCGAGCTACGAGACGCGTCTGGGTCCACCGGTCTCCTTTAACTATCGCGGCGTCGACGTGTACAAGTGCGGACCATGGACGCAAGGGCCGGTGTTCTTGCAGCAGCTGGCCTTACTGGAGGGCTTCGATCTCGAGCGCATGGGGCACAATAGCGCCGAATACATCCACACCGTCGTCGAGGCGGCCAAGCTCGCCTTTGCCGACCGCGAGCGCTACTACGGCGACCCTCGCTTCAGCGACATACCGATGGACCGGCTGCTCTCCAAAGAGTATGCCGCCCAACGGCGTGCGTTGATCGACCCGCGCACAGCGTCGGCGGAGACGCGGCCCGGCGACGTGCAGGCCGTGCTGGCAACGGCCGGACCGCCGGATGACCCGCGCGTCTATCGAGGCGACACCACGCACGTCGACGCGGTGGACCACAGCGGACTCATGGTGTCGGCAACGCCGTCGGGTGGCTGGTTCCCGTCGTCACCGGTCGTGCCGGGCCTGGGATTTCCACTCGGCACGCGCGGCCAGATGTTCGTGCTCGAGCCCGGCCACCCGAACGCGCTCGAGGGCGGCAAGCGACCTCGAGCCACGCTGACCCCGTCGCTGGCCCTGCGCTCAGGCCTCCCCTGGCTGGCCTTCGGAACACCAGGCGGCGACCAGCAGGACCAGTGGACATTGCAGTTCCTCCTCAACGTGGTGGACTTCGGCATGGACCTGCAAACGGCGGTCGAGGCGCCGACCTTCCATATGCTGCACATGCGCAACTCCTTCTACCCGCGCCGGCTGGAGCCGAAGCGCGTCGTGGTCGAGGAGCGCATCGACGAGGAGGTGCGGCGCGAGCTGGCGGAGCATGGCCACGACGTGACCGTGTCCGGGCCGTGGGCGCACGGTCAGGTGACGGGGATCAGTTGGGATCCGGAGCAAGGGGTGCTGGCGGGAGCGGCGTCGCCGCGCAGCCAGACCACCGGCGTCTCGGGGCGCTGACGCGCCGCACACGCTGGTCTGCTGGCGGCCCCGACCTTGCGGGCCGCCAGCGGACCCGGATACGTGGCGAGCGGTAGCGTAGGGAGCGCGGAATGTAAGTGGTGCAGCTACTACGGCTCGTCGATCACCATAATCGGGCCCGAGCTGCTGCCGGTGGCGTTATCGGAAACGGCGGAAGAACGTCCGTAGGTCGCCGATCAGCAAGTCAGGTTCCTGATGGGCGGCGTAGTGCCCGCCGCGGTCGAACGCCGACCACTGCACGATGTTCTTGTGGTCGCGGTCGGCGAAGCGGCGAATGCCGCTGAAGTCGTTGGCGAATGCGGCCACGCCGGTGGGCGTGGTGGTGGGTTCGGTCGGGCGTTCGGCGTGGACGTCCTCATAGTAGACGCGGGCGGAAGAAGCGGCAGTCCTGGTCAGCCAGTAGATGGCGACGTTGGTGAGGATGAAGTCGGCGTCGACGGCGTCTCCAAAAATCTGGGCGTTCCAGGCGAGCTGGCCCACGGGCGAGTCCAGCAGCGCGATGGCTAAGGTCTGGGGCTGGGTGGACTGGAGCTGGTTGTAGGCAAACTTGTACTCGTTGAACCAGCGGAGCGTCTCCAGCTCGCGCTGCTCGTCCGGGGTGAGGTCCGCCAGCTCCGCCGGGTCGCCGGAGGGGAACGAGTAGATCTGGGCAACGTGTACGCCGACGACGTGGTCGGGGGCAAGGCGACCCAGCTCGGGCGATACGAAGGAGCCGGCGTCGTTGCCGACCGCCCCGTAGCGGGCGTAGCCGAGGCGATCCATGAGCGCGGCCCAGGCCCTTGCGGTGCGATAGCGGTTCCAGCCAGTCTCCTGCGTCGGCCCGGAGAATCCGAAGCCGGGGAGCGAGGGGATCACCAGATGGAAGGCGTCGGCCGGGTCGCCGCCGTGGGCACGGGGGGCGCTGAGCGGGCCGATCACGTCGAGGTATTCCACGATCGAGCCGGGCCAGCCGTGAGTGAGGATGAGCGGCAAGGCGTCGGGTTCGGGCGAGCGGACGTGCAGGACGTGGATGTTCTGGCCGTCAATCGTCGTGGTGAACTGGGGGTATGCGTTGAGCTTCGCCTCCTAGGCGCGCCAGCCGTTCGCTCAGGTCATCGAGCGCAGCCTGCGGGATGTCGATCCGGAACGGCCGGATCGCGGCGCGGTCGGCGACGTTCGTGGCCGGCATCTGAGTCCGGCCGTGGTTGGACGTTTCCATTATCGAACGATCCTTTCCTAATGACTCCCTAGGGCGACACCTCCGTTGCCCCTTCAACCGAGACGCGGCGGATCATCATCGGCCGCCGCGGCGTGGTCGGTTGCCTCGCGCACCTCAGTGTTACCTGCCCGCCGGCTGAACTGGACCGGACGCTTGGAAAACACGCCGTAGCGTTCAGCAGCGACGTGGAGGGCCTGCATCTCGGCTTCGTCCAGTTGGACGAAAGGGGTGGTTTCAATGGCAACCGCGCCCTTCTTGAGCGTGCGCTTCCAGGTGCCCACAATCTGGCCATCGAGGACAATGACGTAGCCAAGGACGACATTGGCCCGAGCTTCCAGCCCTTTCGCGTGCAAGGCGCCGCATACCGCGCTGCGATCGCTATAGCCGACGGTATACTCATCGAAGTTCGGCAAGAAATAGGCCGTGGGCGAGACCCTTTGTACCGGCGGGGATGACGGCGCAAACCAGTACGTTTGCCCATCGATCACCTCGTGCATGAGGTGGGGCTTGACCAACTCGAGACCGCTTTTCGCATCGGCCGCCGTTAGCCCCGACCACCAGACGAAGTCTTTCAGCGTGGCGGGCCCATGGCTGGCAAAGTACCGCCCGGCGAGCTCGGCCAGCGCCTCCTCACGCTCTAGCGTCCTGGCTTGCGACGCCCGCTCATCGAGCAGCGCGTAGGTATGCTGCTTGCCGCGCAAGGCGCCGCTGCAGATCACCGCGTCCAGTTCGGCACGCATCAGGAGCAAGGTGTAGCCCAACAAGGTTTCGGCGGCGATTCCAGCTTGTTTGAGGGCAGCGACGAGCTCCGGACGGGTAAGCTGTCTGCCACCCTGCAATGCCCGCGCCAGCGCCGCGTTACTGCGCCTGAAGACGGTGTGATCTAGCCCGAGCGTTCGATAGTAATAGGCGTTGAGGGCATTCACCCGCGGAGCGGTGAGCGCCAGCATCCAGCGGATGTCGGCAGGGGTGACGAAATGCCAGGTGGGCCGCAGCACGTGCGTGCGCAGGATCACGCCGTCTGCAAGCGCCCGATCCATGGCGGCGTCCGTGACGCCGGCGCTCCGCAGCCCAACCGCCCATTTCGCGCCCCCGTAGTCCTGGGCCTGGACGGCTCCCAGCCACCGCACGACCTCTTCGGGCCGGGCAAACGGCGTCCCCGCTATTTGCTGGTTGTGTAAACGCCGACTCGCGATGTCGGTATCTGCCACACTCACGGGTAGTCTCCAGAACGAAGTGTTCTGTTCCATTATACCAGAACGGAACGCTTTGTTCCATTTATGGTATGCTGAGGGTATGGAGCCGACACGGGCGAAGCAGCTGAACGGCCGGCGGTCCCAAGCCGCCCGCAACGACCAGCGCATTCTGGAGGCGGCGCGGGCGGTGTTCATCGCCGATCCCGGCGCGCCGATCTCCGCCGTGGCAGCCCGTGCTGGCGTGGGCATCGGCGCCTTGTACCGCCGCTATTGCAGCAAGGAGGAGCTCCTCCGGCAGCTCAGTCGGGATGGCTTGTGTCGCTACATCGCCGAGGCCGAGGCCGCGCTGGCCAACGACGGCGACCCCTGGGACGCCTTTGCCCAATTCATGCGCCGCATCGTGGAAGCGGACACCCATTCGCTGACCCTGCGCCTGGCAGGTACGTACACGCCTACCGATGATCTGTATCGCGAGGCCGCCAGGGCTCAGGAGCTCAACCTGCGGCTCTTCCAGCGTACCAAATCCGCCGGAGCGATCCGCGCCGATGTGGTCGTCGACGACATCGCCCTCCTGTTGGAGCAACTGGCGGCCATCCGCGTCGGCAACCGCAACCGCACCGGACAGCTCCGACAACGCTACCTGGCGCTGCTCCTCGACGCACTGCACACCCCATCGGCGGCGCCACTGCCCGGCCCGGCGCCAAGCTGGGAGGAGATCAGCCGGCGCTGGGACAGGTAACGGCTCAACAACCGTATCGTCGTTAGGGTTGCTAGGACCCGCGGAGCCGGGATGCCGAAGGCGCCGTTGTTCGGATCATTGCTTGAGCCTCCTCTAGGCTCCAATCAGGCCCTCACGCTCCAGCGTTGTCAGGTCCTCCGCCAAACCTCCTCATGGCGATCTCCCTGGCGTCCGCTGCTACTTGATCTATCCCCGTCAGGCCGGACCAACGCCCACCTGGCCAGGACAAGACAAAGGAAGGCGCTTGTTCCCGCCGGGCAGATCAGTCAGCCGGAAATGCGGCCATCCCTCGCGTGCCCTCCCGAAGCGCCTCAAACACCTTCAGCACCTCAACCGCGTCCTCGAGCGTCCCATATTGGAGTGGCGGCCCGCCGAGCGCCGCCTGGGCGAAGGCGATGATGCTGAGGGCGTAGCCCTGGATAAAGTTGTTGCTGTTGTATAACTGGCCAAGGGACAGCTCCGGCTCCCAGTGTAAGGGAGCCGACTCGCTCTCGGTCAGGAAGCTGGGCGTCCGGCCGTATGGCCCCGGCGAGCCGCGCCGGTAGTAGGTCAGACGCGCGGCATTCTCGACCACGACGTTGGCGCCCTCGCCGACCACCTCCAGCCGTTCCAGCGGGCTGGTACCGGCCTGGCCGCTGGCGAAGTGGAAGGCGCCGGCGGCCCCCGAGGCAAAGGTCGCCAGCGCCACACCGCCACCGCCGATGGGCGCGGATTGGACGTGCAGCTCGCGCAGGGGCCCGGCAACCAGCAACGCCGCGCCGAAGGGGTGCCAGATGTGGCCAAGGCAGCTCCGCACCTCGCGGTCCGAGCCGGCCAGGCCGGGCTGAGTGGGGACGTGGAGCGGGTAGCGGATCGTCACCGACGCCACCCGGCCGAAGGCCGGCTCCTGGGCGATCTGTCGCACCTTCTGGTACGCCGGGTAAAACATGGTCTTGATCCCCACCGCCGCCAGCCGGTTGGCGCGGTCGCGCTGAGCAATGAGCCTCCGCGCCGTGGCGACGGTCCCAGCGAGCGGCTTGTCCGTCCAGACATGGCAGCCCGCTTCCAGACAGCGTGCCATCAGCGTGGCGTTGCGCGGCTCGTCACCCTCGAACGCCTCCACGCCGATGAGCGCCGCCTCCGGCGTCGTCTCAGCGAGGAGGCGGTCAAGGTCGCTGTACCAGCGCGGCGCGCCGAACTGGCGGGCAAAGGCTTCGGCCCGGGCAACGTCTGGATCCCAGAGCGCGACCAGCTCCACCGGTGCGTAGGGCAGCGAGGGCAGGAAGTTGCGGAAGGCATGGCCGGACGTGCCGAGGAAGGCCACACGCAGGCGGCGCTCGCTCTCGTAGGCGAAGGTGAGCGGGCTCAAAGGGCTCCCCTCCCTGCCGGTTCCGGCCTCGTTGCCGAGGCCGGCGCCGCGGGCATGAGGCGCGTCAGCGTCCCCGATGGCTGGTGTAGGGCTTCGGTCCAGCGCATGATCTCGATAAGGTCGGCCGCGCCGGCGCGATCGGGAGCCTTGCCATCCAGCACGCTCTCGGCGAAGTGGCAGACCTCGCCGACGTAGCCGATCAGGAAGATGTTCTTGTTGTACAGTTGACCCAGCGTGAACTCCGGCTCCCAGAACAGGGGGGCGTCCTCGTTGGGTCCGATAAAGCTTGCCTCCCGACCGTACGCGCCACGCTTGCTGACGCGGCGATAGTAGGTCAGCCGGATCACGTTGTCGATCTCCAGGTGCGCCCCGTCGCCGATGACGATGGCGCGCTCCGCCGGACCGTTAGGCGATGGGCGGCCCTCCAGGAAGATGTTGCCGAGCGCGCCGCTGGCGAAGCGCATGCTGATGGAGGCGCTGCCCGTGCGAGGGTGGCGCTCGAAGTAGATCGTCTCGGCCGGGCCCATGAGCCCCAGCACCAGCCCCATCGGATGCGAAAGGTCTGTGGCCACGGGAGCGCCGTGCGGGCGCAGCGACAGCCGGAAGGTGTAATGGAAGGCGGTCACCTCACCGAACTCCGAAGACGCCATGATCTCTCGCGCCTTGATCGCCGTGGGCAGGAACATGCGCTTGTAGCCGACGCCCAGGAACTTGCCGGTGCGCCGGCTGGCGTCGGCCATGCTTTCGGCCTGGGCCAGCGTGTCCGCTGGCGGCTTCTCGATCCAGACGTGTACCCCCGCTTCCATCGCCGCGACGGCCATGCGCGGGTAGGGTGAGCCGCGGGGATTGTCGCTCACCGCCATGTAGACCGCGTCCAGTCCCTCCTGGCCAATCATCTCCACGAAGTCGGTGTAGGCGCGGGCACTGCCGAACTGCCGTCCAACCAGCTCCGCGAGCTGCCGGTTCAGGTCGCAGGTTGCTGCCAGCTCCACCGGCGCGTACTGCAAGGCCGGCAATATGTTGCGCATCGTGTGCTGACCGCAACCCACCATGCCGATCCGAAGGCGGCGGTCGTATTCGTGGGAAAAGCGTTGCATCGTACCCTCACTTGCTCTGCAACAGGCTATTGATCTTGGGCGTCAGCGACACAATCGCGTCCTGGGCAGTCTGCTTGCCGTCCCAGACCGGCGCCAGCGCATCCAGGATCTCTTTCTGCATCTCGTCGTAGACGGGCGTGTGGATGATGGAGATGGAATGCGCGAAACCGTCGACGAAGACGCTCATGTTCTTGGGCGGCGGCGGCACCTTGTTGATGATGGGGAGCGAAGACCTCCGCGACGGCGTCTCGTCGGGAACGATGGCGTGCAGCTCCTGCACCTGCGGGCTAATCCAGTGCTTGACCACTCTCCAGGCGTCGTCCTTGTGCTTGCCGCCGCTGAGGATGGTCAAACAGTTGCTGATGGCCGTCTCGCCGGGTTGTGTGTTCGGCTCGTGGGGCAACGGCGCGACGTCCCACTCGAAGCGGTTCTGGATGGCCGGCTTGTTGCCGGCGGCGGACCAGGGACCGTCGATGTACATGGCCATCTTGCCTTGCTGGAACATCTTCTGGCTGCCGCCGCCCTTATCCAGCACCTGCTGCGTCGGCGCCACCTGATACCTGTTGCGCAAGTCGCTCAGAAACTGCAAGCCGGCCACCGACGCGGATTGTCCAGCGTCAGTTTGGAAGGGTTCAACGGATCGTCGACAAACGTGCCTCCCTGCGCGTAGACCTCCGCGGAAAGGCGGCTGACGAAGGCGTAGTCGTACATGAATCCCCAGCGGTCCGTCGAGCCCCCGGTCTGCTTGACCAGCTTCTGACAAATCTGCAGGAAGTCGGGCCAGGTCCAAGAGTTGTCCGTCCAATCGGTCGGCGGCAGCGGGATGCCCGCCTCCTTAAACGCCGTCGCGTTGTAGAAGATGACGTAGGTGTCGAGTTCGATCGGCATGCCGTACTGCTTGCCCTGGTACTGCCCATTCTGCAAGGCAACCTTGTCGAAGTCGCCCAGGTCGAACGACTTGTCGGCGCCAATGTACGAGTCGAGCGGATCGATCCCCTTGCGCGCCACCGATGGCGCCAGCAGGTAATCATCGATCCTGGCGGCATCGGGCGGCTCCCCGGCGGCGATCTCGGTCAGGATCTTCTCGTAATAGTTGCCGGAGGGCGGCACATCCAGCTCCAGCTTGAGGCCCGGGTTGGCCTGGTTGAACAGGTCGGCCGCCTGCTTATCCAGCGCGCCCGGTGAGCCGGTGGCCTTCGGGGCGATCTTCAGCGTGATCACGCCGCCTGTGGCGCCGGCCGCCACGGCCGTCGGCGTGGCGACGGCCGCGGCGGCAGCTTGTGAGGTGGCTGTCGAAGTCGATGCGGCCGTGACCGCAACCTGGCTAGCAGCAGCTGATGTTGCAGCAGACGTTGGCGCGACGGTCGAGGAGGCGACGGTCGCCGGGGCAGCGGTCGCGCCGCAGGCGGCCAGCAGCCCCACCGCTGAAAACGAGGTGGCCCAGACCAGAAAGGCACGTCGGGTACTCGTGGATGAGTGATACATCGATCCAGTCTCCCCTCTTGGCGCCGTCCCGCCGACCCGCGACCGGCGATCGTTCACCAGATTGTAGCGCAGCGGCACGACGCGCCCGCGCCCGTATCGCCCTGCCGGGGTGCGCATCGTGTTGGCGCCTTCTTTCCTTCTCCGTTGCCTCCATCTGGGTAGATGAGCGGGACTCGGATCGAAACGCGGGATGCGGCTGCGCCGATCGGCGCACGCTATTATACAATATACTGGACATGACACAAGGGACGACCAGAAGGGGACCCACGGTGATAGGCGTCGAACGCCTGACCTTGAATGAACGTGTCTATCAGCACCTGCGCGATGCCCTCGCCGGCGGCAAACTCGCGCCGAGCAGCCGGCTGGACGAGGAGCTGTTGGTGCGGGAGCTGGGCGTAAGCCGCACGCCGATTCGGGAAGCGATCGGCAAGCTCACGAAAGAGGGATTCGTCGAAAACCGTCCCTACCAGGGCAACTTCGTGCGCTCCTTTTCCGCCGCCCAGGTCAATGATCTCTATACAGTCCGCCAGGCGTTGGAATCACTGGCGGTCCGCCTGGCCGTTCCCAGGCTCAGCGACGCGGACGTTCAGCGCCTGGAGGACATCCTCGACGATGTCGCGGCGGCATTGGCGCGCGGCGGCTTGCCCGGCTATGGGGCCGCCGACCGCCGGTTCCACCAGGCAATCGCGGAGCTCAGTGGGAACGAGACGCTGATCGAGTGCCTGGACCGCCTGAGCGTGCAGGTGCAGATCATCCGCACCGTGGCGAATCACGATCCCGGTGTCGTCGCCCGCACCGCCGCCGAGCGGCCGCTAATCGTCGCGGCGCTGGCCGCCCGGGACGGCGAGCGTGCCGCCGCCCTTATGGCCGAACACATCGACGGCGTCCGCCAAGCTGTGGTCAGTCAACTGGAGTAGGCGGCCAGCGAAGTACCTGCCTGCCAGCTTGCTGAGCATGTTCCCGGCTAGCGCGAGGGGTAATGGTTCCCATGAGAGTTGCTATCATCCTTTTCGACGGATTCGACGAGCTCGATGCCATCGGTCCGTTTGAAATCCTGCGTGCCGCCGCGGCCGCGGGCGCCGACCTGCAGGTCGAGCTGCTCACGCTGGAAGGCGCCGAGGAGGTGACCGGCCAGCACGGTTTGCGCGTACGACCCACTGGAACCTTGGACGGTCGCCCCGACCTCCTGGTCGTGCCGGGCGGCGGCTGGAATACGCGGTCGCCCAAGGGAACCTGGGGCGAGGCGCAGCGAGGGATTCTACCGGCAGCAATCGCCCGACTGCATGCAGCGGGCACGGTGGTGGCAACCGTTTGCACTGGCGGTATGCTGGCCGCGACCGCCGGCATCACGAAGGGCCGACCAGCGGTCACGCATCATCGCGCGCTGGACGCGCTTCGCGCTTCCGGAGCCGAGGTCATCTCGGCGCGGGTGGTCGACGACGGCGACCTTATTTCATCCGGTGGTGTAACCAGCGGTCTGGACCTGGCGCTCTGGCTGGTCGAGCGGTACTTCGGCGCCGATGCTGCGACAGCCGTGGCGAGCAACCTGGAACACGAGCGCCGCGGCCCGGTCTGGCGCCGGGATGCAACGTACCGGGATGAGCCGCGGCTCCCGTCCTGAAATCGGAGATCGTCCCTCCGGTCCGCCGCACCTAACTCAGGAGTGTTTCCAGGAAGGTCTCGCTGAGCTCAAGCTCGGCGTAGCTCACGCCTCATCGATGAGCCGGTCCAACTCCTCCTCCGTCATCTGCTTGAAGCGGCCGGCAGCGAAGTCCGCTCGAGCGCGGCGGACCAGCTCCTCCTCCCAGGCGCTGAGGTAATCGACTGGGCGCAGCAGAATAGCGTGATCAGTGATTTCCAATTCCAGGGTGTCGCCGTCTTGCAACCCTAGCTGCCAGCGCACACTGCCGGACAGTTCCAGCTTGCCGTCAGCCAACACCACAGTCGTCACTTGTCCCCCTTGGTCGATGCTATCTTACCAGCTTGGTGGCAGTCCATCGGCTTTTCCAACGGAAGGGCTGGCAGCGATGACTGGCGACGAGGATCGTGACAAGGCGATCCAAGCGCTGATGAAAGAACAGCGCCTCAGCGAGCGACTGGCTCGATTCGTCTATTCCGTGGAATCCGGGGAGATTCCCGGCGATGTGGTGTACAGGCGCGAAGGCGAAATCGTGCCTGGACGACCGGCCATTCCGCTGCGCACTGAAAAGCGGTAACGAGCGAAAGCGGCGGCTGTCCGCTAGGCTGCGTTAGCCCAATCGCGCAGCCGACGTAGCCCATACTCACGTAACCGTGGCTCATCTCGCCGCCCGCCGCTCTCGATCGAAACGGACGTGGGGCGGCCGGCAGCCGTGAGCAGGTCGGCGATCCGCCGCCACTGCCAGCCGCCGGCATTGCCGCCGTGGACGAGTGCGAACATTGCCGCATGTGACCTCCTCGAGGAGACGGCAAACCGGTCAATAATCCGGTGTCGAGGAGCCTACGAGCGTGGCTCAGCCATGATGGCGTCGGCGAGCGACTGCATCTGCTGGAGCCCACCCTGGAGCGCCACCGTCCCCTGCCACACGGGCGGCGACTGCTTCTCGTACATGTTCTCCAGCTCGGTGAAGCGCAGGTTGTACGGCATGGGGAACGGCCCCTTGTTGACGCCGTCGCTCATCCAGGCGGCGAGCTTGGCGTAGGCCGGGCTGATCTTGGCTGCCTCGGGACCCATCCAGACCGACTTACGGGCGGGTGGCTGCCCCTGATTGACCATCGCCCAGGTTGCCGTGTCCTTAGACGTCATGAACGTCAGCAGATCAAACGCCGCTTCGGGCTGCTTCGTCTCCACGAACATAGCGAACGTAGTGGCGAAGGCTTCGTAGCCGCGCATGCCGGTGGGGCCCTTCGGGAAGAGGATCAGGTCAAACTTGAACTTATTGTTGACGTCCTTCTTTGTATAGGGCAGCGAGCAAATGCATTGCCCCGACAGCGCGACATTTCCGGTCGTGAAGCCGACTCCCTTCGCCTCGTTGGCCAGAGGGGCAACGTGATCTTTGGTGCGCAGATTGACGAGCCATTCGGCTGCCTTCACCGTATTCGGGTCGTTCTCGAGCGTGAACTTCTTCGTGTCGGCGGAGAGGATATCGCCGCCGAACGTGCGCGCGAGCGTGCCGAAGTCGTAATAGGAGCCCGTGGAATAGTCGGTTCCCCACTGCTGGTGGCCGGGGTCCGTCATCTTGTGGGCGATGGTCATGAAGTCGTCGATGGTCCAGTCGTCCGTGGGCGGCGTGACGCCACGCGTATTGAGCAGGTCGGTATTGACGTAGATGAGGTCGACGTTACCGCTATTCGTCTCGAATGGAAGGGCGTAGAGCTTTCCATCGAGCGAGCAGCCGGTAATAGCGGAGGGAAAGAAGTCCCCCATGTCGAAATTGTGCTCCTTGACCAGGTCGTCGAGCGCCCGAAAGCCGCCGCGAAAGGCGGTGTAGTCGAGCCACTTGACCCCGGCAAAGGAGATGTCCTGGAGCGTTCCGGCGGCGAGCTCGGTCAATTGTTTCTGCGCCATGTCGGCGTAGGGGATCTTGACGATGTCCAGGGTGACGTCCGGGTGCGCCTGGGCGTACTTTTGGGCGTAGAGCTCGTGCCAGGTGCGCACGGTGTCATCCCAAACGGCGATGCTGAGCGCCGTCTTTCCGCTGCCCACACGCTGCGTGGCGACGACGGCCGAGCTGGACGACGCAGCGCTGGTCGCAGCCGAGGCGGCCGTGGAGGAGCTGGCCGCGGACGAGCTGGCGGGCGCCGATGAGACGGCAGACGAGCTGGCGATTGAGGACGGCGTGGCGCTCGATGCGCTCGTGCTGGGTGCGACCGACGCGGCGGCGCTCGTGCTCGTCGCGCTGGTCGTCGCCGAACCGCTGGCGCCACAGGCGGCCAGGAGCGGCGCAGCCACGATGGTAACGCATGCCCGCTTCAGGGCCTCACGTCGTGACAGGGCTAACATGGGCTACCTCCTCATCGCTTAGGACGACCCGGAACGCCAGATTGGACAACGAGGACTCTTCAGCCGGTAAACCGGCTCCAGTATAGCAGCCCCAGCGCGATCGCCCTGCCGCGCTGTGAACTTCGGTGTATCAGTCGCCGGGTGCGGACCTGCCCCAACAGTGCTCGCCTGCAGCCGCGTATCGCGCGGACAGACAAGCGGACGCCGGAGGCGTTGCATGTGAAACCGAACCGACAGGTTGATAAATGATGCTCGAACGGTGGCATGCAAGCCGGCGTGTACGTAAGCGGATAACGGCAGCGGTCCCCGTGGGAGGCTAGGTGGCCGTCGGCATATGCCTCGCGGCTGCATAGGCTTGGATCGATTCGCGGGCAGTTCGCCGCCAGGTGTACTGACTCGCTCGCGAGAGAGACTGCTCACCAAGCGACTTGAGACGCGAATCGTCTCGCAGCAATTCGTGCAGGCAGGCCACCCATTCCTCCAGACCATTGCGTGGAAGGAGCACTCCCCCTGTGGCGACCAGCTCGGCGTGGGCGCGAATAGGCGAAACGGCTACCGGGCAGCCGGAGGCCATCGCTTCCAGCACCGGCAAGCCGAAGCCCTCCTGCGCCGAGGCGCTCACGTACAGCGCCGCGTGTCGGTACAGCCAGGCGAGTCGGGCGTCGTCGACCCGGTCCAGCCAGCGAACCGCATTGGCAATGTCCAGAGCCGCCGCCAGCGTCTTCAACCTGTCGCGCGCATCTGCCGCCGGAGGACCTGCCTTCACGAGGACCAGTTTCCTCAGGCCGCGCCGGCGCAGGAGCGCCAGCAGATGGAGCAGCAGCTCCACGCGCTTCCTGGGCGCCTCAGTGCCGACGTAGAGCAGGAACGGCGTGTTCGGTTCGAGGCCGAGCCAGTTCCAGTGGTCGTCGTCCACCAGTCTCGGACGGAAGATGGCATGGTCCACACCCAGCGCGACCACCGACAGGCGCGCCGTGTTGACCAGGCCACGCGCGGCCAGGCCATCTGCCACCGCCTGGCAGTCGACTATGACCCACAGTGCCCGCCGAAGCGCCACGTGGGCGAAGGCGTCGAAGGCGCGCGCGGCCAGGCGGCTCGGACCAGGCCGGCCCAGGGTCGGAAAGAGGTCATGCACGGTGACCACGGCGGCCAACGGCCGCCAGAGCGCCGTCGCAAAGGTCTGGGTCGTCAAATGGGCGAGCGCGCCGCGTCGGAGGTCCAACGTCAGCGGGTAGGTGCCCAGGAATGCGGCGAGGTCGATCCCCGTTCGGCCGCGGATGCGACCGGCCGCACGGCGATAGCGCGGGACATAGGTCGGCGTCGTATGCGCGTCCACGCCGAGCCCGCGCAACTCAGCGCCAAGATTGTCGGCGAATCGTCGGGTACCACTTGGGGCGTCGCTCGACCGTGCTATGAGATCGACCATCCCGATGGGGGCAAGGGTCATGTCCGACATTCTTGCCCAGTACGCCTGCCTTCGTGGCCCCATGGCGCCTGGGAAACGGTGCTCGCCTTGGGGTCCCCGGCGACCCGGGGCAACGTTCTTGTCGAGGCCCGCCCATGGCACCGGCACGGCCGCCGCCGCGGCTCCGTGTTCACCGGCGTGCCCAGCGGTCCGCACTGCCGACGATGGCCGGCAGGTCCGCCAACGTCGCGATCTCCCGATCGGCGACAATGTCGGGCGACTGCACTTCGCCCGCCCGGTTGAGCCAGATCCCGGTTATCCCGGCGCGCTGCGCGCCCCACACGTCACGCGCCAGGCTGTCGCCGACCATGATGGCCTCGCGCGGCGATACCCCGAGCCGGCTCAGTGCCGCCTTGAAGACGGCGGCATCCGGCTTACCGGTCCCAACCTCGGCGGACACGACCACAACGTCAAAACGTTCGGTGAGCCCGGCCCCAGCCAGCTTCTCCAACTGCAGATCTACGACGCCGTTCGTCACCACGGCCAGGAGGCATCGCCGATCGCGCAGCGCATCGAGCGTCCCGAGGACGTCCGGAAAGAGCACGTGGCGGGCGCGCCGCTCGCGCTGGAATGTCGTCGCTAGCTCGTTGGCCAACGAGTCGTGTCGGACTCCGCACTGGTCGAGCGCTCGTCCCCATGCCGTGGCTCGGTAGCCGGGCGCCCAGGCGCGGAGTGCTGGTAGCGGCGAATCGTCGCTGGCGAAGCCGGCCCACAGTCCCTCCCAGGAGCTGATGCCGACCGCGCGACAATAGGCGAGGTGGGGGCCAGCCCGCCACAGATCGCCGGCGTACCGTCGCACGGACTGAGCCAGCACGACCGGGTCAAGCCCGAACCGAGCAGCAGCCAGACGGCACGTTGCCAGGAAGGCCGCCTCGACCGACGCGGCCTCGACGACCAGCGTATCGTCCAGGTCGAAAAGGACCGTTGGGGACGGCCCGTTTCTCGATGTGCTCCCGGATCCCACGTCCCGCTCCGTTCACGAGAGCCCTATGGTACAGGTTTGCCGCCCGCCTGTGTTTTGGGCGGGCGTCGCCGCGCGCCCAGACGCTCCGGTCGACGGCGCGATCGGGCCGGCCGTCGGTGGACAGCGGGCCAGCAGCGAGCGGCAGAGTTCGCTTAGATGCTTGTGTGGCGGACTTCGTACTGTACGAGCACGTTATCTGAGCCATCCCATTTGCGTATGTCGATGGGGTGGAGCGACACTGCCGGTTTGCCGTCGGTACCCGTTCACGGCCTGTGGGCGGCAGGGGCGCGGCGGGAGTTGCCAGGAGCG
>CALBSQ010000265.1 GCA_937967325.1 uncultured Chloroflexota bacterium
CGAAGAGCAGGTGGAGCTGCCCTGTCCATCGCAGCGCCCGATTGAGCGCCGGCCCCTCCTGACTGGTCAAGACATTCCGCACCAGGAATACGGCCAAGGGCAACGTCAACCAGGGCAGCCACCAGATGAAGGCGACGCCGCTCAGGCGCATGGCGAGCGGCAGCGCGTAGGCGATCAGGAAGCACAAGGCATACTCCGCTTTCGTGCCGGTCCGGCCCGCGATGACCGCCAGCGTGCGCTTGCCCACCGATCGGTCGGTGTCGATGTCGCGCAAGTTGTTGACCACCAGAATGGCCGTCGCCAGCAGTCCGACCGCAACAGATGCCAGCGCTGCCGCGACATTTACGCCACCGGTTTGCAAATAGGCGGAGCCGACTACCGCGACGACACCGAAAAACAGGAAGACAAACACGTCACCGAGGCCGTGATAGGCCAGTGGCCAGGGCCCGGCGGTGTAGGCGATGCCGGCCAGCATGGAGGCCGTGCCGATGATCAGGATCGGCCAGCCGTGCGTCGCCACGAGGTAGACGCCGATCAGGAGCGCCAGCCCGAAAGTCGCGATAATCGCTCGCCGAACCTGCTCAGGGGTGATCGCGCCGGACTGCAAGCCGCGAACGGGACCGCGCCGCTCGGCGGAGTCGGCCCCGCGGCGAAAGTCGTACAGGTCGTTGACGAAGTTCGTTCCGAGCTGGATCAGCATGGCGGCAAGCAGCGCGAGCAGGAAGGAGATTGGGCGGAAGACCTGCGACAGGTGAGCGGCCGCCGTTCCGACGAGCACCGGCGCGATGGCGGCGGAAAGGGTGGGTAGGCGCGCGGCGACCAGCCAGATTCGGATGAGGGATGGCGAGGTCGTGGCAGCCGGCGCCGCGCGCATGCAATCAGCAGCTACGGCAAGCGGGGAAAGCGTGTGAAGTCCGGCTTCCGCTTTTCCACGAAGGCGTCGCGCCCTTCCTTGGCCTCATCGGTGAGATAGTAGAGCATGGTGGCGTCACCGGCAAGCTGCTGCAGTCCGGCCAGGCCGTCGGTGTCGGCGTTGAAGGCCGCTTTCAGGAAGCGCAAAGCGATCGGGCTCTTCTCTAAGATCTCGCGGCACCACTGCACCGTCTCGTCCTCCAGACGCTCCAGGGGAACCACCGTATTCACGAGACCCATGGCGAGCGCCTCCTGGGCCGAGTATTGGCGGCAGAGATACCAGATCTCGCGTGCCTTCTTGTGCCCGACGATCCGAGCGAGGTAGGTCGCGCCGTAGCCGGCGTCGAAGCTACCCACACGCGGCCCCGCCTGTCCGAACACCGCGTTGTCGGCGGCGATGGTGAGGTCGCAGATGACGTGAAGGACGTGGCCGCCGCCCACCGCGTAGCCGGCGACCATGGCGATGACCGGCTTCGGCAGCAGGCGGATCTGGCGCTGCAGGTCCAGCACGTTCAGGCGGGGGACGCCGCCCTCATCGACGTAGCCGCCCTCGCCGCGGACCTTCTGATCACCGCCCGTGCAGAAGGCCCGTGTGCCCGCGCCGGTCAGGATAACGACGCCAATAGAGGGGTCCTCCCGCACAATCGCGAAGGCGTCGGCCATCTCGTCGACCGTTTTCGGACGAAAGGCGTTAAGCACCTTGGGCCGGTTGATAGTGATCTTCGCGATTCCTTCGGCGGTCTCGTACAGGATATCCTCGTACGATCGCGCTTGCTGCCAGGCAATGGTCATAGTCGTCTCCTCACTGTTCATGAATGATCCGCCAGAAACGCCAGCGCGGCGTCGCTGAATAGGTCAGGCTGCTCGAGGTGTACCGCGTGTCCGGCATCTGGAATAACCCGCCGCGTTGCTGCCGGCAACGCGGCGGCCATCCGTCCGGCGATCGCGCTGAACTTGGCATCATCTTGGCCTGTCAGCAGCAGCACCGGCAACTGGACGCCGGCCAGCTCATCCCAGAGCGAGGCCTGCGCGCCGGCGCCCATCCCGCGCAGGCTGTTGGCCAGTCCGCGCGGGCTGTTACGCCGCCGTTGCTCGCGCAGTGCGCTTCGCATGGCCGCCGGCAGCCGCCGCTGGGTCTGAAAGAGCGGCATCGCCTCCCACTCATCGACAAACGCCACAACGCCGTCGCGTTCGATCCGATCGGCGAGCGCCTCGTCGCTGCGAACGCGCGCCGCCCGCTCGGCTGGGTCGGCAAGGCCAGGCGACGCGCTCTCCAAGACCATGCGGGTCACTCGCTCCAGGAAATGAACCGCCAAGTGCAGCGCGACGCGACCACCCATAGAGTAGCCCAGCACGTCGGTCCTTCGTATGGCCAGGTGGTCGAGCAGCGCTACCAGATCCTCGGCAGCCTTGCGCATCCGGTAATGCTCGAGCGAGGCAGGCGCATCGCTCTGGCCGTGACCGATGAGATCGACCAAGATCGCCGTTCGACGTTCCGCGAGGCGGCCCATCAACGGCTGCCAGTTGGCGGAGCTGCCGGTGAACCCGTGCAGCAGCAGCAATGGCGGCCCGTCGCCGGCGACCTCGTAATGGAAGCGCACCTCGTCTACGTAGTGGTGCATCGGCGAGGTCCGCGGTAATTTCCCAGTGGTGGTCCGAATCTCCCGTTGTCATCCTGAGCGCAGCGAAGGACCCCTGGCATGCCCGACCAGCGGCCAGGCGGGTCCGCGCAGCGCGCACGGCGAAGCCAGAGGTCCTTCGCTGCGCTCAGGATGACAACCTCTAACCGCCGTGACCTTGGCGAATGCACGACTAGGTAACGAGACATGTGAGCGCTTCCGATACCTGGGTCCAGAGCGCCCGGTGGAGCCGGACGTTGGCGTCGCGGTCGGTGCGCACCTCCACGATGTGCAGCCCTCCGCCGGCAAGCCCAGCGCTCACCGCGCCGCCAAAATCGCTCCAGGTCGCGGGCGAACAGTAGGATGCCCCGTAGAGCTCCGCGGCCGGCGCGAAGCTCAGCCCATGCGGCGTTCCGAAGAGCTGCTCGAAGTGCTCGGGGAACGCGGCCTGGGGTAGGAAGGAAAAGATGCCCCCGCCATCATTATTGACCAGAATGATCGTGAGCGACAGGTCATACTTTCGAGCGGCGAGCAGCCCATTCATGTCGTGATAGAAGGACAGGTCGCCCACGACCAACACCACCGGACCGTCGCCCGCGGCGGCCACGCCGAGCGCCGTGGAGATGACCCCATCGATGCCGCTGGCGCCTCGATTGGCGATGAAGCGAATCAGCCGCCGGCTGCCGGGAAAGAACGTGTCCAGGTCACGTACGGGCATGCTGTTGCCGGCGACGCAGGTCGCGCCGTCCGGAAGCAGCGTGGCCAGCTCGGTGAACACGCGGCCCTCGAAGCGGTCAGCCATCCTGGCGACGCCGCGGTCGAGCGCAGCACGCGTGGCTCCGTCGGCCTGCTGCCAGCGCTCGGTCCATTGCGCGGTGGTCGTCGAGGGAGCGTGGCCCTCAAGCTGCGCGATCAGCTCGCCACAGCAGCCTGTCGGGTCGGCGTCGATCAGGCGCGTAGCCGATAGCGAGGGGTCGGCCCATTCCCCGTCGCCTACTACCACCTGGGCGCTCGACGTTTGTCGTTCTAGAAACTGCAGCAGCGGCTTGGACGTTGGCGCTGCCCCGAAGCGCATGATGAGGTCCGGTGAAACCAACTCGGCAAAACAGGCGTCGCGCAGAAACGCGTCGTAACTGTCCAGCACCAATGGCCCGTGGTGTGGACCGCACCGGACGCCGGAAAGCGGATCGGCTAGTATCGGAAAATGCAAGAGACCGGCCAGCCGTGCGACGGCCGCGGGGAAGGCAGGATCGGGTTGGGGTCCGCAGACCATCAAGCCCTGATTCGCCGATCGCAGATCACTCGCCAGGCTCGTCATGCCCGCGTGGCACTGGCGACCGCCACCGGCCATCACGTCGATTCCAACGGCCGGCCTGGCGCCACTGACAGGCTGCCGCGCCGAGCGAACCCCTCCGGCGATCAGCGCCGGCGCCGCGCCATCATCAACCAGGCTGACGCTTGAGTTCGCCTCGCCGGCCCCGGGATGAATCTCCGGGACCAGCGGCTCACGGAAGGGAAAGTTCAGATGGATCGGTCCGGCTGGCGCCGCCGTGGACGTGGCGACGGCCTGTCGGGCGATCCGCCTCGCGTGTCGAGGCAGCTCCGGGCGATCCTCTGGTATGGGCATCTGGACGGACAACCGGACGTGTTTGCCATAGAGGTCGGCCTGGTGAATCGTCTGGTTCGCTCCAAGGTGATGGAGCTCGGGCGGACGATCGGCGGTGCAGGCCACCAGCGGAACGTGAGCGAAACAAGCCTCGACGATAGCCGGCAAGAAGTTGGCCGCCGCCGTGCCGGAGGTACACACCAATACGACCGGATCACCAGTGGCACGGGCGAGGCCAAGACCGAAATAGGCAGCCGAGCGCTCATCCAGGTGTACCCAGAGCCGGAACGCCCCGTGCCGGGCGAAGGAGAGGGCCAGCGGTGTGGAGCGCGAGCCGGGACAAAGGCAGACGTGCCGGACGCCCAACTGCGCCAGCTCTGCGACGAAGGCGCCTACGTAGGCATAGGTTTCGTCGGCGGTCACGTCAGTAGCCCAGCGCCGCGAGCATGGGGCGAAACTTATAGCAAGATTCGGCATATTCAGCCTCGGGATCGGAGTCGCCCACGATGCCGCAGCCAGCGAAGAGTGAGGCCTGGTGATCGTGCAGCAACGCCGAGCGGATGGCGACGGCAAAATCGCCATTCCCGTTGCCGTCCACCCAGCCGACCGGGCCGGCGTACCAGCCGCGATCGATTCCTTCGTGACGGCGCAGCCACTCGAGCGCCGTCGCGGTGGGGTGACCGCCGACAGCCGGCGTGGGATGGAGCGCAGCCACCAGGTCGAGGATATTTCCTCCGACAATCCGTCCGGCGAATGGCGTGTACAAATGCTGCACGGTCGCCGTCTTCATGACGGTCGTCGCCGGTGTCGCCGTCAGCGCCACCCCGGCGCTCACCAGCGATCGTCGAATCGACTCGACGACGATGGTGTGCTCCCAGCGGTCCTTGTCGCTCGAGAGCAATAGTTGCGCCAGCGCAGCATCGTCGTGGGCCGTGCCGCCGCGCGGGCGCGTGCCGGCGACCGCCGCCGTCGCTACGCAGCCATCGCGCAAGCGGACCAGCCGTTCCGGTGTAGCGCCAAGGAAGCAGTGCCCCCCCGCGGCGTAGGCGAAGACACAACCATTGGGCCGGGACGCCCGCGCTCGCCGCAGCGCCGCCGCCGTGTCGAAGGGCTGCGTCCCTTCCAAGCGGAGCTCTCGCGCCAACACGACCTTGTCGAGGCGGTGCTCCCGGCAAGCCGCGGTCGCGGCCGCCACGAGCGATTGCCACGCCGTCCGTTCAGGCGCTTCGAATGGGGTGCGGGCGTCGGGTGTCGAGGGCGAGCAACTAGTTGCAACCGTCTTGTTACCGAGGAAAGTCGTGAGCAACAAGATCTGCTGCCACAGCTCGCGCAGTTGCCGGTCGCTCCGCGCAGCGTCGCCGTTCGACGGCAGCAGTGCGGCGTAGGTGACTGAGGCGCCCTGAGACGTGCGCCGGTACAACACTCGCGGCAGCGTCAGCAGTCCATCGGGAAAAAGTTCCCAGCCGTCGACGGTTGCGATGGAGCCGGAATCGTCCTTCGCGCTCCACGCCGAGGCGGCGGCCACATTGCGCGCCAGCGGATCGAAGGCGAATCCGCCGAATAAGATCGGTTGCACCTTTGCGCCCTCGGCGTGGAGCCGTGGGCTTTCCAGCAGATAGCGCCATCCCCGCTGCACCTGCTCGATGCTTTCGACCCCCGCTCCCCCAATCTGTGCGGCAGCGCCGACACCGACCATTACCGCGCCCTCTTCGGGACGCTCCCAGTAGCAACAGTGGGAAGCGAGAGTCCGACCGTGTTGGAACACCGCCACGGGGTCGACGAGAGGAGCCGGCTCCTGCCAAATTTGCAGTACGCTGCCCTCGACCGCGGCCGATCCCGGACCCCTCGAGGTGGGCGGCGTTACCGAAACGTTTGGATCAATCAGGCTAGCGATCATCCCGCCGCTCCATCGTCTGGTCTGCCGCCAGATCCACGCTGCGGATGAGCAGGGTCCGCAACGCCGGATAGGCGTCGTGCAGATCGGCCGGCCGGCCGGTCAGCAGCCAGCGCGTCACCACCTGGAAGAGGGCGCCGAACCAGGCCACGCTCGTAATCTCCGTGTCCACCGGCCGAAGCTCACCCTGGGCGATGGCGTCGTCGAGCTGGCGCTGGATCAAGGCCACAAACTCGGTCTGGATGGCCAGCACGCGACCATTGAACTCTCGACTCGCCCCGAGCGCATCGATGAGGAACAGCCTGGCCAGCGTGCGATGCGACGCGAAGGTGTGCAGCATCGTCTGCAAGGCAGCGTCAAGCTTGGCCGTAGGCCCGACGGCGCCGGCAATGGCGCGCTCGGCGCGGTCACGAAGCAGCGCGGCCATCCGGTCAAGCAACGCCAGGAAGATCGCCTCTTTGTTTGGGAAATGGAAGTAGACCCCGCCCTTGGAGGTGTCGCTGGCCTCGGCAATCTGGTCAACCGACGTGTCCCGGTAGCCGCGATGAGAGAACACCAGGGTCGCCGCGTCCAGAATACGCTGATGGCGCGTCTGGCTGCGCAACTGCTCGACCGGCACCCGCACACTCCAAGCGCCAAAACCGACCGGCGCGTCGGTTTTCAGTATACCGTGCGATGGATCGGGTGACCTTGAGCGCCATCGCTGGGTGGCTTACAATGCGCTCGCGTCGCGGCAAAGGCCGGCAGTCAGGTCCGGCGCCACGACGCCGGGACGGTGGTCCAGCGGCAGTCCCGCGCGCGGCGCTACAGGAGGTAACGAGCGGTGGTTCGCGCACCCAAGATCACGCGCATCAGCATCACGGCGTATGAGACCGAGGTCCACGATCTCGGCGTCGACTACAACGGCTTCAATTCCGTCTACGAGGCCGGAGCGCGCCGCCAGGGGCAAGGTCGCGTACTGAAGATCGAGACCGACACTGGCGTCAACGGCGAGTACGCCGGGGGCGATGGGGCGTCGTACGCCCAACTGGCAATGTTCGCCCACTACTTGCTGGGGCGAAACCCGCTGGAGCGCGAGCTCATCTACAACGACGTGAAGCGCGGCCTGCGTAAACACGACCGCATGGGCATCGGGCCGGTTGATATCGCCCTCTGGGACATCGCCGGCAAGCTGCACGACGCCCCGGTCTGGCAGCTCCTCGGTGGCTGGAAGACCAGCCTTCCTTGCTACGCGAGTACCTATCACGGCGACGAGAATGGCGGACTGGACAGCCCCGAAGCCTTTGCCGACTTTGCGCTGCAATGTCGCGAGATGGGCTACCCGGCGTTCAAGATCCACGGCTGGGGTCGCGGCCCCATTGCCCGCGAGGTGGCGACCGTGCTGGAGACGAGGCGTCGCGTGGGCGACGCCATGGACCTGATGATCGACCCCGCCTGCGAATACGACACCTTCGCCGACGCGCTAAAGGTCGGGCGCGCCTGCGACGAAGCGCGCTTCTTCTGGTACGAGGACCCGTTCAAAGATGGCGGCGTCTCCCAGTTCGCCCACCGCAAGCTGCGCCAGCTCATCAAGACGCCGCTCCTCCAAGGCGAGCACACCAGGGGATTCGAGGCCCACGTCGACCTGATCGTGGCCGACGCCACCGACTTCGTGCGCGCCGACCCCGACTACGACTGCGGCATCACCGGCGTAATGAAGATTGCCCACGCCGCCGAGGGCTTCGGCCTCGACGTGGAGATCCACGCGCCGGGTCCCCCGCACCGGCACTGCATGGCCGCGATCCGCAACACCAACTACTACGAGCTCGGCCTGGTGCATCCCAAGGTGCGCTCCATTCGCCGACCGGTGTACACCGGCGACTACTCGGACGCGCTGGACGCGGTGGACTTGCGCGGCCACGTGCCCGTGCCGACCGGGCCGGGCTTGGGCGTTAGCGTTGACTGGGACTACGTCAGCAGGCGCCAGGTTGGTGTCACGGTGTACGAGTAGTTAGGAGTCTGCTGTGTAAGCAGGCAATAACCGAGGTGACGGGGGTGCCGGGGCCGCGATTGCGATCGGCGGCCAGGAGGGCCGGACTGCGGTCCCGCTCATTCGGCGATCGCCGTCCGCGGGACGGGGAATGCTGCGGTCCGGGGTGATGGCAGGTTCGGGAATGTTAGCGATCGGTGGTCTCCGGGATCAGGTCGACACGTGACCTGGGGTAATCTAGGAGACGACCTGTTCGGAGAGGAGGGAGCCCGAATGGCGACGCTGGCGAACGAGCATCACCAAGCCAAGATCAGCACTACCGTTGACGCGGAATTGCTGGACGTGGTGGATCTGTTCATCGCCAACCATCCGGACACAAGCCGAAGGGCCGTCTTGGATGAAGCGATGGGCCTATGGACTGCGCGTCAACGAGAGAAGGCGCTGGAGCAGCAGCTTCTTGCCCCGTTGTCGCCAAGCGAAGCGCGAGAAAGCGCGGAGTGGAAGCGCATCCGTAGCGTAGCGGCAGCGCGACTCTTTCGACAGCGGTGAACGCGCGGTTGGGCACCTAGACCCGCCTATGAACGGGGATGTGGGGGCATGCGCGGGCCAGTCTCGGTTGACTGGGACTACATCAATTGCCGCCAACTTGGCGTCACGGAGCCGCGAGCAACTAGTCGCTGGTTGGTCAAGTCCGGAATTTCCAGGGGGGGATGCCGTCGATGCGAGCGAGCGGCGTCCATCTGTGCCAGAGGACTCGCATCGGTGCTCAGGAACTCGGCCCTGAAGTTGACCAACCAGCGCTAGTGGGTCGCGCGACAAATGGTTGAGATTGACTCCTCTGGCGCGAATCCGGGCTCCATTGCGGCGTGACCCACCAGGTGGTCGCCGTGGTAGACTAGCGACGGACTCGCCCCCACGCTCTATGCTGCATCACCGGGCAGGCGCCGATATGTGGAGCGTCTCCGTCATCCGTGACTGATCAATGAACTGGCACGGGAGGAAGGCAAGGGAATGAATTGGGACGAGGCCCTTCAGCGAGCGAGCGAGGCGGTAAACGAGTACGACGGCGCAATATGGCCGTCGTTCGCCTTCCGCGTCCTAGTTGATGACGCCAAGCCTCGACTACGACTGATCGCGGCCAACATTCAGGGCGTGTTTGATGAGCGGCTACCCGAAGTCAAAACCGTCATCGTGCAACCCACCGTGCTCCACGGCGTACTGACCAGGGACGAGTTGCTTTCGTTGCTGCAGGCGTGGACCAATAGCCGTCCCTTCACTCTTGGCCCCGTTGAGTTCGATCCGCCCAATATGCTGTCGGCGTACTGGACGCCCAACGCGATCGACCGTGAGGTGCAGCCCTTCTTGGAGCCGCTGCCGGCCCGTGGCAGCGCCTATCGCGTTCGGCGCCTCCACGGCTACGGCGCCGAGGATCATGACGTCGCGTCAGCGATCTACCAAGCGGCGAATGCATCGTCGCCGTACATTGACACATGGGTACGAGAGTACCTCGGGTTCGCCTCCTATCAGCCCGGCATGGTCTTGGTAAGTCTTCAGTTGCCGATGCCGGTCGCGCTCAATGCAACGTACGACCGGACGACCAGGAACGTCACGGTGACAATCTTCTACCATCGCCCCTACACTGTTGCCGACTTCTGGGTGCGCGTTGGGCCACGGTGGACCATCGCTGAATCTCGCGCGCACTTCCAAAAGGAAGTAGCGCTTGGTGACGGGTGGTGGCAAGCTTCGTTCGCCAGGACGCTGCAAGCGGATGAAGGTCCGGTGCGGGTCTGGGCCGGTTGGGAGCACGAGCCAAACCAGTTCCAGTGGCAGAACGCCGTCGCCCTGGGCGGGGCCGTCACGCCGGAGTCGCAGCGCCGCGACTTCCTCACCTTGTTTTACGGCCTCTCTAAGCGCGCGCTGGCGGATCATATCGGGACGGCGGCTGCTCCACCGCAGGGGGGCAAGAGTCAGTCGGTGAATGCGCCGGCATTGGAACTGGCGATTGCCAACGCCTGCACTGCCCTGGGGTATGCCACGATGTTCGGCGGAACGGTGCTCCAGACGCCGGGCATCGACCTCATTGCGTTTGACGCGGAAGGCAAAGTTGCCTACGCCGTCAGCGTGACGGTGAGCAACGACATCCCGCAGAAAATCCGCACGCTCCGGCTCGTTCTGCCGGACCTTGAGCAAGCATTGGCGCCCTCATGGCTCGTGAAGCCCGTGGTGCTTACCAGCTTGCCCTCTGAGAAGGTGAACAAGGCGGATGTGCAGCTTGCCATTGATGAGCAGATGCTTCTGCTCACCCTCGACGACCTGGGAGGTTTGCTCGAAGCCCCTCCGAACCTCGATGATCTTGACGGCGGGCTGCGGCGGCCAATCCCACCCAGAGGGGCGAAGCCAGTATGGCCGGCTTGACCACGCAGTCCTCATGGCTGGTGCTACGCGCCCGACCGTGGAGATACGGGGCGGTGGTATGAGGCTCGCCGAGGACTCACTGCGCCGTTAGCTAGATCAGGCGCACGTGGGTACCGAACCCGCGTGCGGCGAAGCCCGAGACGATGGCCGTAATTCGCAGCACGACCAGCGCGTATGCCACGATCAGCTTGATAGCGAACACGAGCAGACGGCGGTACCCCTCGGTCCGCCCACGCTCCAGGAGTAAGCGGTATTCCCGCTGCTGGCGGTGGGTGGGACGGTCAGCGTCCTCCCCGGCGTCGAGTACGCCACGTCGGCGGTCCCGTTCGCGCCAGGCACCGGCGCACCGTTCGCGGACGTCGCGGTGACGTACCGCGTCTGCGTGCCGCCGATGCGCGCAGCAGGCCGCTCTGCCGAAGGCTTTTGGGGATGTGGTGGCCCCGGCGTTTGGCGCGGAAGGCGGATGCGCAGCGGGAGAGCGGAGGGAGGGTGGGCCGTTCGCCAAGCCGCGCCGGCAATCCATCCCAGCCACCGGCGCTACGTCGGCCGGTCCGCTACGGGCCGTAGCGCGCCACGAAGTCGTTCAGGATCGCCGTGCATTCCGCATGGTCGGGCTCCGGCAGCAGACACGTTTCCTTGTAGCTCACGACTCGCGGGTAGGGACTGTACAGCGCGACGCCGTTGGATGGCCAGACGCTCCCCGAGGGGTTGCCGTCGCCCACCACGCCTGGAGGGTCCTCGAAGGTCGCGACGGATGGCGTGAGGTAGTCGTGCTGCTCCTGTGGTGGGACTGAGTACGGGCACGTCCTCTGATTGCCATTGCCCCAGCTCGTCCAGGCCACCGGAAACAGCGCGCAGAAGTCGTACGCGACGCAGCCCAGGCAGGCCGAGTAGCCATGGGCGGAAATTACGGGCACGGACAGTTGCGGTGAGAGACAGCCCTGGAGATCGGCTCCAAGCGTGCAGTCCGGAGGCCGATCGTAGCTGGCGGCCTGCGGCGGATAGACGCTGACAGTCTCCTGGCCATCCGCGCCGACCACCGCATGGCACGACCAGTCGCGGGGGGCCAACACGAACATCCCGCCGTCGGTGTAGAAGGCGAGCTGGCCCAGGAGCGGAGACGTGGTGTCCGGCGCTAGCGTCGTCGGCGGCGGCGGCATGACCTGCCCCGCCACCCCGTGCGACGTCTCGCAAAGCAGCACGCGGAGCGCGGCGCCCGCCGCCGACGCTGGCGCCGCCGTCGTGCCCGGCGCGCCGCGGTCCGCCTCCCAGCTGAAACGCTGGCTGTTCAGGCGCTCCTGGATACCGTAGGGGCCATTCACCCACGATCGGTAGCCGTCGGTGAAGGCGGTGAAGTTGTCCGCCTTCCGCCAGACCAGCAGGCCGTTCACGGTCTGCTGGAGGGCGTCGCCGTTGGCGGGGTTGTGCCGCTCCTCGTCGACGCAAGCGCCCACCGTTGAGGGGATCAGGTGGTAGACGGTCAGGAAGCCGAGGACAAACTGACACGGCGGCGAAGCCTGAGCCCAGATCGGAGCGGCCGTATGGGCTAACCCAACTATGACGCACAACAGGACGAGGCAACGGCGCATCGGCGGCTCCTTCCGGCACGGGGGCGCAACTCGCGCAAGTGAGTCGCTCCCTTCACCTGGCTGCTGTGCGGGAAGGCCAGCCGGTCGCCGTCCTCGGCCAGCTTCACGAGGGCTCATTCGATGGCGACCCGCTCGCGCCCCGATAGCGCGACCAGTTCCAGCTCGGCCTCTGGGTGCAGCCTGACATCCATGCTCAAGATACCAAATCTGTTATCAGTGCGGCCAGCGAGAGACCGGCGCTCGTGACGGCAGGGCGATTGGCGGTGAGCCGGGTGCTGGTCATCTTGGCGACGCTTGCGATGTCAAGCAGGTGACCCCGGCCTAGGGGCGCCAGCGATGGGCGCGGCGGTTGACCGAGGAGTGGGACCATATGGTAAAGGTGATGCTCATAGGTTCTCGACCCGTCTCGAACGTGCGGCGGCCTGCTGGGTTGCTTTGAGAAACGATCGCCATGCACGATCCCATCCTCCGTCGCAATCGCACCAGCGTTCCGGTACACCAGCGAAGACTCGCCGTGCGACTTCCGGTTGCTGTGCGACGTGCTGATCGAACCGGCCCCGTAACTCCACGATCGACAGAGGCGTGGCGGCGAGCCTGAGTGAGGTATCGAGGGTCTTGTGGCGATGGCAGCTTGCGCAGAGGAGCCGTAGGTTTGCCGTGACAGCGGAGTCGCCGGCGAGGTGATCGATCTCGGTCCCGGGAGCCCCGCAGATCTGACATTGCCCGCCAGCGCGGGCTCGCACCATATCGCGGGTGGCCGAGGGCAGGCGGCGCGCCTGCGCGGGATATCCACCAGTGCGCAGCGAGCCCAACCGGATAAGGCACGTTTCGAGAATGTCTCGTTGAGCGATCCGGCCGTCGCTGAGCACACCACGAAAGTAGCGGATGTGTTTTGCCATCTGCCTGCATCGCTGCCCACAGAAGAGCATGGGCTTTCCGCTGAGCGCGCGGTCGCAGTTGGCACAGTGGCCGAGTACCCACAACGGTTCTGCCATTCCTGAGACCGTTATTGCCGTCAAGCCCCTTCAGTAAAAGCAAACGGCCTGCACGGCTTCGCGCCGGAGGCTTGGTACGATCCGGCTGACGCGGTCGTGTTCCGGCAGGGCGACTCGGGGGAGCTGCCGAGCCGGAGCGAACATGTCTTCCACATCCAGGCCCGCCTCCATTGGTGCACCGGAGCGGTTGCCAATTGAGCTGTCCTACTAGGCGACGCGTGAGTGCTCCTTCACCTGGCCACCGCCAGTATCGCGCTGTCTCCGACGCGGACATCCTCGCGGATCGTGCTATCCTCGGCAGGTGGGTCTGGCCAATAGGTTGGGCGGTTGGCGGGAGCGACGTGCAGAAGGAATTCCATGCCGAGCACGCTGGACAGGCGCGACAGCGTCTCCACGCTCGGGTTGTGCTCACCCAGCTCGAGCCGGGCGATGGCCGACTGGCGCATGCCGAGCTGGCGGGCAAGCTCGGCATGCGTCTGGTCGTGGTCGAGGCGGTAGCCCAGCACGCGCAGGGCGACAGCGCGTGCAAGGGCGGTCCGCTCCCACTCGGCGCGGAAAGCAGGTTCCCGGCGCAGGCGTTCTTCCCGTACCTCGACCGTGGTCCGAAGTCTGGTCATTGGGAGTTCCCTTCCAAAGCGGCAAGGCGGTCTTCGGCGGCTCAGGTCGCTCGGCGGAAGCCATTGGGATCAACCCGTGCCTCCGGTCCGATGGCGGCGACGATCAGCCGCGCGCCCACGCGGCGGTGGAGGGCGCGCCACGCGCTCCTCCCCTCCCGGGGGTGCGGCTCGCGCAAGTGCGTTGCTCCCTTCACTTGGCTGCTGTGCGGGAACCCGAGCCGGTCGCCGTACCGTTCCAACTTCTCGAAGGCGCGCTGCATGGCCTCGTACTCTACGGCTGGGAGCGTGTCCAGTTCCGCTTCAGCGTCCGGGTGGGTGAGGATCTCCACGGGGCAGTATAACCCTAGTGTAATACGGCGTCACGACGTTGCCGGCGTCAGGAGCGCTTCGGGCTGGCCTGCCGCGTTGCCGGTCGGCAAGGCCACCGTGCATGCCTTCTCGCGGGCGAGGAGCAGGCGCAGCTCGCTTTGCGCCTGGGCGGCGTGGTCGACCGGTCGCTGAGGAAGCGCACCTGCTCGGCCAGCCGGTCGCGCTCGGCGGCGATCTGGCTGAGCAGGGCATCCGTGTCGCCATCTCGCGTCCTCGGGCATACTAGGCCGCTGGCGGGGCAACGTCCGGCGATGTCGGCCAGTTGCACCAGCAGCCAGCCATCGGTGTCGTTGCGCGCCTGCAGGGCACCGTCCCTGGTCCGCCAGCGGACGGTATCGGCGCTGACGCCGTGCTAGGCCGCGGCCTCGGCGATGGTGCGCTCGGCCATCT
>CALBSQ010000266.1 GCA_937967325.1 uncultured Chloroflexota bacterium
GTCGTTTTTCCCACGCCGCCTTTCTGATTGGCAAGCGCCAGCACCGTGGACAACCGCTCTCCTCTCATCGTTTGCACCGGCCTGCTGTCAGGGCATTGTACAGCGTGGGGTTGGGTTTCCAGTCCCCTTGCGGTCTCGATGAGGGAGATACTGGCGGGAGGCGGTGGCGCCGGGGCGGCGACTGCGGTCCGCCGCCGGAGTACGCGACTGTGGTCGGGACGTTGTGGCAGGTTGCTTCCCACTTCGGAGACGCTAGCTCCTCTGGAGCCGATCGTCGCACCGCAGTGCCGGACTCTGGCGGCGGACCGCAGTCGCCGCCCCGGCATAGCCACAGCCACCTGATGTTCACCTATCGGAATCGGCATATCCCCATGCTCAACCCCCTTAGGAAGATGGTCCCAGAGGGGCAATTGCGCTAGCCGCGCTACTTACAATCAGCCCGTGACCGATTGGCTACGTCCATCCCGCCGCCAGCCCCGCCTCTCAGCGCACTTGCGCAGCCTCCTCGCCGTACTCGCGGTCTGTTGCCCGCTCTGCTGCCCCCTTGTGTCGGCTACTCGCGCCGACGATATCTCCACGGCGAAGCAGCAACTGCAACAGGTCAGTGCTCGCCGCGCCGTGGCCCAGCAGCGCCTCGCGCGGGCGACCGGTGAGGCGGTGACGGTGACGGCACAGCTCAACAGCAATGCTCAACAGCTCGCCGCGTTGCATCAGCAAACGGCGGCATTGCAACAGCAGGCATCGACTCGTGAGGCCTCACTGAACAGCGACATGACGGGACTGCTGTCCCAGCTTCAGCAGGCCAGGTCAGCATTGGCGGCGAAACAGCAGGACTTTGCCAGACAGCAAGCGGCCGCGAAGGACCGCTTGCGCACCGATCAGGACGACTTGCGCAGCGCGGAGTCGCAGTTGCGGAGCACCGAGGCGCAGCGCGCCCAGCTTGATCGTGATAGCACCGCCCTTGCCGGGCAATTGCAGGCCATGGATGCCGATGTCGCTCGGCGCTCGCAGGAGATCGCCGGTGTGCTGGTCCAGCTCTACAAGCTGTCCCAGACCTCCGCCCTGAACCTCGTGCTTAGCGCCGGCAACGTGAGTGATGGTCTCAACCGGCTGACCTTGCTCGGCACGGTAAGCCAGCACGATCAGGACTTGCTGCTCCAACTGTCCAACGAGCGCGATCTCACGCGCCGCCAACACGAGATCCTGAGCCAAGATTTGGCCGCTACCGAACAGCTCAAGCAGGAGCTGGACGCCGAACGGGGAGAGATCAGTGTCCGAGCGGGCGAGGAGACGAGCCTCATGCAGGAGCTGCAGGCGCAGTTGACCGCCGCCGAGACGAGCTTCAATGCACAGGCGGCGGGACTCGACGCATCCATCCAGACCATCCAGACGCGGATCGCCGCCAATCGCCAGCAGCTTTCCGCCGCGCGGCTCCCGTTGCTGGCCCAGCAGGCGGTGGTCGCGGCCGCTCAGCAGGCTGGCCAGATCCGCCTCACCCAGGTGCATCATGACGAGGCGAGCGCCCAGGCCCAGATCGCCGCGGCGGAGCACGATCAGGCGGCGGCCGCGCAACTCATCCGGCAGCTTCAGGCGCAGGCGGCGGCGCGCGCCGCCGCCGAGCGCGCGGCGGAAGCAGCCCAGCAGGCGGCCGCGCAGGCGCGCGCCAGAGCAGCTGCCGCGGCAGGCGCCGCTGCGACCATGCCGTCGACTAGCAACGCGCACTTTAGCTGGCCGCTTGCCGGGCCGATTACCCAAGGATATGGCCCCACCTCCTACTGGTTCGAGCCGCCGGGCCACGGCTACGCCCACTTTCACACCGGCATCGACATCGCCGCGGCCTATGGCTCGGCTGTCCGTGCCGCGGCCGGTGGGGTAATAATCCATACCGGCTGGTTTGGTGGCGGCAACTGGGGCTACGGCGATTGCATCATCATCGTCCACGACGCCACGTTCTCCACGTTGTATGGGCACCTCAGTGGCGTCGTGGTGCGGGCGAACGAGGTCGTGCATCAGGGCCAGGTGATCGGGTATGAGGGGTCGACCGGCAACTCCTCCGGTCCTCACCTCCATTTCGAGATTCGCGTCGACGGCAATCCGGTGAGTCCCAATGGTTACCTCTGAGCCGCTCGTCCGCTTCCAGGGCGTCGACAAACAGTACAGCGGGGGGATCCAGGCGCTGAGCGGGGTTTCCTTCACCATGGAAGCGGGCGACTTCGCCTTTCTGGTCGGGCCGAGCGGCTCCGGAAAATCCACCGTGCTCAAGCTCCTGCTGCGCGACGAGCAACCCACGTCCGGCCACGTGTACCTGGCGGGAGCAAGTCTGTCGCGCTTGCAGCGGGGCGCCGTGCCGGCCTTTCGCCGGCGCATGGGCGTCGTCTTCCAGGACTTCAAGCTGCTGCCGCGACGTACCGTGGCGGAGAACGTCGCCTTCGCCCTGCACGTTCACGGCACGCATCGTCGCGGCGTCGTTCGCGATCGCGTGATGGCCGTGCTGCGGTTGGTGGGACTGTCCGGCAAGGAAGGCCGGCTGCCCGATACGCTCTCGGGAGGCGAGCAGCAGCGGGTCTCGATTGCGCGCGCCCTGGTCACGGGGCCGGAGCTGTTGCTGGCGGACGAGCCAACCGGCAACCTGGACCCCGACACGGCGTTGGGCATCATGGAGGTGTTCGTGCGTATCAACGAGTACGGCATGACGGTACTCGTCGCCACGCACAATCGCGAGCTGGTGGACATGTGCCGGAAGCGAGTGCTGCAGCTCGCGCAGGGTCGCCTGGTGCGCGACGAGTCGTTGGGCAGCTATGATCGGCGACCGGCCACGCTGCCGGATCACGGGCCGCTGTCGCTGCCGTCGCCACAGCCGGTGGCCGCTATCGCCCTGGAGGGGCAGCCGGTATGACTGGAGTCAGGGCAACGCGGCGGGCCGCGCCGTCGGAGAGAGCGCGTTAGACAGCATGGTGCGCTTCGTCTGCCTCTGCGCGCTGCAGAGCCTGCGTCGCAATGCGGTGATGAGCGGCGTTGCCATCGGCACCACCGCCATGCTGCTCATGGTGCTCTCAACCGTTGTGGTGCTTGTCGACGGCATGGACGCCGCCACGGCCGCCGTTCAGGCTCGGGTGAACGTGGTCGCCTACCTCAAAGATGGGACTAGCGACGAGGCGCGGCTGGCTTTGCAGCGGGAGCTGCTGGCGCGCCCGGAGGTAGCCGCGGTGACGTCGGTGACCAAGGACATGGCGCTCGCACGCTTGCGCCAACAGTTTGCCGGTCATCCGGAATTGCTGGGCGCGATAGAGGGCAATCCGTTACCAGCGAGCCTCGACGTTACCCTGAAAGACCCGCGGGCAGCGCGGACAGTTGGGGCGGAACTGCAGAGTAGTCCCAGCGTGAGCGACGTGGATGTGAAGCAGGAAGCTGTCGACCGGCTCATCGCCGCCTCGCACTATGTGCGGCTGTGCGGGCTGGCGGTCGTCGCCGGTCTCGGGGTAGCCGTCGTGTTCGTCATGATCAACGTGGCCCGCGTGGCAATCTACGCCCGGCGACAGGAGATCGAGGTGATGCGCTTGGTCGGCGCCTCCGGCTGGTTTGTGCGCTGGCCGTTCGTGCTCGAAGGTATGCTCTGCGGTCTCGTCGCCGCGCTGCTGGTAGCCGCGTCCGTAGCGTCGGGTTATCACAGCGTGCTCGGTGGTCTGCGCGGCTCGCTCGCCTTCCTGCCCATAGCGGTCGATCCTCATTTGCTGCAAAAGCTCCTGGTGATGGTCGTCTCCTTCGGGCTCGGCATCGGCGGCGGAGGCAGCCTGATCGCGGTGCATCGATTTTGGGAGCGGTAGGGCGCGCCATCATCCCTGATCACGCCGATCGGCGTCTCATTATCGCTGCGTCTTCCATACACCTGCTCAACGACGCCTGTTTCGCGCTCCTGTATCCGCTCTTGCCAGCGATCGCCGCGGAGTTCCACCTCAGTTACGCGCAGGTGGGCACCCTCAAGGCGGCTTTCTCAGGCGCCTCCAGCGTCCTCCAAATTCCGGCCGGCCTGCTTGGCGAGCGTCTGGGCGAGTACCTCGTGCTCCTGCTCGGTAACGCCTGGGTCGGTCTTGGGCTGGCCGGGATGGCGCTGTCCGGCAGCTTCGCCGCGTTGCTACTCTTCTCGGTGCTGGCGGGAATCGGCGGGAATGCACAGCATCCCCTGGCCACGTCCCTCGTCTCGCGCAGCGCGGCTCGTGCCCGCATGGCGACGGCGTTGGGCACGCTCAACTTTGCCGGCGATCTGGGCAAGCTGTTGGGTCCACTCGTCGCCGGTCTCCTGGTGAGCCGGCTAGGCTGGCGCGCCGCCTTTCTCGGCGTCGGTGGTGTGACCGCCGGTTTCTCCGCCATCCTGCTCTGGAAGCGAAGCCTGATTTCCCTGCCGCCGTCGCGGCCACCTGTGTCAGAGTCGCCGGCAGTACCGAAAGCCGGCCAGGGCGGCATGCTCGTCCTCTTGTTGGTCGCCAGCAGTCTGGATTCCATGACCCGCGGAGCGGCGCTGACGTTCTTGCCTTTTTTGCTGGTGCGGCACGGCTGGAGCACAGGAGCCGTGAGCGCGCTCTTCGCGCTGATCTTCGCGGCCGGCGCCGCCGGCAAGTTTGCCTGCGGCTGGTTGGGGGATCATTGGGGCGTGATCGCCACGATAGTCGTGACGGAGCTGCTCACCGCCGGGACGCTCCTCGGGTTCCTGCCGGCCAATGCGCCGGCCGATGCCTTGCTCGCCGTAGCCTTCGGCTTCGGTCTGAACGGCACCTCGTCGGCACTCCTCGCGGTCGTTGCCCGGCTCGTGCCCATGCACCGGCGCACGCGTGGCTACGGGACCTACTTCACGGTGACGCTGGTCAGCTCGGCGCTGGCCCCGCTCGCCTACGGTGTCCTCGGTGATCACGCCGGATTGACGCCTGTCTTCGTGGTGATGGCAGTGCTTACTGCCGCCGTTGCCGTGTTGGCGCTGCCGCTCGGCCCGACGCTCGACTAGCCCGATTGAACCTGGAGATATCCACGGGTTTGCGTAATGAGCGCGAAGACTCGGAGAATGCTCCTTGGTGCGTAGTATCCGTCCCCCAGTATCGCGCAGAAGCTTACTCACCGCCAGTGCACGCGAGTGCCGCTGCTGCGCCCGCCGCCACGGTGTCGTATGTGCTCGCTGTGACCAGTGCCGCGCGAGATCCGCAGCGGGCGTTCGCCGCGGCCGTCGCGGTAGCCGATGCCGTCCAACCGTCCCTGGTGTTGCCGACCCGCCGTGTTATCGCCCAGCGGCAATCCGCGGATCAACCACGTGTCAGCGATGCCGCGCAGCGAGTCTTGCTGGATGCGGCCGAGATTGCCCGCGCAGAGACCTTAGACATCGACGTACTCAGCGCCTTGAGCGATCAGCAACGGGCCCTTCGCGATGGTACGAAGAGTGCTGCGCAGGCCAGCAAAGATGGGTCCGTAGCCATCGACCGCATCCTTGCCGATCACTGCACTTAGGATTTGATCGTGCGAGCTCGTCACCTAGCAAACGGAGGCTGCTGACGTTGGAGTTGGCGCATGGATAGCGAGTGGCTAGCCTCGCACATGATCGGGCAGTCACGCTGGCATCTATCCGTTGACCGTCGCCACTGCAGCGCCCATCCGGAGAATAGAGCACATGATCGCTGTGACGCATGCGGCGTCCCCTTTTGCAAGGCCTGCTTACCACGCCTCCATCGCTGGAGAGTATGTCGGGGCTGCCTGCAACGCTTGCAGCGGGAACGGGCCGCACAGGCGTTTCAACAACGCCTGCGACGTTTGGTACCAAGCCTTGCGGGCGGTTTGACCATACTTCTGTTCCTCGCCCTGGCGGTTGGTCTCGTTAGCCACGCCATGAGCGGACGTGCTAGTGATTCCGATCTGGCAAGCGCTGCCCAGGGGATCGCCGAGAAGGTTGGTCGCCCCAGCTCTCACACTGCAATAATACGCCTGAAGGCTCCTTTAGGGCCGGGCTATCCTCCCGCTCAGGTGATACTCACCGGCTCGGGCTTCCAACCCGACGAATTGGTCCAACTCGCGGGTGCCTTGCGCGGGCAGACGGAGGACGGCCAGGCGGCCAGCGAGACACTGAGCGACGGTGACCGGGCCAGCGACGGAGGCGAGCTGATCATGGTCAGGTTCACGATCCCGGGCAATGCCCGCTTTCGAGGAACCTACCATCTCCAGATTGCGGCTACGGGCGATGCCGGCAGCACCGCCAGCCTACAGCGGCGAGCTCAAAGATTGAGCTGGATAGCCGAAGCATTCATCTCCCTCAGGAGAGCGAGATCATTTCAGTGATACCTGTTGCGTTTCCCTCTTGACAGTCTTCCTCTGCCTGTGCTATTTTTGGGCAGGACTTACTGATCGTTTAGTAATTTGTCGAGGAGTCGTACCGTTATGGAACAAGCGGTGAAGCAACAGATAGAGCACGCTTCCTCCCCTGTGGACCAGGAAACGCGGCGGCAGATTTTGACCAAAGCGGCAGAGCTATTTCTGGCGAAAGGCTACAAAGGCGTGTCCATGAAAGAGATTGCCGAAGCCGTCGATGTCACCTCCGCCGCCCTGTATTACCACTTTCCCAAAGGCAAGGAAGAGCTCTTCACCACGATGATTCAGACCGTGTTCGTGGACGAGGGAGTTGCTGGGATCGACCAGGCCCTTGCCGCCACCCAGCATGTGCGAGAACGGTTGACGCTGCTCACCGCCGCGCTGCTCTCCCTCCCCCTTGACGAACGCTTGAGCATGCTGTTACGCGATGCCAGGGAACATCTCAAGGACCCGGCACACCAGCAGGTGATCCTGTCCTTGCTCGACCGAATCAGACAGCGGGTCACGGGTCTCTTTCAAGCCGCCCATGAGGCGGGAGCAATTCGTCCCGATCTGCCGGTCAACGTCCTGGTTGGTCTCTACATGGGCATGCTGCGAGAGGCCAAGAGCCTGCCAGGGACGCATCTGGCGGCCTTCCTGGTCAGCGTACTGTTCGATGGCATCGCGAAGCGGGAGCAACGCCCTCTGCCCTGACCTGTTTCTCGCGGGAACTTACTAAACGATAAGTCACTCGCGACACCTGCATCTGGTCGAGAGAGTCTCTTCTCCAGAAAGGAATACGTGCAACATGCGATCCCATCGTTTCTCCGTCCTCCCAGATGGGAGGCCAACGCAAGGAGGCGCCTATGTCCCTCTGTCCTGATCGATTGCAGGCATCACAGGCGACACCGGCTCCGGGTTCCACTCCAGGCAGCGCCTCGAGGGCCTTGGCCATTGAGACGCTGGGCTTGCGCAAACATTTTGGAAAGCTGACCGCGGTCGATGGGCTCACCATCAGTGTCCCTGCCGGAACTGTCGCCGGGTTTATCGGCCCCAATGGGGCCGGCAAGACGACCACCATTCGCCTGCTGCTCGGACTGATCCGACCAGACGCGGGAAGCGCGACGATCCTGGGCCAACCGCTGACCAATGCGCTGGGCTATCTGCCACGTGTTGGGGCACTGATCGAAGCCCCCGCCTTCTATCCAAGTCTCTCCGCGCGGACCAATCTGGACGTGCTCGCCCGCCTTGGCGGCTACTCCAGCTCCCGCGTGCGTGAGGTACTCGACCTGGTGGAGCTCTCCGATCGGGCGCGTGACCGGGTGGGCAGCTATTCCCTGGGCATGAAGCAGCGGCTCGGGGTCGCCATGGCGCTGCTTCCCGATCCCGACCTGTTGATCCTGGACGAACCGGCCAATGGTCTTGATCCCCTGGGCATCATCGCGACCCGCGACCTGCTGCGCCGCCTACGGGAGCAGGGCAAGACCATCTTCCTCAGCAGCCACTTGTTGGGAGAGCTGGAGCAGGTTGCGGATTGGTTGGTGATGCTCCATCAGGGCAAGGCGCTCTACAACGGCCCCGTCCGTGCCTTCCTGGACCAGCATCCAGGGGCCAGTTTTGAAGAGCGTTTTCTCTCGCTGTTGAAAGGAGAGCAGCAATGACCCCACTCACTCCCCTCCTGCGCGCGTTTCGCAGTGAGGCGCTCAAGTGTCGCCGCTGGAGTATGTTCGCCGGGACAGGGATCATGGTGGTTGTCGGCGCCTTTTTTGCCTACCTGACCTTCCATCAAATTACCTCCGGCGCCACCGGCCGGGAGGTAGACCCCCTCGCCCACGCCTTTCCTACCCCGCTGGGGCTGATTACGGTGGTGGGACAGGCGCGTTCGTTCATCATTGTCGTCGCACTGATCATCGTCACGGCGAACCTGGCCGCCGAGTGGTCCCAGGGCACCTGGCGCAACCTGCTGGTGCGCGAGCCGCGCCGTCTGCGGCTGCTCGCCGGCAAGATGCTGGCACTGTTGCTCTTTGTACTCTGTTCCATGACGCTGACCCTGGTTGCAAGTAGCGTGCTCGTTCTCGTCGTCGCCCACGCACAAGGAGTCCGGACCGCTGCCTGGACCTCGTCAGCAGGGCTCTCCGCCTGGCTCGCCTTCTTTGGCAACGAGGTGCTCTGTCTCATCGGCGTCTGTCTGCTTGGCATGCTGATCGCGGTCCTGACGCGCGGCACTGCCATCGCCAGTGGAATCGCCCTCGCCTATGTCCTCGTCCCGGAGGGCATCATTGCGATGGTGTGGCAATCAGGGTCCCGGTGGTTCCCGATCCGCACCTTCAACTTTTTGCCCGGCTCGGTGTTTCCCACCGACGTTGGTCCCACTCCTCCTCAGGGCTACGCCGCTGCCCTGCTGGCCGCGGCTCTGTGGATGACGGTCTTTATCGTGGGAAGTTTCGTGGCCTTCCGACGGCAGGATATCAACGCGTAACAGCGGAATGGAAGCATCATGCCTGCACGTCCATCTGGAAACGAACTTCCTAAGTATCCATCCAAAGTGATGCATCTGGAGCACACGGATGAGGAAAAGCACATGGGAGTGATCGGCAATGAGCGGCTCACGGCGCTGGTCAGCCTGGTGCTCCTGGTGCTGATCATCATGGAACTGGTAACCTCGGCGTTCTTACACATCTGGCTCCCGACCCATACAGTTATTGGCGTCCTGCTTGCTGGCCCGCTCCTGGTGAAGATGGGTTCAACGGGCTGGCGGTTTTTGCGCTACTACACCAGAGCCCCCGCCTACGTGCGTCGGGGGCCGCCTCCCCTGGTCATGGTTGGCAGTGGGATCGGACTCCTCGTGACCGGCCCGCTTCAGCCGCTCCTTCTGACACACGGCTTCAGTGCGCTGCTGTGGCTTCCACTCATCGCTGTCCATAGCCTCGCGCACCTCCAGCGGTTCCCCCGGAACATTGCCTCTGACTGGAGTACCCAGCAAGGTTCCCGCTTCCATGTCGGACGCGGGCTGCGGCTGGGCACTAACCTTGGAGCACTGCTGTTCGGCGTCATCGGGGCATGGCGTCTGTTCCCTGCGGCGACCCCGCTGTTCGTGTGGGGTCAGACGAATGTCATTGGCGTGGGTCCATTTCTCGTGGGCATGGGGGCTGCTCTGCTGGTGATCCTCTTCACCAGGCCGTGGAGATGGGGGAGATTGGCTAAGGGGGCGTAGAGGCTCTCCCGGCGCGCCATCTCTGTCTCGCGTGCTCCTTCTCATTCCTTTGCAGGAGCCAACTGATGAAAGCATACTCTCAAGATGTACGTGAGCGTGTTCTACGGGCCGTGGACCAGGGTCGTCCCAGAGCCGAGATTGTGCAACTCTTTGGCATCTCGTTGGCCACGCTCAAACCGTACATTAAGCAATGGCGAGAAGAAGGGCATGTGCGTCCCAACGCGATTCCTGGTCGTCCTCCGAAGAAACGAGCACCAGTGGAAGCGAACGTACTGCCCCAAGTACAGGCGCATGCTGACGCCACGCTGGAGCAACACTGTGCGATGTGGGAGCAAACCCACGGTGAACGCGTGAGCCGCTGGACAATGAGTCGGGCCATCAAGCGGCTGGGCTGGACACGAAAAAAAAGGCATTGGGGGCGACGGAGCGGAATGAAAAAGAGCGAGCGGCATGGCGAGAGAACGCGAGCAAGCTTCCAACAGCAGATCTGGTCTTTATTGATGAGTGCGGTGCCAACATTGTGTTGACGCCCCTGTATGCGCAAGCGCCCAAGGGGGAACGTGCCAGAGGAAGCGTTCCGCGCAACCGCGGCAAGAATACGACGCTGATCGCCGCCCTGACTCTGGATGGCATGGGAGCTGCCATGATCCTGGAGGGATCAGCCAATACCACCGCCTTTGAGTTGTATATCGAACAAGTTCTGGCTCCCGGTCTCCGCGCGGGGCAGATCGTGGTCATGGACAATCTCCAGGCGCACAAAGGTGCATGGATCAAGCAGGCAATCGAAGAAAAAGGCTGCCAACTCCTCTTCTTACCTGGCTATTCGCCGGATCTCTCCCCCCATTGAAGAAGCCTTCTCTAAGCTCAAAACAGCATTACGGCGGGCAGGCGCGAGAACACCAGAAGCGCTGCAAGAAGCTATTGGTCAGGCATTGCTCATCATCACAGCTCAGGATGCGCGTGGGTGGTTCCAACATTGCGGCTATTCCCCTCCTCAAGAAAGGAAGAGGTACATGAAAGCTCAATCTTCGAGCACGCCGCTGTAGAAGTCTCCGGCGGCGGCCCTTCCCCGACGCGGGCCCCTGGGCGTCGCTAAGCACGAGGGAGGGGCGCGGCGGACCCCAGTTGAAGATACCCGGTCCGCAGCGCCGGGCCCTTCTTTTATACGCTCCTTCGCTGTCTAACACGGAGCGAGCGTGCCGTGACAGGATACCTTGGCAAGCCGCTCGACAAACTCGAGATGGGTTCGCAACCGGACCTGATCCAGGTAGCGCTTCATTGGGCGGGCTGCCAGAGCATGGTGGGCAATAGATGCCATCGCGTTTCGTCCCTGTAGGAATTCCCAGGGCAAGAATCGTTAAGAATCACAGTTACGAAGACGAGGCACACGCCGTAGGCTGTAGTCATACGAGACAACAGCAGCGGAATCGGCGACGCGGTCGCTTCATTTCTAGGCGGTCTCTATCTGGTCAACGGGGAGCGCGCGCTTATTATGGTGGGGACCATTGCACAATCCCAGCTCACCTTGCGATTGGCACTAGGATTCGTCTTTCTCATCGCCGCTGCGACCAAATTACGTGCCCCGGCCGCTTTCGTGCGCGGGGTGCTCGAATATCATGTCTTGCCGCCCCCACTCGGGAGAATATACGGCTGGTTACTGCCCTTGGTCGAGTTGAGCGCGGCATTGTTGCTGCTCAGCGGGTTTCTCCTGGTCGTTGCTGAAGGCGCCGCCGTACTCATGTTGTCGAGTTTCATCGTAGCCACCGTAGCGGTGATGATCCAAGGTCGGTCGGCCAATTGTAACTGCTTCGGTGCGAGTCAAGATCGCAGTCGGACCGGTTGGCTGCCGCTCGTGCGCGACCTGTGTCTGTTGGCGCCTGCCGGGTGGCTAATGATAACAACGGGTACCAGGCATGCGAGCCCGCTGCAGTGGCCCCAGGATGATGCCGGGCTGGCCGCGGCCACGCTCGTGCTGGCGGGAGTACTGGCGGCGGCGTTCGTGCTCGGGGATCGGGGGCTGGCCTTTCTCCTCGGCCTGGCGGATTCCGGCGGCGCGCCGGGGGAGCAAGTGCTAGCTGGAGGGAGCGGGGCGATGGGGCGGACGGGTGGTGGCATGCGGCGACCGTGGTCGCCCTGTGTCTGGTGGTGGCCGAGGGGGTCCTAGTCCTGGGGATGGCCCGGGTGCTGGCCCGCATCGCTGGGGGGCGCGTGCCGACACACGGGGTGGCCGTCGGCACGCGGTTGCCTCAGGTCCTGCTGCCCGGTGTCGGGTAAGGCGGCGCGGCTGCGGTCGTCGGGGACGGCCGCGACCGGGTCGTGATCTTCGTGAGCCCGACCTGCGGCGGCTGCACCGCGCTGGCGCCCGCCCTGCGACCAGCGGTCGAGCAGGCCGACCGACACTGGGAGGTTGTTGCCATCATCGGGGGTGCTCGCCGACCGGCCGAGGCGTATGCCGCCATGTTGATTCCTCGCGACGTGCGTGCGTTCCTTGATCCTGACGGCGCAGGTCAGCAGGCGTTTGCCAACCGTGTCCATCCATTTGCCTTCGCCATGGCTGGCGATGGGACAGTGCTCGCCCGCGCTGGCGTCGGGAGTTGGGGCCAGCTGCATGAGTTGGCTGCGACAGGGTCGCTCTACGAAAATTCGACAATGCGCCAGTCTGCGAATGTAGCCGCGACTCCGTGAGCAAGACGTCAACCGAGCATAGCCAAAGGTTACCCTGCTGCGGCCAACGACGGGGCCAACGGGGCATCCTGATGCGCATGCGGGCACTCCGCCGTCGGCCCTTGGTCGGCGACCTTGCGTACCGCGCCAGACGACCGAGGGCGCGTCAAGGCTACTGCTCACGAGACGGCTTCGAGTCGCCAGCCATGCCTCGCCTGGGCGCGGCGCATCGCCGCTCCGCCAGCCGGTAGAAGTTCTCCTGCGGACCGACGGCGATGGCCAGGCAGCGGATGCGGCTCCCGTCGACCACGTTTGCGGCCCAGTGGACCCCGCCCGGCAGCGAGAATTCGAGCGACCGCACACCTTTCAAGTTGCCGGCGAGCGCATGCCCCGTGTATGGCGCTGTGCGCAGCGCTTGCAGCGCGCCCAGCACCTTACGGTGGTAGGTGCGCAGACCGTCCAGATCCTTCTCTGCGGCGCGGGTCAGGGCCAGGGCGAAGGGGCTACTCGGCGGCATCGGCCGGCAGGGTGGCGAGGTCGATGCCGTGCTTTTTCGCGTAGTCGTCTAGGCTGATCGTCTCCCCACGCTTATCCTCGGCGATGGCCGCTTCTGCCAGCGCCGCCCAGGCGTCGCGCTGCAACCGGAGCGCGGCCGGGTCGAGACCGTGCTCCTGGGCGAACTCCTCCAGCGGGATCTCAGCGCCCCGACGGGTCTCCTCGCGCCCCATCTTGACCAGCGCGTCGAAGGGATTCAGGGCCTTCGCGAAGCGTAGCACCTCGGCGCCACCCTCGATGCGCTCCTCGAAGACAAGCACGTCGCCGGGCTGGATGTTGGCCCGCGCCTCCCGCGGCAGCACAATGCGATACCGCTCGTCCACGCGCACCGTGACCACAGGCGCCCTCCTTCCGCCGTCGCGATGGGACCAACCCACGCGACAGTATACCCGCCGCCAGGGTGCACATTAAGGACTGGGTGCGACGGTGAACTGAAGGAGCAGAATCATACGAGGGCGATCGGGGGTGGCGCGGCGGGCTGCTCGGAGATCGTGCCTGCGCATCGCGGATTGCGCCGACGCCAAGGTCGCGAGCGCCAAGAACCCCCGCGGGTTGCCGAGCGTCGCACGGTGGCGCGAGCGCCAACGAATTGCGCCGTATGATAGAAACAGTCGTTCCGCCGCGGAGCCGGCCGGCGAAGCACGTGCGGACGATTTTCGATCTCGTGGACCTGGAACGCCGATGAACGTAGCGCTCGCCTTTCTCGCCGTCTTCTTGCCTAGCTTGTTTTCTGAGACGCTCCTCGGCTCTCCATCCGGCGGGCCATACAACGACAGCCCCTTCTACTTGCCCTGGCCCGCCGGCGTCACGTATCGCGTCATCCAGGGGAACAGCAGCGTCACGGGCGATCACTATGGCGCTGAGGCGTATGCCTGGGACTTCAGTATGCCCGAGGGCAGCCTGCTGCTCGCGCCGCGTGACGGCGTCGTGTTGATGGCCAAGAGCGACTCCAATTCCGGCGGCTACAACTTTTACAACGGCTACCTGGCCAACTACCTGGTGATCGACCACGGCGACGGGACGCAGTCACTGTTCTTGCACCTGATGTACGACGGCGTGTTGGTACACCCGGGCCAGCGCGTGGTCCGCGGGCAACCGGTCGCCTACAGCGGCACGACCGGTTTCTCGGGTGGACCGCATCTGCATTTCGCCGTCGAGCGCTACGGCCTCTACGATCGGGTAACCCCGAGCGTGCCGATCGCCTTTGCCGATGTGCCGTTCTGGGATGGGATGCCGCTGATCGGTCGGAAGTACACGTCAGGCAACATGCAGACTGGAGCGGCTGAGTCCAGACCCTTGGTCGCGGCACAACGATTGCCGTCGAACCCGGGCAGCCTGCGCTCGAACCCGTTTGCCGGACGGCTCGACTTCCCCGTCCCACACGGCCACTTCTACCTGCAAGGCAATGGGCAGGGTGGCAAGGGTCGTCTCGGATTCCTGGTGGCTGACGACGACAACATCCCGTTCTCAACCACGTTGGCCGCGTTGGGCGGCCCGGGTGTCGCCGGCTACCCCATCTCCCAACGCGTCGTCTTTGATGGCCGCGTCACCCAGGTGTTCCAGAAGCTGGTGCTGCAGTATCACGACGAGGACGGCAGCGTGCAGGTGCTCAACACCCTGGACCTCATGCACGACCAAGGATTGGACAGCGCGCTGCAGGCGCTGCTCATCCCGCCGCCGCTCTCCACCGACGCCGACGCCGGGCTGAGCTGGTCCGACGTGGTAGCCCGCCACGACGCCCTCTTGGCGGCAAACCCAACCTTACAAGCGGCTTACGCCACTACGCCGGATGCCGTGACTATGTACGGCCTGCCCATGACCGTGCCCGTCGATGAAGGCTCGGTTATCGTCGTGCGCTGCCAGCGGGCGGTTCTGCAGCTCTGGACATCGGATACACCCTGGGCGAAAGCGGGTGACGTTACCGTTGCTAATGCCGGCGACCTGGCCAAGCAGCTCGTCCTCTTTCCGGCGTCGGCTTTCACGCCAGATCCGCAGCCGATCCCGTGATGGGATGGCTACTCTTCGAAGCTGGATACGTCCACATCCAGCTCGTCCGCCCGAAGCAAGCGCAGGTCGTGCCCGAGGAGGATGTGGAAGCGGAATGGGAAGGTATCGGGGATCTGTGCCTCATCCCGGCTCCCGCCAATCCCCATCGCCACCTCGACGGCGCCCGTTCCGGTGAGGTCGATGCCCTCCGTTGTGACGCTGATCGCGCTGATCTCCAGGGAGCCAACGGACTCGATCAGAACGTTGGGCGATAGATGTTGCAGTGACCCCGGCGGGGCGTCCTGCATTCGACGGGCGAGCAGTCGCTCCAACCCGGGAATAGATACGCTCGTCTGGTGGGGCGGGCTGACCACGACCAGGCGGAATTCGGTGATCCCTTCGTGGAAAGCTTGGCTGCGCAGTTCCCGGAGCTGCCGGAGATCGTTACGCAGGTTGGGGCGCGCCTTCACCTCGAAGGCGATACGCTCACCCCCCTTGCTTGCTATTAGATCGATGATTTGATCGCCCGCGTGATAATCTTCCTCGACAGTGAACCCCTGCTGCCGTAGCTGTGCCGCGAGTTGCTCCCGCTCCTCCGCTTCCAGGTAGTCGAGTGCCGCGCTCATTGTTCCTCCTCCCCTATCGGCCCGAACGATAGGGCCTGCCTCGCTGCATGGCCTACTTCAATGTACGTGATGTGCGGTTGCCCTTCTGCCAGGAACTCGAGCAACCGATCGACGATCCCCGATGGTCGGCGCCGCTCGGCAATGGTGAAGCGGTCGGCGACGGCAATGCGCTCTGCCAGGCACTGACGCACTTCGCCATCGTCGTCGAAGACGATCCCCTTCATCGCGTCCAGAATGCGCTTGATGAGGTTGTCGACGTCCTGCATAGCAGGTTGCAGGTGCAAGTAGGTGATGCGGGCGTAGAGGCTGCCCCTGAGTCGCGCCCTGCCGCCGAAAGCCTCCGTTGCCGCGGCGCGAATCCGCTCCTGAAACCTCTGTTTGCCGCCCGAACCGGATGAAATGGGCCGGATAGGGAGGAGCAAGGCGAAAGGGGACTCGTCGGTGGCAGCCGGTATGACCATCCCGCGCAACCTCCACCAAGAGCCGACAGTGAGGCAGGGTAGCCGGACTATATCGAGCTGTCAAAGTACTGGGCCGTTCGGCGGCCTGCTCCCGTGCGTGAGCCGTCGGCCGCCCGGTAACGATCTCGACGTGTGAATATCGCGGCCCTTGCTCGCGCGGCCGACGCGGTATGATGTCCGCGAAATCGGTTGGGATCAGAGGAGTGAATCACGATGGCGGCGAAGCAGCGAGTGGCCATTATCGGGACCGGCAACATCGCGCGGGCGCACGCGAACGCCTACAAGGCCAACGCGGAGCAAGCTGAGGTGGTGGCTGTGGCCGATGTGGAAGAGGGTCGTGCCAAAGCGTTTGCCGAGCAGCACGGCTTCGGCGCGGCCTACGGTGACGCCGGGGCCATGCTCGCCGCCGTCCGTCCCGACGCGGTGAGCATTTGCACGCCCAACTTTTTGCACGCTCCCTTGACCATCCAGTCTCTGGAGGCCGGCGCGGCTGTGCTCTGCGAGAAGCCGATGGCCACAACGCTGGCCGATGCCGAGCGCATGAAAGCGACCGCGCAACGCACGGGCAAGACGCTCTACATCGGCTTCAACCACCGCTTCATCGGCAAGTTCGCCAAGGGCAAGGAGCTGCTGGATGGTGGCGACTACGGCAATCTGCTGGTGTGCCGCATCGCCATCGGCCACGGTGATTTCGCGCGGCTCGGCGGCATGTGGTTTGCCAAGAAGGAGCTGTCGGGTGGGGGGACGCTCATCGACAACGGGGTCCACATGCTCGATATGCTTCGCTGGTACGGCGGCAGCATATCGTCGGCGCAGGCGCAGACGAAGCGTCTCAAGCTCACGCAGGGCGACGCCGAGGATAACGCCATCGCCTTGTTCCAGCTAGGGAACGGCGGTATGGCCTCGCTACAGTGTAGTTGGACCTGGCCGCCGCGCTACACGCTGCTCTTCCACATGATCTGCGAGCAGGGGACGATCGACCTGAGCGGCGACGACGTGATCGCCTACCGTAGTGGCGACCCGGCACCGCAAATAATCACGATTCCGCCCACCGACAACAACAAAGAACAGGCTGCTCACTTCTTGGCGGCAGCCCGCGGGGAAGAGCCGGCCTTCGTCACGGCGGATGATGGCATTGCCGCGGTCCGTACAGCTTTGGCGGCTTACGAGAGCAACGAGCGCGGGATCACCGTCACGCTGTAAGGCAACGACAATGGTGCTGGCGAAGCTGTTGCCGCGGGACGCGCGCTTTTTTGAGTACTTTCGTGCTGCCTCGAGCAATGCCGTCGAGGTGGCGCAGCTCTTGCTTGATCTTTTCCAGCGCTACGAGGATGTGGAGCGCCGGACTCGCCGTATTCGCGACTTGGAGCATCGTGGCGACGAGATCACCCATCAGCTCTACAACGCCTTGAACAGCACCTTCGTGACGCCGCTGGACCGCGAAGACATTCACGACCTGGCCGGCAAGCTGGACGACTTCATCGACTACATCGAGGAGGTTGCCCGCCGGCTGCGACTGTATCGGATTGACCAGCCAACGGAGCTGGCGCAGCTCCTGGCGCGGATAATTTGCGAGCAGGCGGTCGTGATCGGGCAGGCCGTGGCGCTGCTGGAGCACGAGCGGAACAGCGAAACGCTCTTGCGCCACATCGTCGAAGTTAACCGCCTGGAAGATGAAGGCGACGACGTTCTCGATCGCGCACTGGCCGGCCTCTACGATGGTGCGAGTGACGTCACTGCTCTCGTCAAGGCCATTCGCTGGGGGTGAGATCTACGCGCTGCTAGAGGAGTCGACCGACCGCGGCGAGGCTGTGGCCAATACGCTGGAAGGCATCCGCACCAAGTATGCCTGACCCAGCGCTGGCGACGCTCATCCTGATCGTCGTCATCGGCCTGGTCTTCGACTTCATCAATGGCTTCCACGACACGGCCAATGCCATTGCCACGTCGGTCGCGACGCGCGTGCTCCCGCCGGTCGTCGCCGTAGCAATGTCGGCAATCCTCAATGTGGTCGGCGCGTTCACCGGCACGGCAGTGGCTGCCACCGTAGGCAAGGGCATCGTTGCCCAAGCCGACGCCACCCAGCTCGTGGTGATCGCTGCTTTGCTGTCGGCGATCATCTGGGACCTGATCACCTGGTGGTACGGCATCCCGTCGAGCTCCAGCCACGCCCTGGTGTTCTCCATCGTGGGAGCCGGCGTCGCCGTCGCCGGCTGGGGTTCCATCCAGGCGCCCGGTGTCTCGAAGGTCTTCCAGGGACTCGTGTTCTCACCCGTCGAAGGATTTGTCGCGGCGTTCGCGCTCATGTTCGCGCTACTGTGGCTGTTTGCGCGGGCGCGCCCGACCCTAGTCGGTAATGTGTTCGGGCGCCTGCAGATTCTGTCGGCGGCCTACATGGCCTACAGCCACGGCAGCAATGATGCCCAGAAAACGATGGGGATCCTGACCATGGCGCTGGCCAGCTATTATGGCTGGTCCGGCAGCCAGTGGCACGTACCGGTGTGGGTCATTCTGGCGGCGGCCACGTCGATGGGGTTGGGCACGGCGACCGGCGGCTGGCGCATCATCAAGACGATGGGGCTCAAGGTCGTCGCTCTGCGCCCCATCGACGGCTTTGCCGCGGAGACGACCGCTGCTACGGTGATTGAGCTGGCGAGCCGGCTGGGCATTCCCGTATCGACGACCCACGTGATTTCCTCGGCCATCCTCGGCGTGGGCAGCACGAAACGGCTTTCCGCGGTGCGCTGGGGCGTGGCCGGCCGCATCGTCACCGCCTGGGTCGTGACGGTTCCAGCCTGCGTGGCGCTCGGCTGGATGATCTACTCCGTGCTGCACCTTGCGACGGGAGCGCGGTGACGGGAGCCGGGGGGCCGGGGAGCAG
>CALBSQ010000267.1 GCA_937967325.1 uncultured Chloroflexota bacterium
CGCCGGCCTCGTTCTTGTCGTAGTAGCTCTGGCTGAGCCGCTGCAAGTGTTTGAACAGCTCGGAGCGCAGGATGGCCAGCACCTTCTGTCCCGTCCAGGAGAGCTGGTAGGTCTGAACGTAGCCGGCGCCCCAGGCGATGAGAAAGGTGGCAGCGAAGAGGATTGCAACGACGGTCAGACCGCGCAGATCCTTGTTGGCAATGTCGTTGTCGATGGCCACCTTTACGAGGTAGGGCTGTGCCAATCCCGTGGCCGACACGATCGCCGACATGACCGCCGCGAGCGTCAGGTTGCCCAGGTACGGTCGCAAGTATTGCAACAGCCGGCCGAAGATGCGGCGGTCGAAAGCCTTGCCGTCTTCCCGCACGGTGGACAGGCCGCCCATGAAACCAGAGCCTTGCACGATCCCCTCCTAACCGGGCCGCTCGGCCGAAGGTGGGATGGGGCGAGCTGCAAGTCGTAGATCTGCGCGTAGAGCTCGCTCTCGCGGAGGAGCTCGAGGTGCGTACCGCGCGCCGCGATGCGGCCGCCTTCCAGGACGAGTATCTGCGTCGCGTCGCGGATCGTCGTCAAGCGCTGGGCGATGACAAAGGTGGTCCGGCCTTTCATCAGCACGGCGAGCGCCTCCTGGATCTGGGACTCGGTGTCGGCGTCGACGCTGGAGGTCGAGTCGTCCAGGATGAGGACGCGGGGATCCATGAGGAGGGCGCGCGCGATGGCGATGCGCTGCTTCTGCCCGCCAGAGAGGGTGACGCCGCGTTCACCAACTGGCGTGTCGTACCCCTCCGGAAAGGCGCCGATGAAGTCGTGGGCGACGGCGGCGGTGGCGGCGGCGACGACCCGCTCATCGGTGGCGTCGGGCACACCGTAAGTGATGTTCTCGCGGATCGAGCCGGAGAACAGCGTCGTCTCCTGCAGCACGATGCCGATCTGGCGGCGCAGCGACTCGATCGTCATGTCCCGCACGTCGTGCCCGTCGACCAGGATGCGGCCCGCTGTGACGTCGTAGAAGCGCGGCAGCAGGTTGATGATGGTGCTCTTGCCGGAGCCGGTGGCGCCCAGCAGGGCGATGACCTCGCCCGGCGCCGCCGTGAAGGACACGTCCTGCAGGACCGGCTCATTGGCCAGATAGTGGAACCCGACGTGGTCGAACTCCACCTCGCCGCGCAGCGGCGGCAGCGTGAGTGCGCCGGCTCGTTCCTGCACGTCGGACTGGACATCCAGAATCTCGAAGACGCGTCGTCCGGAGGCGATGGCGCGCGCCTGGCTCTGAATGACCCAGCCCACCATGCTGACCGGCATCACAAGGAGTCCGAGGTAGGTGTTGAAGGCTACGAGCGTGCCGAGGCTCATGCGACCATCAATTACCAGCTGCCCGCCATACCAGAGCACGATGATGGTACCGATGCCCGCCACCAATCCCATGACCGGCATGAAGGCGGCAAACAGCTTCGTCACCGTCACATTGATCTCGAAGAGCTGGTCGTTCTCGCGGTCGAACTTGGCGATCTCGTAGGGTTCTCGCGTGAAGGCCTTGACCACGCGGATGCCGGCCAGATTTTCCTGCAGCACGGTCGTCACGCTGGCAAACTGCTGCTGGATCTTGGTGAAGACCGGCTGGATGATGGTGCCGAACCTGATGCTCACCCAGATGAGGGCAGGGACGGTGATCAGGGACAACACCGCCAGCAACGGCTCTAGCCGGATGAGCATCACGGCGATGAAGACCAGCATCACGACGGTGGTGACGCCCATCAGCAGACCGCGCCCCATGAAGAAGCGCAGTTGATCGACGTCGCTGGTCGCCCTGGTCATGAGCTGGCCCGTTTGCGCCTGGTCGTAGTAGCTGAACGACATGTTCTGCAGGTGCTCGTAAAGCTCGTTGCGCAGATCGAAGGCGATGCCTTGCGACACAACCTCCAGTAGGTACCCTTGTAGGAAGGTAAAAAGGTTCTTGGCCAGCGTGATTCCGACGATCAGCAGGACCATGCCCTCGACGAACTGATAGTCGCCGTGCAGGATGCCACGGTCGACGATGTTCTTCATGAGCACGGGCACGGCCAGGTTGACGGCGGTCAGCACCGCCAGGCTGACGTAGACGCCGATGCTGGCCGGGACGTGCCGCTTCAGGTAGCCCATCAGCCGGAGCAGAATGGTCACAGAAATCGCCGCCCCATCGCTGCGCGACAAGCTGATCGCCGCCGCAGTATACCGGCAGTCCCGCCGCTGTCGGCTGCCGCGACGACGGCTTGCAATGCGGTTGCAACACCACGCGTCCCATTCGGACGAACGGCGAGGACGGGTTCGGTTAGCGCTCTGAACAGAGCGAGGCAGGGGCCTAACGGATCACCTCGGCGACCAGCGGACGCGGCGGCGGTGCGTTGTCGTCCAGCGCGAAGGCGGCTCCGACGGCCGCGACGGCGCGCTCCGCGGCCTCGGCGGTGCGGGCGTGGACGGTCGCCAGTGGCTGACCCGCCGCCACCGGCGTGCCCACTTTCGCGTGCAGGACGAATCCGGTGGCGTGGTCGATCTGCTCTCCCTTGCGTGACCGGCCGGCGCCGAGCGCGATGGCGGCATAGCCCAGGTCGCGCGCGGCGATCGCTTGGATGTAGCCATCTCGCCGCGCCGGCGCCGAGATCTGGACGGGAGCCTGAGGGAGCAAGCGCGGATCATCCATGACGCGCGGATCGCCCCCTTGTGCCGCGACCATAGCCTGCAGCTTCTCCAGCGACGCGCCGGAGGTGAGCGCCTCCTCCAGGCGCGACCGGGCAGCAGCGGCCTCCGACTCTGCCCCGGCAAGCAGAAGCAGCTCTGTGCCCAGGCGGAGACAAAGCTCGCGCAGGTCGTCCGGACCCTGGCCCCGCAGCGTTGCCACAGCCTCCGCGACTTCCAGCGCGTTGCCGATTGCCAGCCCCAGTGGCTGATCCATCCATGTAATCGCCGCGGCGACCCGCAGCCCGGCGGCTTTACCGATAGCGAGCATGGTCTGAGCGAGCTGACGCGCCTGCTCCGGCTGCTCCATGAATGCGCCGCCGCCCGTCTTGACGTCGAGGATCACGGACGAGGCGCCGGCCGCGATCTTCTTGCTCATGACCGACGCGGCGATGAGCGGGATGGAATCCACGGTCGCGGTGACGTCGCGGAGCGCGTAGAGCTTGCCGTCGCCGGGGGCAAGGTCAGCGGTCTGTCCCGCAATCACGAGGCCGATCTCGCGCGCCTGGCGGAGGAAGTCGTCTATGGACAGGTCCACGCGCAGGCCGGGGATCGACTCCAGCTTGTCCAGCGTGCCGCCGGTGAACCCCAGGCCACGGCCGGACATCTTGGCGACGGTCAGTCCGGCAGCAGCGACCAGCGGGCCGAGCACCAGCGTCGTTTTGTCGCCGATTCCCCCAGTCGAGTGCTTATCGACCGCCTCAATGCCTTGCGCGCGCAAGTCCAGGCGCGCTCCAGTCGCCACCAGCGCGTCCGTGAGCGCCACGGTCTCTCCTGTGGTCATCCCGTTGAGGCAGACCGCCATCAGCCACGCCGCCACTTGATAGTCGGGAATCTCCTCGCGCACGTAGCTCCCCACGAGCCACCGCAGCTCATCCGGCGAGAGCGGCAGGCGCCGCTTGGTCTTCTCGATGAGCGCGAGCGCTGACCGGCGATCTGCCGCCACCGACGTACTTCCTAACCGCGTAAAGTTACGCGTTGTTGGTCGCTGTCACAGACGCGGCGTCCTACGGTGCGCCTAAAAAGCGCCGAAACTCGGCGAGGCCGTCGTGCATATTTTTCCACCAGATGGTCGCCATCCCCAAGGCCGCCGCTGCCGCGACGTTCTCTTCCGAATCGTCCATGAACAGGCAGCGCTTTGGCTCAGTAGCTAATCTTCGGCAAGTGAGCAAGAATATGCGAGCATCCGGCTTTCGCAAGCCCTCCTGAGCAGAGCTGATAAACACATCAAACAACCCGAAATCGAACTTCGCATCCCAGTACACCTTGGCCAGCGCGTTGCCGTTGTTGATGACGGCCAGCTTGCATCGTCCCTTCAGGGCGGGGAGGATCTGCCATAGGTCGGCGAACGGCTCATAGCCATCAGGTATATGCGGCAAGGCGCGACCAATCTCCTCGTCGGTTAGGAACAACTTCTCCCTTACATTAGCGAGCAGTCGACGATCGTCGAAGTGATTGTACAGGCCAACGATCGCCTCGGCCTTGCGCTGATCGCTCGTGACCGGGGTGTAGGTGTTGTCACGGACGAGGAGCACGCCCACCATGTCGAACAAGATCGCATCGATCATATCGGACAACATGGTAGCTGGTGGCCTCCATGCTCCTATTCTGACTGCCTGGCGTCGTCGCCGGGTGTGGGGTAGCGGTATGTCGAAGCCGGACAGGCCGTGTAGCGCCGGGTGCAACGGGGGACGATACGACCATGTACGTCTACCTGGACGAGTCCGGCGATTCGGGGGTCAAGTTCCGTCGCGGCGACGATCAGTACCTGCGACTGTTTGGGAGGAAGCTCCGCGTTGGGCGCTACCCGAACACGACGCCAGGTGGCCCACCGCGCTAGCTCGGGGATTCTTCGACAGGGTTTAGCCGGCCAAACACCGACCTACCCCAAACCCGGCATGCCCCCCCAGGGGACGATTCACGCAGTAGGCCACCTGGCTGCCAACGGAGTATACCAGGCTTTGCGCGCTCGTTCAGTCTGAACGGGATGGGGCCGTCCACTCGCCTGACCGTTGGAACACGCGACCATGCGCATCGCCCACGAATCCGATCCGCACACTTATTCCATCGCGATCTGGTGGCGCCGCTGCCAGGCGCAGCGTTTGCTACCGCGCGAAAGGGGATCGTGTGACTGACTTACGCCAGGGCATCTCTGATCAGCCCCTCAGCCCACTCGTGAGCGTCAGCCTCGCGCTCCTCGTCGGCCGCCATGGCCTTGTAGCCTGCTTCCAGGTCTTGCATGACCTGGACGAAGGCGTCACCGTATTCTTCGCGCACGAGCTCATCGCGGGCGGACGGCAGCTCGTCGAGGTAGTCCTGGACAGTCAAACCCGCCACAGCGACCGATTCGGACGCGCGCTCCATCAGCGTGGCGAGGTGCTCATCTTGAGGCAGCACCAGGAGCGTCGTGCCTGCCTACACGTAGGCCATCGTCGAGCCGGCGTGAACCCCGAGCGCTCCGCGAATGTCCTTGGGAAGGGCCAAGCGCCCCTTGTTGTCCAGGACTGCGAAGCCCGCGGTGCGGCGCTCTGCACGGCGGTTTCGTTCCTCTGCCGTTGCCTTGGTCATTGGCTATCCTTCACCGTTGGTGGGAGCATCCTACCACGCCTGTTAGCCGTCTATCAAGAACGCGAACCGGCTCTCGCATCGCCGGTCCTGATGCATCCTCGTGGCTGGTATGCTCAGTGCGAGGGGCGCAGAGCACGCTGAGCCCACCGGCGCGTGCTCCGGTGCGCCGCCAGCACGGAGGATGCCGCCGCCATGACCGCCATCGCCCAAGATACCCAACCGACGCTTCGGGGGAGTGATGCTCCTCATGGTGAGCAAGCACCCTATTGCCCTTCACCCTATCACTATGCGCGACGGCGCACGCACGTCGTCATGGTCGGCGACGTAGGCGTCGGAGGAGACAACCCGATCCGCGTGCAGTCGATGACAACGACGCGGACGTTGGACACCGAGGCCACCGTCGCTCAGGCCGAGCGGCTGGTCGCGGTCGGCTGCGAGATCGTCCGGATCACCGCCCCCACGGTCAAGGACGCCCGCAACATCGGCGTGATCAGGCGGCAGCTCCGCGAAAGGGGCATCCGGGCGCCCATCGTGGCCGACATCCACTTCTCGCCGGAGGCGGCCATGGAGGCGGCGGAGCACGTCGAGAAGGTCCGGATCAACCCCGGCAACTATGCCGACTCGCGCAAGTTCGCCGTGCGCGAGTACACCGACGCCGAATATGCCGCCGAGCTGGCGCGCATCGAGCAGCGCTTCGCACCGCTGGTGCGCAAGTGCAAGGAGCGCGGCATTGCCATGCGCATCGGTACCAATCACGGCTCGCTCTCCGACCGCATCGTCAACCGCTTCGGCGACATGCCGGAGGGCATGGTGGAATCGGCGCTGGAGTTCGTGAGCATCTGCGAAAAGCTCGGCTACTACGACGTCATCCTCTCCATGAAAGCCAGCAACCCGAAGGTGATGATCGCCGCCTACCGGCTGCTGGCGGCGCGCATGGCCACGCTGGGCATGACCTACCCCTTCCACCTGGGCGTGACCGAGGCGGGCAACGGCGAGGACGCCCGCATCAAGTCGGCCATCGGCATCGGCAGCCTGCTGGCCGACGGCATCGGCGACACCATCCGCGTCTCCCTGGCGGAAGAGCCGGAGGAGGAGATTCCGGTGGCGTTCGCGCTGGCGCGCCGGGGGGCCGGGGAGCAGAGG
>CALBSQ010000268.1 GCA_937967325.1 uncultured Chloroflexota bacterium
CCTGCACCGTCTGGCCAACCGTTGCCGACAACTTGAGCACGCGCCCGGCCTGCTTGGGTTGTACGTCTACCGACGCGATCGCTTTGACGTCGCCGGTGAACGAGGCCTCCTGGCGCACATTGGCTTTCTCCACTTTCGCCACCGCGACGGACGTCGCCGCCTGCGGCGTCGCCTTCGGCGTCGCAGCGCCGGCGCCACAAGCGGCGGTGACCAACACCGCCACGGCGAGCGGGATAACCGGTAAGCGGCGCAGTTTCATCGTGTCCAATCTCCTCAATCATTTCCCACCGAAACGGGCGGCGCTGTTGGTGTGTGGTCAGCTTTCGACAATCCATTGGCTGTGGCGCCGTTCGGGCTGTGCAACAAGGCTACCTCACTGGGCTCCAGCTCGCGCGGCGCGGCGACGCGATGGACAAGGCGCAGAACAAGCTCCTGCACGTCGTCGAAAATGGTGTACATCGATGGTACGAACAGGAGGGTCAACAGCGTCGAGGTGAGGAGGCCGCCGATGAGCACGATGGCCGCGGCCTTGAGCAGCTCGGACCCCGGCTCGAGTCCCAGCGCCACCGGCGCCAGGGCGGCCATCACCGAGGCGGTCGTCATGACGATCGGTCGCAGTCGCGTGGGACCCGCTTCGACCAGCGCTTCCGTCCGTCGCAGCCCTCGCTTCCGCAGCGTATCAGTATAGTCCACGAGCAGGATGGCGTTCTTGCCAACCAGGCCCAGGAGCAGGAAGAAACCCAGCATGGAGAACACGGTGAAAGGGGTCGCCGTGAGCGCCATCGCTCCCAGCGCGCCGAACAGGGCCAACGGCAGCGACATCAGCACCGCGAGCGGCAGCGTGAGCGAGCCGAACAGCAGCGTCATGAGCAAGTAGATCAAGACAATCCCGACGCCAAGGGCCTTGAAAATGTCGGCGAAGGCGGAGATGCCGGTTGACGCCTGGCCGCCATACTCGAGATTGTAGCCCGCAGGCAGCGGAATCTTTGCCATGGCGGCTTGAACGTCGGTCTGGACAGTGCCGACAGGCCGTCCGCTGGCCGAAGCGTTCACGGACACGCTGCGCGCACGGTTGTAATGTCGAATATTGATCGGGGCGGCGCCAGAGGTAACCGTGCCAATCTGCCCCAATGCCACGATGCTGCCGCCGTTGGATAGCAACGGCAGTGTTGCCAGTTGGTCGGGCGCCGCACGGAAGGCGTCGTTCGACATCAGCCGGATATCCACGTTCTGCTGGCCGGCCTGACGGAACTCGCCCACGACGGAGCCATTAATCGCCGTTTGCAACGCCGACGCCGCCATCTGTGCGGTGACTCCCGCGTCGGCCGCCTTACTTCGATCCACCGTGAACAGCGCTTCCGGTTGAGTCACGTCGTTCGAGCTGTTCACGCTGGCCGAACCCGGCACGGCCCTGATCGCCGCCTCCACCTGATCCACCAGGCGATTTAACACGACCGGGTCAGGACCACGCAGCGTCACCTGGATCGGTTGCGCTGCGCCGCCGCCGAAGCCAAAGCCAAATGCGGTCGGCAAACTGGTGTCGATGCGCGTGCCGGGCAGGTGCGGGTCGACCTCACGGCGGATCGCCTGCGACAGCGCGTCGGAGCTGCGGGTTCGCTGAGACGGAGGGACGAGCGCGACCGTGAAGTCGGCGCTGCCGCTATTAATTTGGGTAAAGACCTCCCGCACTTCCGGGTAGGTTCTGAGCTTGGCGTCCATCTGCATCGCGACCGCGCCGGTGCGATCCAGGGAGGTGGCAGGCGGCATATTGAGGCTCACGTCAACCTCGCTCTGGTCGCCGCTGGGGAAGATGTCGATGCCGATGCGCCCGCTCGCCACGAAGAGCAGGCTTGCCACAATCGACGCGATCCCGATGACGACCACTCCCCAACGCGCGGCGATGCGGCGGCGCGAGCCGATGCGCACCAGCTTGCCGGTGAGCACCGCCTGGAGGAGGTGGCGATAGCCGTTGGCCAGCCGGTCAAAACCGCGATCCCACCAGCGTCCGAACCGCGTCAGTGGGCCGCTGCCGTGGCTCAGCGCGTGTGACTGCGATAGGAAGCGACTGGCCAGGAGTGGCGTCAGGGTGAAGGACACCACGAGCGAGGTCAGGGTTGCCGCCGCGATGACGAGAGCGAACGGCGCCAGAAACTGGCCGGCAACGCCCGGAATCAGGGCCATTGGCAAGTAGACCACCACGTCCACCATGGTGATGGTCAGCGCCGCGAAGCCGATCTCGCTACGCCCGTTGATCGTGGCCAGGAGCGGGGGCTCGCGCAGCTTCAGGTGTCGATAGATGTTTTCCAGCACGACGATGCTGTCGTCGACCAGGATACCCACGGCCAGCGTCAGCGCCAGCATCGAGAAGAGGTTCAGGTCCATACCCATCAGCAGCATCACGCCAACGGCGGTCAGCAGCGATGTCGGGATGGCCACCAGCACGATGAGGGTGCTGCGCCAGGTGTGGAGGAACAGCAGCAGGATAATTCCGGTGAACAGCACCGCCTCGACCAGGGTCTTGCGGATGGTGCTGAACGATTGCTGCGTGTAGTTCGCCGTGTCGAAGTAGATATCCATCTTCGCCCCGGCGGGCAGGGTCGGCTGCAGACGCGCCATCTGCTGGCGTACCGCCTGGCTGATCTGGATGGCGTTGCCGTTCGCCAGCTTGGTGATGGTGATGCCGACGGCCGGCGTGCCATTGACCCGAATGATGGACTGGGTCGTTTTGAAGCCGTCCTCAACGATGGCGATGTCCTTGAGGTAGACCGGGCCGGTCGCGGTGTTGGCGACGATGATTTGCTTGAGCTGGTCGGGCTGGGTCACCAACGCCGTGAGGCGGACATTCAGGTTCTTGTCGGCCGAGGTCAACTGGCCCGCCGGCGATTCGAGCTGCTCGCTCTGCAGCGCCTGCTGGACCTGGTTGAAGCCGAGGCCGTAAGCGCGAAGCTTGTCGACGTCGACCTTGACGTGGATTTCCCGAGCGGCGCCGCCCCCGACTTGGACCGACTGGACTCCCGGAATGCCCTCGAACGATCTCTGGAGGCGATCGGTGGCGAGGCTCTGGAGCTGGTTCGCCGACTGTGGCCCGGACAGCGCGATGATGATGATGGGGAAGGCGCTGGTGTCGAAACGCTGGATCGTGGGGGCGTCGGTTCCAGTGGGGAACTGATTCCGCACGGCGTTGACGACGCGTTCGACATCGACCGGTACAAGCTGCGCATTGGCCGCGGTCGTGAATTGCACCGAGATGCTCGAGACGCCCTCACTCGAGCTGGAGGTGATCGTGTCCACATTAGGCAAGCTGGCGACGGCATCCTCGATCGGCTTGGTGATCTGCGTCTCTACCGTATCTGGGTCCGCGCCGCTATCGGTGGTCATGATCTGGACGCCGGGAAAGGTGACGTTGGGGATCTCACTTATTCCGAGCGTGAAGTAGGCGTACAGGCCAAAGCAGATGAGCGTGAGCGCCACCACCGCCACCAGCAGCGGGTTGCGCAGCGAGAGCCTGGTAATCAGCATGGCGAGTCACTCCCCGATCCGCGAGCGTTCCAAGAACCGGCAATCGCGCCAATCGCCTACCGAATCACGCCCAGCTCCCCTGTGTTGCCGTTTTGGCATGCGCCCCCACCATGAGCACCGCTAAGCCGTGTTATGTGACCAGCGTCACGAGCGGAAACGCAAACCAGCGAGCTTGGACGCGCCTCTCCATGCCGCCGGCTCGTCACGATGCGTGCCAACCGGACGCGTCCGCCTCCCAGATTCAGCTACTGCATCGTAATGCTAGCGAAAGAATGGTAGCCGGCGTTAGGTTCCTTATATCTATCCTGTTGCTGCACGCCAAGTTGCCGGGCCGCTCCCTCAGGCCGCCGAGCCTTGCCCGACGACCGGTTCCCTAGCTTGCCGGAGCAGCCCCATATCGTCGAGGAGCATGCCGCCCTCTACAATGAATCCCCGATCGACGCGGCAAAGGTAGAGGCCCATCATCTCTATTCGCATTCCCGACGGCAACGTCCCCATATAGACGCCAGTGTGATGGCCTCGCGCCGTGAAACGGGTCAGCACCGTTTCGTCCTCGGCAATGATGGCCTCGACGCTGAAGCGCAGATTGGATAGCGCCCGCCGTAGCACCTGGAAGGTCTGTTGGAGTCCCTCCCGACCGCTGCTGCTGACGAAGTCGGCGGGGAAGCGGTCGATGTAGTCGAACGCAACCAGACGTTCGACCGCTTCATACCCGCCGGAATTGACGTCGCTCCAGAATTGTCTGACGACTTCGGCGTCGCTGGTTGCCATCGTGACTGCACCTTTCTTCCAGGGCCGACCGTGCCCGGATGTTCCAACTGCTGCCGGCGCCACCGGACCCAAACCCAAACGGCATGGTGGCGTCGATTGCTTGGAGAAGCCTTGGAATTCTTAAGGATTTGCTGAAGAACGGAGTGTCACCCG
>CALBSQ010000269.1 GCA_937967325.1 uncultured Chloroflexota bacterium
GATGCGTAGTGATCCCTCGCTTACGTCACGCCTTGCTTGTTCGGGCCGCCTGCTCCGGCAGGAGATTGGGTGCTGCGTTTGACACAATGGCGAGAAGGGCGCATCCTCCCGTGTCAGCGCAGCACCAAGGAGGCGTCACCGATGGATTTCACTCCGGTTCTGACGTACATCGAGCACTACTGGCCGCGACTCATCCGCCACAACGCCCGGCAGCAGGGAACACTGATTGGGCTGCCCCGGCCATATGTCGTGCCGAGCGACGGCGCGATGTTCCAGGAGATGTACTACTGGGATAGCTACTTCATGGCGCTGGGGCTGGTGGACACCCTGCACGAGTTACTGATCGTCGACATGGTGGAGAATCTGGCCTTCCTGTACCGCCGTTTCGGCGTCATCCCCAACGCCAGCCGCTACTACTTTCTGTCGCGCAGCCAGCCCCCCTTCTTCACCGCGCTGACCTGGCTGGCCTACGAGGTTCTACGGAAGCGCGGCGACCCGGAGGCGGATCGTTTCCTGCGTCGGATGACGCGCCTGGCGGAGCAGGAGCACGAGTCCGTCTGGATGGGCACGCAGCAGCCCCATTATCGGCAGGTGTTCGCCGGGCTGTCGCGCTACTTCGACATCAACGTCCTCGACGTCCTGGCCGCCTGCGAGAGCGGATGGGATCACTCCACGCGCTGCGACGACCGCTGGCTGCAGCACCTACCGGTGGACCTGAACGCCATCCTGCACGTCCGCGAGCAGGATCTGGCGCGAGCCGCGGAGCTGCTGGGGACGCCGTTGCGGGCGGCGCACTGGCGACGGCGCGCCGAGGAGCGGGCGGCTGCGATCCAACGGTTGATGTGGGATGAGCAACTGGGCTTCTTCTTCGATTACGACTGGGTCCAGGAGCGGCGCAACCCGCATCCGTCGCTCGCCGGCTTCTACCCGCTGTGGGCTGGGCTGGCGACGCCCGAACAGGCTGCCCGCCTGGTGCAGGACTGGCTCCCACGCTTCGAGTATCCCGGCGGCCTGGTGACGACCAAGGAGGAGCGAGCCGGCCGGCAGTGGGCCTATCCCAACGGCTGGGCCCCGCTGCAGTGGCTGGTGACCGCGGGCTTGGACCGCTACGGCTACACCGCCGACGCGGCACGCATCCGGCATGCCTGGTGTACCAACTGCGCCGCCATATTCGCCGCCACCGGCACGATGTGGGAGAAGTACAACGTCGTCGACGTTGGCGCGCATGCCGAAGGCGGCCTGTATGGTTCGCTGGCCGGCTTCGGCTGGAGCAATGCCGTCTTTGCGGACTTCGCCAGGCGGCTTGGCGCGGCGCCCGAGCGGCCGGCGCCTAGCGGGCCGTTTTGAATGGGTTAGGCCATTTCGTGCGGTCGGGGTAGGGGCAGGTCTCTGTGCCTGCCCTGGTGGCCGCCAGCACGGCGCCTCCCGCTGGTGCGGACCACAGGGCAGGCACAGAGACCTGCCCCTACCCGGCCGGTCGATCCTGCGTGATTCGTCCCTCAAGGGCGCACCGATCGGCCCCGGGACGGACGGCGCCAAACAACACAATCGGCCGCCTAATACCCCCGTCGGGCGTCGTCCGCGGCCTCCGCCAGCGCGCGCAGGGTCGTGAAGAAGGCCGGCGACTGGCCGCGGAACAGCCCGTCGTCGGTCAGGGCCTGCACCGCCCCCATGGCCGCCCCCTCCGTCGCGGTCGGGCGGATGATCGAGACGGCCGGGAACGAGCGCCGCAGGAAGACGGTCGGTTCGGGCATGATCAGGTTGGCCTGGAGATTCTCGTCGGTCGAATGGCTGAGGTCCGGGAACACCAGCCCGTTGGTCGGGTCGGTCCCGGCCGGCGCGTTGCCCGCCTTGTCCTGCCAGGTCTGGAAGTGCATGGTCTCGGTCGGGCCGAGGCTGAGCAGGATGCGCAGCACCTCCGCGTTGGTGACCCGCTGCGCCAGCGCCGGGTAGAGGCTGGTCCCGCCCTGCTCGATGAAGCCGAAGTGGAAGCCGGCCGTGTTGGCGATGGCCTGGAGATGAAACCCGGGGGTGAGGTCGTTGTCGTCGCGGGGGATCGCCGGGAACTGTCCCATACTGAGGCCCGGGACGGCCTGGGCGAAGGTGTCGCCGAGGTCGGGGTTCCCGGTGCTGCTGCGGTAGCGCGTCCACCAACTGGTGTCCACGGTGAGCTGCATCAGGTTGGTGAGCCGCTTGGCGTCCTTCTGGGCGCCCGTCGCCTGGCTGCTGGGCAGGGTGCGGAACCGCTTCAGGTCGACCTGGTCGGCGCCCACCGAGGCCAGGTAGGCGTTGAGGAAGGCGTGGTGGGTGATCTCGTCGTCGGTGTTATCGTGGATGTACTGGGGCATGTCCATGTCGAGCTGCACGATGGCGTTGGTGTAGGCCATGCTGCCGCTTCCTCCCGGCACTTCGCTGTCCTGGATGCCACCCAGCTCGTTGTATTGCTGCCACAGGTCGGCCTCGATCTGCTCGACCGCCGACAGGAAGCGCAGGATGGCCACGTCCCCGCGGGTGATCTGGCTATCGCCGCCCGCGGCGAAGGCCGGGACCGCGTTGGCCAACACCCCAACGCCAACGGCTCCCGCTCCCACCGCCAGCCCGCCGCGCAACACGCTGCGGCGGCTCGATGCGTTGCTTAACAATCTCAATGGCCGTTCCAATTTATGTTCCTCCACCGCGCCGGTTCCGCCGCGATTCCATCACGCAGCCGGATCGTGCCGCGGCGCCACTCTTATCTTGTCGCCACCGGGCGAGTCGCGACAGCGGGGAAGCACGCACCCGACGCCGGAGGAATCACGCGACCCGTACAGGGGAAACCGCGCAGCGGCATACCGGGGCCCAGATTGCGGATGGGACGGCGGGCCGGTGTTGGGCGGTCCTCCGGTTGAGGTATCGCCGAGGCAGCCGATTCAATCGTCAGAGGCCCTCAGCGGTCGCGTCCCCACGGGTCCTCAATCACGTAGGCCGTGTCGACCACGGGCAGACGGACCACCTCGCCGCTCCGATGGGAGAGGTGGAAGGCGACGGCGATCTCCAGGTCCGCGCGGGCGTCGACGGGGGCGGAGGCCGGCTTCCCACCGTCGTCTATGCAGCGCACGAGGTCTTCCACGGCGCGCAGCATGCCGCTGCGGCCGTCGTGGACGCCGGGGAAGCCGCGTTGCACGAGGCGGGGCCGTTGCCCCGAGCGGTCGAGCTGCCACAGCTCGGGGTAGCGCTCGTTGCCGATGCGGATGCGTCCTTCCGTACCCACGATGTCCAGCTCCGCTGGCGCGGCGTGGCCATCGGCGCCGCTCACGTACACCTGGACGCTGTTAGGAAAGCCGATGGTACCGCGCGCGCCCGGATCGAAGCGACCGGCGCCGGCATCGAGCTGGCCGAACACCCATTCCGCCTCCGCGTTGAGCAGGAAGCGCAGGAGATCTAACAGGTGAGTGCCGCCGAAGGCCGCGCCCTCGTGCCAGTGCGCCATGATGGCGTGGGGCGCGCCGATGGCCCCCTTGGCGATGAGGCGGCGGACGCGATCATAGTACGGATCCCAGGTGCGGACGTGGTTGACGGCCACGACGATACCTGCCGCCTGGAAGGCCGCGATCATGCGGTCGGCGTCGGCGAGATTCTGGGCGATGGGCTTTTCCAAATAGATGCCTTTGACCGGGCGCCGAGCTACCTCCAGCGCCACCTCGCCATGGGTTCGGGTCGGCGTACAGATGCTCACCACGTCGAGCTGCTCGCGATCCAGCATTTCCCGATAGTCCGTATAGAGCCGCTCCACGCCGCGCCGCCGGCCCAGGCCGGCGAGCCGCTCGGCGTTGACGTCGGCGGCGGCTACCAGTCGCGTCCGG
>CALBSQ010000270.1 GCA_937967325.1 uncultured Chloroflexota bacterium
GGGCCGAGCTGCCCCACGACGCCCATCAGGAGCCCGGGCAGCAGTGGAACGCCGTGCATTAAGCAGGCGACATTGACGGCGAACGCGTACTGGGGAGCGTAGACGTCTGCCGCGAGAACGCAGGCGTCACACTCGCCCAGCCAGGCAAAGTCCCAGGCAAAGCCAGCCTCCGGCCCCGGCCGGACCTCCAGGTGGGTACGCGGACCCCAGGTCTGGAGGCGGGCGAGCGCTACCTCGGCCCTCGCCCGTCCCAGATCCTCCCAGCCAAACAGCGGACTATCGACAATGTCCGCGGCCAGGACCGGCCGGGTGTCGGCCAGCGCGAAGTTGCGCACCCCGTGCTGCATTAGGCGCAGCAGGGCGCCGCAGCCGACTCGACCCAACTCGATGATCCCGATGTGGGCCGACTGAACATTCACAGGTCGGCGCTGCCGGCCCGACGGCCGGATGCCGCCATACGGCGCCGGCCACGCCGGTCCCCAGGTCGCCGGACCAGTCCATCCCATAGCGAGACGCTAGGACCCGTACGGGTAGGTGCTAAACGAAGACTGAATGCAGGGACACGGGCATGGGCACGGACAGGGACATGGACATGGGTGGCAAGGGCACGGACACGGACACGGACAGGGGCACGGACAAGGGCAAGGGCATGGACACGGGCACGGCCATGGCCGCGCTACGGCTCCAGCCGTTGCGTGCGGCTGCCCCATGCCGCCGTACGCTGGTCCACCCTGATACATCTGTGGCCCGGCATACCCAAAAGGTGCGGCCGCGCCGTACGGGGCCGAGGCGGCTGCCGTCTGTATGCATGGGCATGGGCAAGGACATGGGTGGCAAGGACACGGACACGGGTGACACGGACAGGGGCATGGGCACGGGCATGGACAGGGACATGGACATGGGTGGCACGGGCACGGGCACGGGCACGGGCACGGGCACGGGCACGGGCATGGAAATGGGCGTGCTATGGCTCCCGCCCCTGCTTGGGCCTGGCCCATGCCGCCGTACGGTGCGCTCCACTGTGACATGCGGCCTTCCCAGAACCGTGCCGTCTGGCGGGTCGTACCGGCCTTCCCGTGGAGAACCTGGGCGTCCTGCTGAATCCAGACATAGCTCCCGCCTAACGGAGCCTGTGCTGCCGGAATGCTCTGCGTGTGCAGAATGGCCGTATTGGGGATGTCTACATAGTCGCTCAACTGTGCATCAAAATACAGTCGAGTGTGGCCTTCCTCCGAGGATGCCCCCTGAAATCCCATCAACAATATGGTCTCAGGAGGTTGTTTCGCATCCTTGACCAGCCGGGCTACAAAGTCCTCTCCTCCGGGTGTCTGCTGTTCTGCCATGGCTGCTCTCCTCTATTCGACTTGGTCACGCTCTGATGGATCGGACCAACGCTCACGCGATGTACTCATCACTTATTCCAGCTCACAGAGCCGGCGTCAGTCGCCGACATGAACACAGATCATCCTCACCTGCGCGCTAGGGATAGAGGAGCAATAGGCACACCTCCCATTCGTTGATCACCGTAACCTACAACCGAGAGATGGGAGTCTGTCGGGAACGCTGACACTATAGTGAGATTTCCGCGCCGCGTCAAGCGCCTCCATGGCGTGTGGTGCGCCGCACGGTTGTGCAGTGCCAGCTTAGTTTCGGTTCTTCACCCGCGATCCGTAGGGGCGGCCCCCCGTGGCTGCCCTGGTCCTGCCCGCACCTATCGGCGATAACCGCTGGTGGCGGCAACAGGGTCGGTCACGGGGGCTGTCCCTACGGCGCCCGGTTGCCCGATTCCCGAATAGTTACTCAACGTTCATTGGCGTCCGGTGGAACTGTCCATGCGTGCGGAGAATGCTAGCGCCCTTGTGGGAAGGTAGGCGGGAAGCGGGCCTGCCGCCTCCCGCCGCTCCTCTAGTGGCAGAAGACGGCCACCACGGTGCCGGTGCCGGCGTGCCCCGGATTGGGCGCGTAGCCGGGATCGGTCTTGACGACGACAATCTCCGGCGTATTGCCGGAGATGGTACTGCCGGACTTGCTGATCGAGCTCGAGACGATCACCGCCATGTAGCTGGGGATGCTAGCCGGTGGACCGGAGCTGTTGCCCGGGTCGGTGGTCCAGGTCTGGCCGCAGGCCGGCGGGGTGCTCGTGGTGTTGGCAAAGCCCTTGAAGCTGTTGGGCGCGGCGCCGCCGCTGAGCGAGTTATTGTTTGCCCACTGGGCGCCCCAGAAGTTCACTGCCCCGGTATCGCTCTGGTCCCCAACCACGAAGGAGCCCTGGGCCAGGAAGGCAAAGAGCAGCGTGTTGGCGCTGGCCGAGGCCGGCAGGTAGAAGCCGTCACCGGCGAAGCTGGCCGCCACCGTGCCCGGACCCAACGGCTGGCTCACCGGGCTGACGGTGCAGCTTGCCGCCCCGCTGGCGTTGGTGGTCCCGTTGCAGCTTTGCGCGCTGGCGCCGGTGCCGAGGGTGAAGCTCACCGTGCGGCCGGCGATCGGGGTCGTGCCATCCTCCTTCAGGACACCGGACAGTGTCGCCGTCCCGCCATTGGCGATCAGCGTGTCACCGGTGTAGCTGAGCGTCGTTTCCTCTTTGGTCACGACGAAATTGGGGGTGGCGCTGGCGGGCAGGTAGAAGCCGTTACCGGCGAAGCTGGCGGTGAGGGTGTAGGTACCGGCCGCCTCGTTGGGGGTGATGCTGCAGGAAGCCTTGCCGGTAGCATCTGTGGTGCCCGTGCACGGCGCCTGTCCGTCCAGCGTAAAGCTGAGCGTGACACCAGCAATTGGCGCGGCGCCGTCCTCCGTGAGCGTCGCGGACACCGTGGCCGCGTCGTTGAAGTCGCTGGTCGTGGCGCCGTTATAGCTGAGCGCCGTCTCTTCCCTGGTTACCGTGAAGGGGACCGTCGTGGTGACAGGCAGATAGAAGGCGTTGCCGGGGAAGCTGACGACCAGTGAGTAGCCGCCGGCTGCCTCATTGGGCGTGACGCTGCAGGTGGCCTTGCCTGAGGCGTCCGTTATGCCCGTGCATGGCGCCTGCCCGTCCAGCTTGAACGTGATCGTGGCCCCCACCAGTGGCGCACTGGTGGCCGCGTCGACCAGGGTGGCCGAGAGCGCGGCGGGATCGTTGAAATCCTGGCTGGTCGCGCCGGTGTAGGTGAGCTTGGCCACAGGGATCGTGATGTTCGCCGCGGTTACCCTTTCCTCGAGCCCGAAGTAGGCGGAGGCTCCGTTGACCAGGCCGCCGGTGAAATTGACGGTACCGGAGGTCCGCGCGCCGTTAATGCTCGAGAAGCTGGTGTTCGGTCCCTCGTACCCGGTGGAGCCGAATGGACAGCCGCTCGGACGGAAGGAAGAGACGTTACACACCCCGTCATTATCAAACCCGAAGATGGCGAGGCCGGAGGAAATTACGACATTGGAGATGGTCACCCCCGTGTTGTTGAGCACCCCAACGAGCGTGTCCTCAACCGGCGGGGTGTCAAACGGAGTAACGCTCGGATCGTTCAGGAGCGTGGTCGTCCCATCAGCATTGAAGACGATCAGGACGGCGCAGCTCGTGGCGCTCCCCACGTGGGGACATTCGGTAAAGGGAGGTGCCGGTGCCGGCGCCGCCAGCGCAGTGGCAGGCATCGCCAACAGCATCATCAGCGACGACACCAACAGCATCGCCGTTGACAGTGTCACTCGAGCAAGTCGGTTCCCGTACGACATGGTTCCTCCTACGCACCTTTCACAAAACGGTGTCCCTCTGTTCCATGCAAGGTCCCTCAGTGCATAGGCGACTCTCCCTGCGGTTGGGATAGCTTGTCCTCATGACGACTATGACATTCAACCGCGAATCCTCCGCGGCTGCCGCTGTGTTGGACTAATGGGGCGCACGAAGGCTTGCCCGCCCGCCGCGGCTCATTCACGCCCTCCCAATTGGCGCCGCAGCCGCTCGATCTCCTCCTCCAGGGCGCGGCGCGCCTCGGCTTAAGGAACCAATAACGGGTGAGATCGCGTTACAACGGCATCCAGCTCGTTACCGAAAGCCGCGTAGAGAGGGTACGGCACGGTGATGAAAATGACCTAGATACCGAGCGCCCGCGGGTGAATTGGCAGTTGGAGGGAGGATCAGAATCAGCGTCTGGAAGCGGCCCGGCGACGCCGGAAGGGACGCCTGAACAGCCGTTACCCCGTCATCAACGGCAGCATATCCGGCCGGCCCGAGGCGTCGTTCCAAAACATCAGGCGGCTGACCGACGCGCCGGTGGCGGTGTCGCGCGTGATCTGGACCAGGGTGAAGCGGTCGCGGGTGGCCAGCAGGTCGTAGGGGTCGGGGACCAGCGGCGTCCAGGTGCCGCTGTTGATGTAGTGCGGCGCCGGGTCGTCGCCCCCCACCGGGAACTGTTCCGCCTTGTGGGTGTGGCCAAACACGTACAGCGGCACGGCCTTCTGCTCCTTCTGCAGCTGGGCGTGGATCTGCCCGGCCGCTCGCTGGAGGTAGCCCATCCGCTGCGTCGCCGGGTGAGCGTCGCGGCGCTCTCGCCTTGCCAGCGCCGCCAGCGCCACGGCGAAGAGCAGGAATGAGCGCTTCATCCCGCGCGTCCGGCGCAGGGAGACGAACAGGGCGACCAGCGCGGCCAGCGTGGGCGCCAGATGGCGCAGCGGATTGCCGACCAGCACCTCGAGCTGGCCCATCTTGCTCGACATCGCCGGCACGGCCGCCATCTTGTCGATGGCAACCACGGTGTCGTAGCCCAAGCCCAGCTCGGCCGCGTAGGGTCGCAGCACTTGCTCGCGGTACGTTTGCCGTCGCTGGTCGACTTGGGCGGCGCTCAGCTCCCCGGTATGCCCCAACACCTTGGTGAACAACCGAAAGTGCTCGCCCATGGTGCTGAGCGCCAGCACCGGGTGCGCGCGCAAGGCCCACAGGATGTACCGCGACGACGGCTTGATGTTGTCGGCGAAGGGATCGATCGGCTCGATGTAGTTGTAGAGATACTCGACAAAGTACGAGCCGAGCGGCTGGTCGATGGCTTCTCTATTCGCGGCGTCGTCGGGCGGATAGGGCTCCATCACCGTGGTGAAGGAGTTCTCGTCGTCGTACTGCTGCCCGTGCTCGGCGTAGACGACACCAGGAATGTAGTAGATCCAGGGGTAGAAGGTGACGCCCGCGGCTGCCTCCTCCTTGCCGCTGGCCTGGACGAGCAGCCGCTTGAAGTGCTCCTGGCTGGACGGGCGGATCATCTCGATGTCGTGGTTGCCCGGCAGCACGTCCAGGGGGAAACCGGCGGCGACGAACCGACCCAGCGCCTCGAAGAACTCGGGATGGCCACGAGCGATCACGTCCATTCGGGCCAGCGTGGTGGGCGTGGACCGATCCAGGGGCGCGGCGACCTTCCCCTCGAGGTTGAGGTCGACCTGCAGAAAGTCGAACACATCGCCCAGGATCACCAGCCGCCACTTGCGGCCCTCACGGGCGGCGCGGGCCTGCAGGTCGTCCAGGAAGTGGGCGAACACGCCGTCATAGAAGAAGTCTTCCCGCCGCTCGTAGGCGCCCGTCCGCGGATTGTAGCCCATTGATAGATGCAGGTCGCTCACGATGGCGATGTTGGATCCATCATCCGCCGGCATAGCTCCTCCTTACTGCGAAGGGGCGAGGGGGCGATGAGGCGATGAGGCGAGGGGGTGCCTGGGAACTGGGAACACGGCGGCGAGAGGGGACTATCTCTCCGTTCTCTAAGCCGACCGCCCCCTCCCCGGTTCGCCCTTGCGCCTCATCGCCTCATCGCCTCATCGCCCCCTCGCCCCCTCGCATACGTTTCCCACAGCTCCCCCGCGAAGAACCTGCCGAATCGTAGCATCGCCTGCGCCCGCTCGCCCAGCGAATCGGCGTGGGTGGCGTGTAAAGCGGCGATGAGCTTGGCCAGGTCGTTCGGCTGGATGTGCAGGATGCCCGCTCCCACCACCGGCCCGGACTTGTGCGGCCCCTCGTGCAACTGAGTGAACAGGGTGGTGGTGTCGCGCCAGATGTCTATCAGCGGATCGTGCCGGACCTCCTTCCGCCCGGCCAGGTAGTACTGCCGTCCCTCGTGTCGGAAGGCCAGCTCGTAGACCATGCGCGTGTGCTGAGGCTGGTCCGTGGGCTGGAACAGGTTGAAGACGCCGCGCTGGGCCGGGATGTCCTCGCCGAAGGCGGGGAAGCTGATGTGGCCGGTGATGCCGCCCGTGTGGTCGGGGTCGGCGACGAAGCGCGCCAGGTCGTGGACGTTGATGGTGCAGTGCATCGTCATAGCGGTTCCCGCCACCTTGCCCTGCACATCGCCATCCGCTGGGTCTGTGGCGCCCAGTGCAAAGCCGCCCGTCATGGTCTCACTGAAGGTGATTCCGGCCTGGTCTTCTTGCATGCCCGTGACGTCGGGCTGGAAAGGCAGCCCCTCGGACCCTGCCACCGCCAGATAGCGGCTGGCATCGGCGTAGCCCATGTCGATCAAGGTGGCGGTGCTGATCCGGCCGAAGTAGAGGTCGGGGTCCAGCGGCAAGGGATACTCCGACTTGATCAGGTGCAGCTTGATCGGCTGGCTGTGGCCGTAAACCGGCTCGCCTTTGGCGATGCGCGTATTGATCTCAGCAATCCGATCAAACTCCTCGAACAGCCCGCCATTGGCGCTGAGCTCGATCATGTGGACGTACTGGTCGAACATGCCGTTCTTGTACTCGCCCGTGTTGCCGATGCACCAGACCACCCAGAGCTCCTCGGCGCCCCGGCGGACCGCCTCCATGAGGTTGGCGTCCTTGATCCAGACCGCGTCCGCATATAGGGAGTCGTTGTGCGTGACCGGCGGCATGAAGATGGGGAGAGAGACGCCGGCGATCAGGAGGTCCAGCTCGATAGCGTCGTTGGGGATCGACTCCAGCGTCTTGCGCGTGAAGTTGCAGACGTTGAAGGTGCCGACCATACCGTCCGCGGCACGGATCCTCTCGACATCGATGCCCAGATGGGGGAATACCTTGTCGCGCACGCCGTCGGCGCTGCCCATCGCGCGCATGTCCAGGGCCTTGAGGTACTGTTCGGCCGGCATGAAGGAGATGAAGTCGCGGGCGTTCAACGTCCGCCAGCGCTCGCACATCTCCTCCGGCGACAGCCCGGACAGGAGCATGGCCAGGTTGATGACACCGCCCGACGTTCCATCGGCGTGGGCAAAGGTCAGGCCAGCCTCCAACAGCGCCCGCACCACGCCGGCCTGGTAGGCCACGCGCATACCGCCGCCGGCCAGGATCAGCGAGCGACGCGGGCCGGACGAGGCGTCAATAGGGGAGCCGTAGGGGCGGTGTGCTGCGGTATCGGGCATTGCGGTTGCCTCCTTGGCTTGGGATACGGTTGTCGCCAAATGGTGCGATCGGCTGGTGCGGGAGTGGCCTGGCCCCCGCTCTGGCTTCGCCATCTCTCCCCCAATTCTGGGGGAGAGCGGTGGTGGCAATCAAGGCTGCCAAATGGGGCGGTCCGCCAAACTGCCGGCAGAGCACTGTTGGAATGCATGTTTCCGTCGCGGCTCTCCCCCAGAATTGGGGGAGAGATGGCGAAGCCAGAGCGGGGGCCTCCTCCCCCACCAACCGTGCGCCACGCTACGGCAGCAGACGTCTCCATCGCGGCTCTCCCCCAGAATTGGGGGAGAGGCGCCGAAGGCGGAGCGGGGGCCGGTCCTCTCCCCCACCAGCCGCGTCCTCACGGGTCAGACGGCATGACGGTCCATGCGGTATCGTGCAGGCAGAGGACACGGCATCCGTGCATTTCGCGCCTTGGCCAGAGGGGTGTCATGGGGATCGCCAACGACGGGACACCGACGAGACCCACCGCCCCGTGGCCCCAGTCGTGGCCGATCTCCCCCGCGCGATTCACCCCACCGGCGCCACGACAGCCGGCGGTCACTCGGCCGCGGCTGGAGGGGTTACTGGATGCCGCGGCGGGGTACAAGCTGATCCTCGTCTCGGCGCCGGCCGGGTCGGGCAAGACGACGCTGGTGAGCGCCTGGTGCGCCACACTTGCCCAGCGCGGCCGGTTCGTGGCCTGGGTTAGGCTGGGTGACGAAGACAATGACCCAGCTCGTTTCTGGCAAGATGTCGTCCTGTCGCTCCAGGCAGCCGATGTCGTGTCGATGGATCCATCGTTGGAACTGGTGCGATTACCGGGCGCTCCCGCCGGCCGTGCCGTCGTCACGGCGCTGGAGGCGGCGCTCGCGTCCGCCAGCA
>CALBSQ010000271.1 GCA_937967325.1 uncultured Chloroflexota bacterium
TCCGCCGCCAGCACCCAGCCGCGTGTCCCGTCCACCGTGACACGCTGGCCCTCGCGTAGGCGCCGCGTGGCGTCCTTGCACTGGAACACCGCCGGCACCGCGTACTCTCGACAGGTCAGCATGGCGTGCTGGAAGAGCACGCCCTGATCGAGCACCACCGCCGCCACCACGGGGAACACCGGCGTCCACAACGGCCCCGCGTTGGACGCCACGAGCACGTCCCCCGCTGCCACTTCGGGCACGAGGTCCTCCCGCGACACGAGACGCACGCGGCCGGTGGCCACACCGCGGGAGCCGGGCTCGCCCTTGACCAGCAGGTGAGGCGGCAGCTCCGCCACTTCTGCCGGCGCTGCGCCAACGGTGGGCGGAGGGGGCGTTGTCCCGGCCGGGAAGCCGAACGGAGCCGGCGGTTCGGCACTGAGCCTCCCCAGCGCCGGCGGCGGCGTGAGCAACTGGCGCCACGCGTGCTCTGCCTGGCGGGCCGCGATCAGCGCCGGCCAGTGTGGCCGGCCGGTCCCGGCATCTTCGGCGGCGGCCGACGTCGCGTCCGCTTCGGCCGCCGCGCCGGCCGGCCCGCCGAGTGCAAGCATGATCTCCTGGGTCCGCAGCCACCACACCTCGTCCGGCGCCGCCAGCACGCCGGCCGCCACGAGCCGGCGGGCGCAGGCCGCGATCGCCTGGTGCAACAGCGCGCTCGCCGCCGAGTCAATCTTGTAGTTGTGGTCCTCGAACGCCTGTTGCTGCCGGCGCGCCGCGCTGAGCCGGTCGGTGAAGGCCGCCCGCGCCGGATCGTCCGGCAGCCGTGCCAGCAGCTCCGCCACGCGCCGGTCGCGCTCCGCCAGCGCCGCCTGCCGTGCCCGTAGCAACTCGTCCAGGTCATGCGGCAGGTACTTCTGCACCAGCTCCAGCACCAGCGCCGGCTGCTCCCTCCAGCCCGGCAGCAGCTGGATCCGCTCCGTCCCAAACCCCGCCCCGCAGCGCAGCCCTTGCGTTTCCAGCAGCCGGTCCAGTTGTGCCCGCAGCGCGTCGCCGCCGGGCGTCTGGGATAACGCCTGCAATGCCGCTGCTGCCGTCTGGGACTGGAAGAGCTCCCGCAAGGCAGCGTGCTGCTGGACAGTGCGCGCCAGCTCGATGAGCCCGGCGACAGCCTCCGTCAGCAGATTGGGCTCGTAGGTCAGCAGCGCCCGCGCCTCCTCTTCCAGCGCCTGCTCCGACGGCGCCCCGGTCGGTGCAGCAGCAGCCGCGGCGCTCCCCGTCAACGGTCCGCCAAAGTGCTGCTTATACCATTGCATGTACCGCTGCAGCGGGCCCTCCCGAGGCATGGTCCAGTGCGCCGTCCACAGATGCTCGTACCAGCGCAGGGCCTCGCCCAGGTGCGCGGCCAGCTCGGGCGGCGGCAGCGCGTCCACGTTCACCGCCGCCAGCCGCGCGTTGCCGGCGTCAATCGCCGGAAACAGGACCGCGTGCCGGTAGGACTCGCCGCGCTCCGCCAGCGCGGCGCCCACCTGCTCCAGCGCCTCTCGGCACAGCGCCTGGTCCGCCTCCGAGCGCGGGTTGGCGACCTCGCCGACGTATTCGTAGCCGTTCACGCACCAGGCGATCTGGTAGCGTGGCCGGCCGCAGACGACCGCCGCTGCCTCGTGGGCGCGGTACCAGACGGCGCGCACGTCCTGCTCCAGCGGGCGGAGCACCTCCGTCCGGCGCTGGTCGGCGCTGCCCAACCGCCAGTGCACCGTCGCCGCGTGCTCGTCCGGCCAGGCGAAGGGAAACGCTGCCGTCGGCCCCGCGAGCTCCGGCGCCGGCGCCCCGGCCGGTGGATCGGAGGGAGCGGACGCTGCGCTGCCGATCGGACTTGGCGCTTCCTGAGCAGGTGCGGGTGGGCTGATGGCGGGGAGTGCCGGCAGGGCCGTGATCGGCCGTGACTGCAGCAGCCAGACCGTGTCACGCAGGAGCGCCCACTCCACGTCCGCCGGCCCGCCGATGACCGCCTCCGCACGCAGCGCCAGCCGCCCCACTGCTGCCGCCTGTTCCGCCGTCAGACAGGGCGCTCGCTGCAACAACTCCGGCACCGCCTCCCTCGGCGGCGCCGGACCGGCGCCGGTCCGCGTCCGTTTCTGCCCCAGGCGCCGCTCGACGACCGCCAGCGTCTGCCGGTCCACCAGGTAGGTATCCGCCTCCACCTCGCCCGCGACGATTGATTGCCCCAGCCCCCACGTGGCATTCACCAGGACGCGGGAACGGTCGCCCGTGCTCGGATGCGCTGTGAAGGCTACGCCCGCGGCCTCCGCCTCCACTAGCGCCTGCACCAGCACCGCCATCGCCGGCGGCAGCGCCGTCCCCGTGCGCCGCTCGTGGTGGCGGCGGTAGGCCAGCGCGTGCTCTGAGGAGAGGGATTCCCAGCAGCGCGCGGTATAGGCCAGCACGTCCGCCTCGCCGCGAACGTGCAGGTAGGTCTCGTACTGCCCGGCGAAGCTGGCTCCCGGCAGATCCTCCGCTGCCGCCGAGGAGCGCACCGCCACCAGTGCATCCGTCACGCCCAGGCGCTGTCCCAGCTCACGGTAGGCGCGCCGAATCTCTTCCACGGCTTCCGGTTGCAAAAGCTCTGCCGCGGCGCCGGCGTCTCGTGGCGGCAGCTCTCGGAACGCCTGGGGCGAGACGACAAACCCCGGCGGCACCGGCAGCTCGGCTGCCAGCAGCCTCGCCAGCGGGCCTGCCTTCCCACCCAGTTCCGCCCAGTCCCGTGGCGCCTCGAGCCACTGCACGAAGGAACGCGCTTCCCCGACTGGAGCGGCGACGCGGTTGACCACAGCTTTAACTCTCCTCGATGTTCGCGGATCGCTTGCTCGTCGAGAACGATGGGCAAGGTCAGGTAGCGCGCCCGCGGCACAACGGTTGGCGCTCGTGGCCGCCATCGTACCCGGTCCCTGTATCCATCGGCCGCTTGTGGGCCTATCGGGCTACAAGCGCTCCAGACGGTCCAGCACGGCCGTAGGGGCGTGGCTGCGGGAGTATCAATACACCCCTACGGAACACGCCCCTACGGCCGGCAGACATCCAACAGGCGCTCGAAACTCCTCGGCCAGTACCATGTATCCCTCTACGCCCGCGGACGTGCCCGCTACGAACTGGCGACCTGACGGAGCCTGTCGAGGAACGACGTCCAGCCAGCCTCATGTTGTGGCAGCTCGTCAGCGGGAAGGTCGTGGTGGAACAGCTCGACGACCGTCTCGCTGCCCTCGGCCGTGAGGAGGATCTCCACGGTTGAGGAGCCCGCCGGGAGCGCAGCGCTGCCGGGGACACCCCAGGTAAAGACCACGCGGTGGGGCGGATCCACCGACACGAAGGCGCCACGCACCGGGGTATCGCCGACATTGAGGGCAAAGACGCCGCCCGGCTCTGGGTTCAGATCCGCCCACGTGCCGATCCACTGAACCAGGAGCCGCGGTTCGACAAGGTAGGGAAATATCTCCGCGGGCGTCGCGGCGATCCGGATGCTCGCCCTGAGGGTGTCTGGCCGGCTCATCGTGTCATTCGCTCTTCCTGCTTCTGGCGCTTGCCCTGCTCGACGACGTGCTTGAGGCGCATCAGCGCGTCAGGCCAGAGCTCGGCGAGGACGGTGCGCACCGGTTCGAGGGACTCCGGGCGGAGGGAGTATAGCCGCCTGGCGCCTTCTCGTCGTTCGCTGAGCAGGCCGGCGCGTTGGAGCAACCGCAGATGCTGGCTCACGGCCTGTTGGGTGATGTCGAAGTGCGTGGCGATCTGGCCGGCGGCGAGCTCGTGGCTCCGCACCAGCTGCAGCATGCGTCGCCGCTGCGGATCCGCGAGCGCACGCAGCACCGCGTCGGGACCTGATCCGGCCTCCACACCGCTGGGTCGGTTCGCTTGCGTCCTGCTCATGGCCTCAGCCTATACCAAAGCCACGATGAGATCCACATCGTGCCCAGAGGTCAGTTCCGCGGGTCTCATCGCGGCTCGAGTGTAGGTTCGTTCGACGTCCTACGCGACCCAGCGCCCGTCCGGCGCCGCGTCGTCCAGTCGCGGGGCCGCCCGCATGCCGCTGCTCGAGCCGATGGGGTTGCCCTGGCCCGAGTCGACGTAGTCGACCAGGCTCGGAAGGTACTGCTCCCACCCTTTGCGGCAGGTGTTGAAGCATTCGAGCCGTGGCGTCAGGCCCCTGTGCCGGAAATGCAGGCGGGATCCGCCGGTCTCGGTCGGGCTCACGTCGAAGCTGATGGTCGTTCCCACCCAGTCCTGGACCGGCTCGAACGACGCAAGGGCGGTCCACCGCACAACCGACGGCCGCTCCGCCTGGTCCACCCGCATGACGAGTCGGTCGTCGCCGAACACGAATGTCAGCTCGCCGCCGGCCAGGCCGGAGCCGCTGATCGTCGTCCACGACGTCCACCAGCGAACGAGGCTCGAAGGCGTGGTCAGCGCGTCGAACACCGCGTCCGCCGGCGCCTGGAACGACATGGTCGCCTCGAAGTCGGCGTCCAGCACGCTGGACGCCCCCGCCGAGGAGGTGAAGCCGGTGTCTGTCATTGTGTCTGCCATTTCCTGCGCCTCTTTCTGGGTCCGGGTCCGATGATCCCATCGGGCCACTTTCACAAGGAGTCACTTGTACAAGTGACTCCTTGTATTCTAGCGCGGCGCCGACCCGCTGTCAAGGGGGCAAGGGCGTAGGGCGGCCGCTGACTGGGGGGCAGTCCGCACCGACGCGCCTTCTTCTTTGCCCTCGACTTTCCTCGCTACCAGCACGATCCGGTGGCGGCCTACGCCGATTCCCTGCGCTGTTCGCCGCTCGTCCGCGTATGCCTTGAGCCGGGCGCCGTCGGTCTCGGGATCGTAGTCTTCGAAGATTGGGACGCCCCGCGGGAACCGGTCCAGATCCTCGTACGATAGATACCATTCGGTATACAGAATGTCGCGATCGCCCGATGCCCGGTGGCGGCCGCCGGGTCACAGCGCGGCTGCATTGGCGGGAGCGTCTGCCACGCGCCGGCCGTGGGGTCGTATGCCTCCGCTGTGCCGAGTACTATCAGCGGGGTGCTCCCGTTGAATTGGCAGCCGCCGATCGCGTACACCTTGCCGTCGGCATCGCGGGTGCGGACATCCACTGGTCATGGGCGGAATCGTAGGCGGCGACCGTGGCCGTGGCGGCGCAGACGGAGCCGCATACCTCGCCTCCGGCGGCGTAGATGCGCCCATCACCGCCAGTCGCCGCGGCGAGGTTGGTGCGCGCGGCGGGTAGTGGCGCTACGTCTTGCCACCCGGGTCCCGCTGCGACCTGCCCGGCCGGAAGCCGGGCGGCGGGTGGCCGCGACGTCACCTGCGCCGCGGCCACCCGCGGGCCGGGCGACCGCGGCGTCACCTGGGGCGCTGGCGACCTACCCGGACTCGTGAACAATGCGTGCAGCGCATTGGTGGCGCCGCACACATTATTCACGCAGGCTGCCCCGGCGATGGCGTAGATGGTCCCGGATGGGCCGCTCGTCGCCGCGAGTCCCTGGTCGGGCTGGGGAAGGGATGGGCGCATGCTCCAACGGTTGCTGACCGGATCGTAGGACTGCACCGTGTCCAGGAAGCCGGTGGGGCTGTTGCCTGAGCCGCCGATGGCATAGATATGTCCGTCCGCCCCGAGCGCCGCCGCCAGGCTGAAAGCGGCCAGCGGGAGCGGCGTCGCCTCAGCCCAGGAGTTGGTGGCCGGGGTATAGACCTCTACCGTGGAACAGGGGCTGCAGGCATCACCGATCCCACCGATCGCGTAGATGCGCCCGTCCGCCCCGGCAACCACCGCGAGGTCGTTGCGCGGGGTGGGCAGCGGGGCCGCGGGGGACCAGGTGTTCGTCACCGGCGCATAAGCGTCCACGCCGACGACATTGGCGCAGGCAGCCGGCGTTGGCGGGCAGCTGACCCCGCCGACGGCGTAGATCCGTCCGTCTGCTCCGACGGCCGCCCCCAGCTCGGTGCGCCCAACCGGCAGCGATGCCGCGGATGCCCAGCTGTTGGTAGCCGTGTTGTACGCCTCGACGGTGGGGCAGGATGAGCCGCACGGGCCGGTGCCGCCGAGGACGTAGATGCGCCTATCGGGTCCGACCGCGGCGGCGAGGGCCGACCGCGCGGTCGGGAGCGGTGAGACGGCTGTCCAGGTGTTGGCCCACGGGGTGTAGACTTCGGCGGCCGCGTACGCCGGCCCGCCGATGTATCCACCGAACGTGTAGATGCGCCCATCGGGCCCGGTGGCAGCCGCCAGAGCATAGCGGGAGGTGGGGGCGGGCGCGAGCGTGATCCACTGTGGCATTCCCTGTGCCCATGCCGGTGGCGCAGCCACCAACAGGCTCAGGACGACACAGCAAAGTAGGAACGGACGGTACACGGACGAACTCCCTTAGCGTTGTCTGTGCTTTTGTACACGGGCAGCCGGCGTTGTCAAGTGGGATGCTCCCGTCCCGCGGGAAGTCCGTGCTGGAGATGGGTCGTGCCGCCGGCGCGCCGAGGAAAGAGCGTCATGCAGTGGCGGACGTCCGGGTAGCCGCTTATGCGGGCCACCTCCTTGATGGTCGGTCGCGGCTCCAGGAGCAACTGAGCCGCGACCGCCAGGCGGAGCGTGATGAGGTAGCGCATGATGGGCGCGCCGATGCCCGCGCGCATCCTTGCCAGTAGCTCAACGCGGAGCGGATAATGGCGGGTGGGTCGGGCAGTAGCCGCCGTGGCGAAAGGTACGAACGGGAATAGGCGACTGCCGGCAAAAATGAGTCTGCCGAGCGAACGACACACGTCCGGCGGAGTCATCAACATCAATGGTGGAGAGCGAGCATGTTGACGCGGGACCAAGTCGAGTTTTTCCATGAGCACGGCTATCTGCGCATCCCGGCGGTCTTTAGCCCCGAGGAGACGGAGGCGCTGTCGCGGTCGCTCGATTGGATCATCGCCACCTGGGCCACCCGCTCGGCGGGTTGGAGCGGGCCCTGGCGCCAGCAGTATATGACGCCCGAAGTAGAGAAGAAGTCGCAGCTCGTGGCGCTGCATGACCTGCAGTACTACTCCGGCGAGTGGTGCCGGGCCGTCGCCAACCCGCGCTTGACCGGGGCCCTCTCCGGGCTGCTTGGCCCGAACGTCGAGCTGCACCATTCCACCTTGCACGTCAAGCCGCCGGAGACGGGACATCCCTTCCCTATGCACCAGGACGATCCGTTCTACCCGCACACGGATGGCCGCTACGTCGACGTGCTGGTGCACCTGGACGACACCTTCCACGAGAATGGGGAGATCCGCTTCCTGGATGGGTCGCACAAGCTCGGCAAGCTGGAGCACATCACGCGCACCGAGGCCGGTCCCTGCTCACCCCACCTGCCCACCGACCAGTATCGGCTGGAGGACACCGTGCCGGTGCCGGCGAAGGCCGGTGATGTTGTCTGCTTCAGCATCTACACGGTGCATGGCTCCTACATCAACACGACGGACAAGAACCGCCGGCTGGTGCGCGTCGGCTACCGCGACCCGGAGAACCTGCAGCTGGGTGGCCAGAGCTTCGGGCGGTCGGGCCTGCTGGTGCATGGCGAGCGACCGCGCGCCGAAGGCCAGGCGCCGCTGAGCAACAAGTAGGAGGCATACGCGATCGGTCTCGGCCCGCTCTGCCAGGACCGGGGTGAAGGCATGCGGCGCGGGATGGCGTGCCGCCTGCGCCGCGGCAAGGAGGGCGTCTTTCTTCCTGCGAATCGATCCTTTATGTGGGTCGGTAGAGCAGGAGGTTGTTCGAGGGCCGGATTTGCAGCAACAAGTCCATATGCCGGACGTTGCCGCTGAGCAAGAGCATGTCCTGTTCCACAGCGGTGACGTAGAGCAGCGCATCGAGGAGCAGCTCGCGCCGCCGCCCTCTCTGGCAGCACTCCTGATCGGCGCTAAGCGCCTTTTTGGGGACCGCCAATCCCTGTGTGCGGGCCAGCACACCGGCCAGCAGCGCGGCCTCGGTCCATGCCGACGCACTGGGGCTGACGCATCTGTCCTGCTCCATCTGATCGAGATGCGCCTGGATCGTAGCGATGGCGCCCGGCGTGCGGCCGTCGCTTGGATCGAGAAGGCCGATACTGATGGCAAGCTCGGCGCAGACGACGCCGCAGTTATACACCAGATGTTGCCGCGACGCGATCAGCCCTCGGATGGGCTGAGGCAGCTTCCCCGCGCTGCGATCGATGTACACCATCATATCGAGAAGCAGGGGCAGGGCTGGAGCCGCTCCAACCGTGAAGGGGAGGGCTGCGTCGTCCCGGTGGCGAAAAGGCACAACGTGCCGGGTCGGGGTGTACCGATTGGTGACCGCCCCGATCGTCTCAGAGGGCACGCTCGAAGTCGGCGGGCAGCCGGTCCTTGTCCGAGAGAAACCAGGCAACGAACGGGTCGGGCGTCACGAAAGCGGCTAGCGCGGCTTGTAGGACCTCGGTAGTGTTGTCGGAGCCGACCTTCCGCGCGGCCGCAGCCAGCAGGCCGTGATCGATCCGCGCACTCACTTTCTTGGCCTGTCCCGTCAGCACTCCTCCCGCCCCCAGCTGGCGCAGGGCCTCGCTGATTTGTAGCTGCGCGACCTTGTTCCTGAACACCGGTACCTTCCTGCCAGGCGTCCTGCGCCGGGCAAGGCCGCTCCCATCCTTGCGCTGACTCACTTCTGCAGCTGGCATGGCGTCCTCCTGTCGCACACACTACCATGAACGTCCGACAGAATGCGGCCCACGCCATGATGGGAGCGGACAACCAGTCCCGGGGGCGCCGCGGCTTTTCCCGCTGGTCCCTTGGTTGGTAAAGAGGGTGGCTGGCGACCGGGGCGGGCGGGACGCCCGCGCTCCCGGCACGGCCCATCGCCGCGAGGTCGCTGCACAACTCCGCGGCGCACCCGCCCGCCACCCAGGGCCTTTTCACCTTTCGGGCGAGCGGCTAGAGTATCGGGTACGCCGGGAGGGGTTGGGCGGATGAGGAGGTGACGGAGATGGGCAAGGTGCTCCCGCCTGGGCCGGCGGCCGCGCCGGGCTCGTTATTGGCGGCGCTGGCGACGATCCTCGATCCGCGGCGGCCGTGGCGCAACTGCGCACCGAGGGCAAAGGCCAGGAGCTGGCGGCGACCAAGCAGGCGCTCGGGGGGCTGCCGCTGGAAGGGCGGGTGGTGACGGCGGACGCCCTGCTGACCCAGCGCGACCTCTGCGCGCAGATCGTCGCGGCCGGCGGCGACTACCTCCTGCCGGTCAAGGACAACCAGCCGGCGCTGGAGGCCGACCTCGCCACGGGTACCCACGCAGTGGGTGTTTTCCCCCGCTCCTGGCCCTCGTGCCGGACCCGACCGTGCCGCCGCCGCTGCCGATCTGGCAGCAGCGCGACTGGCGGGCCCGCGGGGCGACCCTCACCATCGCGGTGCACGCCCCGGTCAAGGCCCGGCACGGGCGCTATGAGCGCCGCATCGTCTGGGCGCTCGCCGACCCCGCCCAGCACGCGCGGATCGGCGACACCGGCAGCGTCGGCCAGCCCTGGCCGCACGTCCGGCAACTCTGCCGGATCGAGCGGCGGCGCGTCCGCCAGCGCACCGGCGAGGTGGCGACGGAAATCACCTACGCCGTCACCAGCCTCACCGCCCAGCAGGCCGATGCGCAGGACCTCCTCGCGGTCGCCCGCGGCCACTGGGGCATCGAGAACAAGGTCCACCACGTCCGGGATCGGGTGCCCTCTGGGCGCTTCGACGAGGACCGCTGCCAGATCCGCTCCGGCGCGGCGCCGCAGGCCTTCGCCGCCTGCCGCAACCTCGCCATCGCCCTCCTCCGCCGCCACGGCTGCGCCAACATCGCCGCCGCCTTGCGTACAAACGCCGGCCGCCCGCTCATCGCCCTGCTGCTCGTCCTCTCCGGCGGCCAAAAGTGGTGAAAAGGCCCTGAGCAACACGGCAAGTAACGCCGGCGGCGGCATCTACAACAACGCCACGGTGACACTCAGCAACACCCTGCTCGCCGCCAACACCCTTGGCGCAGGAGCGTCCGATCCCGACTGCGCCGGCGCCCTGACCGACGGGCCGGGCGGGCACAACCTGCTCGGGAACAACGTCGGGTGCAGCGGCCTGACCAACGGCGTCAACGGCGACCAGGTGGGCGCCGGCGCCAGCCCCATCGATCCCAGGCTGGTGCCCCTTGCCAATAACGGCGGCCCCACTCAGACGATGGCCCTCCTGGCCGGCAGCCCCGCCATCGGGGCAGGGGACACCACCACCTGCGAGCAAGCCCCGATCAATGACCTCGACCAGCGCGGTGTCCCCCGCAATGCAGCCCTCCGCCGCGCCTGCGACATCGGCGCGTATGACACCGGCGCCTACAGCCGGGTGATCACCGCCCCGCTCGCGGGGAGCCTGGTGCTCCCGAACGGCTCCACGCTCGTCCTGGGCACGAGCGTCGGCGGCAGCATCGTCGTCCAGCCCGGCGCGGCGCTGACGCTGGTCGGCGCGACGGTAGGCGGCGGCGTGCAAGCCACGGGGGCGAGCGCGCTCACGGTCTGCGGCAGCACGCTGGGGAGCCTCTCCGCTATCAACGGCACGGGCCCCGTGCTCGTGGGCAGCGGCGGCGATGCCGACACGACGGCCTGCGCGGCGAACACGATCAAGGGCGCCGTCAGCCTGGCAGGCAACCAGAGCCAGGTGGAGTTGGGCGGCAACCAGATCACGGGCGGCGTGAGCGTGACGAACAACACCGGCGCCGGCTCGGAGGCCGCTGGCGGCGCTCCAGAGATTGAGGGCGACCAGATCGGCGGCAGCCTGATCTGCAGCGGCAACAGCCCCGCCCCGACCAATGACGGCAAGGCCAACACCGTGAGCGGCTCCCGCTCCGGCCAGTGTACCGGGCTGTGAGGGACGGCAACGGCCGTAGGGCATGCGCTGCGACGCTCGGCTACCTGGAGGCCCGGCGGGCGATGCTGCGCTACCCGGACTTTGCCGCCCAGGGCTACCCGCTCGGCAGCGGAGCGGCCGAAAGCGCCTGCAAGCTCGTCGCCGGCAAGCCCACCCCGCGGCCCCCCTGGCGTCGCCCGCTCTACGCCCGGAATGCTCAGCAGCAAGCAAGCTGATTACAGAACATTCTGCGGCGCACCCGTGCGTCAGACCTGCGTGTCGCGAGCCTTCTGCAGCAGCGCCTGGATCCGCGGCACGACGCTGTCGGCGGCTTGTCCTGCTCCATCGCCTGCTTCCACATGTCCAGATTCTCCCACGGCTTCGTCGATCTCGAGCGCGCAGCCGCCCCACGACGCCTCTCGCCGTTCCCAGGAAGAGCACGGTGAGAACGGCGTGGCAGTTGGCTGCTTGACCTTGTGCCCTTCATAGACGAGAATTCATAGAATGGCGGAGACTGAATGGTCAATCGAATACTATGTCGAAGACAATGGCGCCGTTCCGGTTCGCGAGTTCCTTTCGACGGTCGAACCGAAGACCTACGCCCGGTTTCAGTGGTCACTTGAGCAACTGCGGATCCGTAACGTCCGGGCACGCGAACCGCTCGTGCGCCACGTCGAGGGCAAGATATGGGAGCTGCGCGAGGAAAGTAGCACCAACATCTACCGCATCCTGTATTTCTTCTTTACCGGACGACGTATCGTTTTGCTGCACGGGTTTACCAAGAAGTCCCAGAAGCTCCCTCCGCAGGCACTAGACGTGGCTCGCAGGCGGTTCAGGAGGTTTGCAGAACGGGAAGGAAGTGACTAACGAATGGCAGAACGCTACACGCAACGAGACGGTCGCAGGCTCTATGAAGAGGATCGATCGCGCATGCTGGCCGATCCCCAGTTGGCGACTCTCTATGAGGAGGAAGCGGCCAAGAAGGAACTGTGGCTCCAGCTTGTGGAAGCGCGCCAGGAGGCCGGGCTGACTCAGGCGGAGGTAGCTGGACGCCTGGGAGTCTCCGAGCGGCAGGTGGCGCGGATGGAGGAGCGTGGCTACGACACCTTCACGCTCGATGCCCTGCGACGCTACGTTCAGGTGTTGGGCGTGGGGTTCCGGCTCGAGGTGCGCATCCGCCAGCCGCGCCAAGCCGAAGAGCAGCCTCGTCAGATAGCGCACGCCTGAGCGATGCCAAGCCAGCGCCATGCGCCGCCGGCGAATGAGCTGGTCTCGACAAGTGTACGACGCGCGAGTTCGGCAGCGCCGCGTGCCCGGTTGAGCTACCGGCCGGCGCCTGGCGCGAATTGACGCGCCCAATTGCAGGCTCCGGATGGCCGGCGAGTATCAGCTCCGCGACTCGCGCGCTTTCTGCAGCAGCGCCTGGATTTGCGGCACGACGCTGTCGGCCGCCTGGCGCATCGTCTGCTTGCCGGCGATCACGTCGTTGTAGGCCGGGCCGAAGGCGCGCTGGATGTCGGTGTGGGTGGCGGCGAAGGGCAGCGGCTTGTCCTGCTCCATCGCCTTCTGCCGTACAGGTATGGCTAGCGGGTCCGCCTCGTGTGGCGCGCTTGTGTCCGCTCTCGGTGGAGGCGTCTCAGTTCCGGCAGCACGGCCAGGTCCTTCTCACGGCCCGCGGCGCGCTTCATCGCGATCAGGTCGGTTAGGCTTGCCGCCAGCACGTGACTCTCCGCCAGCGGGTGGGCTTCCGCGTGCCGGCGGAGTAGGTCGTAGCTCCGGACGCCCGGTGCGTCGCGGAAGCAGTCGAGCCGGCCGTAGGGAGTATCAAACAGGTTTCCCTCCCAGGTGGCGAGCTCGCCCAGATCGACCGCGGCATCGAAACGGAGGACGGGGTTGTTCCGAGCGTGGGCGCCAAGCGTTTCCAGCGCCTGGCCCAGCCGAGCGATGTTGTCCGGCGTGGCCCGGTATAGGATGTCGAGGTCGTCCGTGAGATGGCGGAGTCCATGGAGAGTCATGGCGACCCCGCCGATCAGCACGAAGTCCACCCCGTGGGCAAACAGCATCCGGCAGACGAACGCCTGCCCCTCCGCCGGCTCGCCGTCCCTCTCCGCGGTCACGCCTGACTAATGCCGACAGGTCGGTTGTCCGCGTCGACCAGTTTGCGCAGCTCGAGAAGATCCTCCAGCAGGATGCGATCGGCGGGCTCCCGGCTGTGACGACGAGCGTCGATCAGGTCATCGAGACTGGCGACGGCCACTCGACACTCGCCAAGATGCACAACCACTGCTCGGGCGCGCACATCGCGGTAGGCGGCGCCACTCTCAAACGCTGCTCGCCAGACAAGCCGTGCCGACGACCCGATCCGGATGCTCTGGCCATCGGGCGGGGCATCCACGGTACCGCTTTCCCTTCCCGGCTCGTGATCCCCGAGCGTCCCGAGCGCCCGAGCCAGACGTTCGCGGTTTGGGGACGAAGGCTCAATCAGGAGCTCGATGTCGTCTGTCGCATAGTTGCTGCCGTGGAGGACGCCGGCCCAGCCTCCAGCCACCACGAAGTCCACGCCCCCGGCGACCAGCTCGCACCAGATGTGCAGCGGATCGAAAGGTTGGCCGGCTCGGTGAGCGTCGGGGCGAGTGGCCGTTTTCCCCTCCTCAGCGAATCGCGCGGCGTCTACCATCCGCGCCAGACGCCCCTCTGGTGTGAGCAGGAGGTGACCGCGGAGGCCGGAAATGTCGATCCCGAAGGGGGACTCTTCGCCGCCAAACTTACCGCCCCTCCAGCGATTGCCGCGCGTGGCGGCGCCCTCCTGCAGATTGGGTACGGTGCGCTCGTGTCGCGTCACCACGGGAAGCCCCCTTCTCGCCGACTCCAGGGAGAGAATACTGAGAACAGTGTACCCCTGCCGCTGGAGCTGCAGGGCGAGGTAGTCGATCTCCTCGGCTTCCGAGTAGTGGCGTACCACGCCCATGGTTCCTCGCACGTGGCCGGCGAGTGTCAGCCCGACGACTCGCGCGCCCTCTGGAGCAGCGCCTGGATCTGCGGGACGACGCTGTCGGCCGCCTGGCGCATCGTCTGCTTGCCGGCGATCACGTCGTTGTAGGCCGGGCCGAAGGCGCGCTGGATGTCGGTGTGGGTGGCGGCGAAAGGGAGCGGCTTGTCCTGCTCCATCGCCTTCTTCCACATGTCCAGGTTCTCCCAGGGCTTCATCGACTTGGCGAACAGCGTGTCCATCTGCGACCGGCGCGGCGGCGTCGAGCCGCCCAACTGCATGTTCACTGCCTGGAAGTCGTCGGTCGTCATGAAGGCGATCAGGGCATAGGCTTCGTCTGGATGCTTCGTGCCGGTGGGGATGGTGTAGGAGTTGGGGCCGTTGCGCACGAAGCGGCCCTTGACGCCCGCCGGGATCGGCGCCATGCCAATGTCCGTGCCGCTCTGGACGGACCAGTCGGCGATCTCGGGCACGTCGCCCTTGATGCTGTACTTGGCGGCGATGCGACCGGAGATGAGGTTGCCGGACTTGCCGCTCTTGAGCGACTTGGCATCGGCCCCTTGCGGGATCACCTTCAGCTTGGTAGCGAAGTCGGCGTACTGCTGCAGCGCATCGACCGCCGCGGCGTCGCTCAGGTAGACCTTGGTGAAGTCACTAGACCAGAGGTCGCCACCGTTGCCCCAGATCAAAATGTCTAGCCAGTGCAGGGCGTTGGTCAGCCCGCCCCAGCCCCAGACCTGCTGGCCGGCCACGCTCTTGGTCATCTGGGTGGCAAAGTCGGCTGCGCCGCTCCAGGTCCACTTGCCCTCCCGCTCCCACTCGTCGGGCGCCTGCACGCCGCCCTCCTTGCAGAGCGCGCGGTTGAAAAGCGTGACGCAGGGGCCGGAGTAGTAGGGAACGCCGTAGGTCTTGGCGCCGATGGGGAACTGGTAGTAGGCGTAGGTCCCCGGATAGAAGTCGGCCTTGTTGAGCTTGGCGTCGCGACCGATGCGGTCGTCCAGCGGCGTCAGCGCGCGCTTGGAGGCCAGGGACGCCAGGTAGCTGGGATGGATGAAGGCCAGCTCCGGCGGCGAGCCGGAGGCGACGGCCGCCGTCACCTTGTCATAATAGGCGTCGTTCTCCGGCAGCACCGTCTCGTCGATGCTGACGCCATCCCGCTGCTTGAACATGCTGTAGGCGGCGGGGTAGAAGCGCTTGTCGACTTCCGTGCCGTACTCCGTGTGGTTCCAGGCGGTCAGCGTCAACCCCGACGTGGCCGGAGCCTGCTGAGCCGGACTGGCGGCCGCGGGAGCGGCTGACGACGTAGCCACCGCCGCGGACGAGGTCGCCGGTGCAGACGACCCCTGCGTCGTGGCAGCCCTCGCCGCGGTTGGCGCTGAGCTCTCGGTTGCGGTTGCCTGTGTCGCGGCGGTGCCGCAACCGGCGAGGAGTGCTGTCCCAGCCGCGGCCACGATCGTGCCAGACCGCTGTAGCCACTCGCGTCGCGTCAGTGTGCGTGCCATCGCCGTCTCCTCATGAGCCTTGGCCGGCAGGTCGCCGCGGTTGAAGCAGCGCCTGGTCGGCAATGGGATTGGAACCGTGTAGAGTAGTATACAGACCAGACCCCATGGCGGTGCGCCGCCGCCCGCGCGGATGAAAAGCCCCTCTCCAGCTTGCTGGGGAGGGGTGGGGGAGGGGCATTGTCAGAGCAGCATAAGCTGCCAGCGTAGGCCGAGCCGTTGGGGAGAAGGGACGAAGCGCCATGGAGAATCCTCGTGTCACCCGCATCGAATGGGCCCGGCTGGAAGGGCGCAAGCCGCGCGCCGCCGGCGGGAACGCCCGGCTGATCGGCCACAGCCAGACGGTGCGCCCACCCCTCGCGCGGGTGACGCTGGAGGGCAGTGTCAGCGGCTTCGGCTGGTCATCCGCCAGCCGCGAGCAGGCGGTCGAGCTGCTCGGCAAGCGCTGGGACGAGGTGTTCTCGCCCGACGCAGGCGCTCATGGCCCCGGCGCGCCGTTCGACTACCCGCTCTGGGATCTGGCGGGTCAACGTGCCGGCGCGCCGGTCTACGCGCTGGTCGGGCGCGGCGCCGTCGCCGATGTCGCCACGCCCTTCCGCGCTCGCTGCTACGACACCACGCTCCTGATCGACGATCTCCACCTGGCCTCCAACGAGGAAGCGGCGGCCCTCATCGCCGCGGAGGCGCGTGATGGCTACGAGCGTGGCCACCGCGCCTTCAAGATCAAGATCGGCCGCGGCGCCCGCCACTTGCCGCTGGAAGAGGGGATGCGCCGCGACGTTGCAGTGGTGCAGGCGGTGCGGGAGGCCGCCGGCCCCGACGCCCCGATCATGCTCGACGTCAACAATGGCTTCAATCTCAACTTGGCCAAGCGCATACTCGAGGAGACGGCGGACTGCCACATCTTCTGGCTGGAGGAGCCTTTTCACGAGGACACCGTGCTCTACCAGGAGCTCAAGGAGTGGCTGGCGAGCCGCGGCTTGGGCGTGCTGATCGCCGACGGCGAAGGGCAGGCCTCGCCCTCGCTCCTGCAATGGACGCGCGACAAGCTGATCGACGTCGTGCAGTACGACATCTACGGCTACGGCTTCAGCCGCTGGCTGGCGTTGGGCAAGCAGCTCGACGAGTGGGGAGCGCGCTCGGCGCCGCACCACTATGGCGGCCACTACGGCAACTACGTCTCCGGCCACCTGGCAGCGGCCGTCCGCGGCTTCACCTACGTGGAGTGGGACGAAGCTGCCACGCCGGGCCTGGACACGTCCGCCTACGCCATTGAGGAAGGCTGGGTGCGCCTCCCAGAAACGCCGGGCTTCGGCCTCGCGCTCGAAGAGAGCGCTTTCCAGAGCGCGGTGCGGGAGAATGGTTGGACGGTGGCGTAGCGCCTTGTCAGCAAGCGGCTGACAAGGCGTTTCCCTCTATCCTCATTCCAGCGGGTTGGGAGCGGGGGCCACGGGAATGCCAGAGGAACGGTGAGCCTGCATGCATCAGTCGGACTTTCAGGACTTGGTAGGCGTTCGCCTCCACGAAGCACGGTTCTTGCTTGGCGGTGGCTGCTACGATGGCGCCTATTACCTGGCCGGTTATGCGGTAGAGTGTGCTTTGAAGGCAAGCATTGCCGGCATGACCCAGGCGAGGTCGTTTCCGCCAAAGCAAACCTTGGTGCAGGGTATGTACGTGCATAGGCCCTCGGAGCTGGTGAAGGCGGCTGGCATGAAGACCCATCTCGATGCGGCCCAGGTGGCTGATCGCGAGTTTGGCGGGAACTGGGAGGTCGTGGCACGCTGGTCCGAGGAGAGCAGGTATGAACGACGCTCCGAATCGCAGGCGCGAGAGCTCTACGAGGCGATTGTCGATCCGGCTCATAGGGTGCTGCAGTGGATACTGAGCTTCTGGTAGGCCCGGATGCCCCTGGGGCACGGCGCCTGGTGGCCGCTCTGGAGCAACAAGGGATAGGGATTGTCGCGGCGTTCTGGCGCGAGCCGACGGCGGGCGCTGATTGGCGGCTCGTGATAAGCTCCCCAGCCGTAGACGAGGAGGGGCTACGACCGGTCTACCGGCGTATCCAGGCTATACTGCGGGACGCTCCCGACATCCGCCTGTCGCTCGACCAGATAACCCTCGTTGGTGTCCGCGACCCTATTGTGGCGATGCTGCGTGCGGACGAGGCCGTTCTCGCCATCTATCCGACCCATCAGATCACCGTTCCCGTGGCCGGATACTCGCCGTATGTGCCGGACGACGCGGCCTTTGCCACCCTAGACATCGTCAAGCTTCTACCCGGGGACCGAACGCTATCCTAGCAACGCTCTGGGGCGATCCAGCCCGTGTCCGCGCAGGTTGCGCGCAGCCCTCGATGGCGCCTCAATTGGGTTCCGCCCGGTGAGGTGAGCTACGGCTACCGATACAGCTCGACATACCACATCGTGAAGCCGTGTTGCTGGTAGAAGTCCACAATGCGCCGCCAGTCCTTGGATGACGAGTAGACGCGACCTCGGGTGACGCCGCGTGCTCCGGCCTCGGCCAGGAGATGATCGACGAGCCGGCCGCCGACGCCGCGGTCGCGGTGGTCGGGCAGCACGTACAGCTCCTCCAGCCGGAGGTACCGCTCTCCCGCCGGGATGACGGCGAGACCTTCGCTTGTCTCGACGCGACCGTAGGCGAAGCCGACGACTGCGCCTTCGTGCTCGGCCACCCAGCAGTAGGGACCGAGCCAGTCTTGGATCTCCTCCTCCGTAACCGCGACCATCCCAATGGTGCCGCCCTCGGCGAGCCAGCGCGCTTCCAGCGCGGCGACGGCAGGGATATCGTCTGGACGGCAGACTCGAAGCGTATAGCGGTCAAGCGCCATCGCTAATCCTTTTGCGCGTCTTAGCGGTTGTCCGCGCCACCCTGGTCCGGCCCCGCCGTCGCCCTCGCTGGACCTGAGTCCAGTCGGGGCCGCTCTCGCCTATCTGGACGCTGGTCACTCCCCACTCAGGAGCGCCTGCGCCAGGATCGTCTCGGCGACCGCCATGGTCTTGACGCAGTCGCGGAAGGGGGAGCTGGTCACGTCGCGTCCCGTCTTCAGCGAGTCGATGAACTCGCGGTTCTTGGCCCGGAAGCCGCCGTAGACGAAGGTCTGATCGCTCCCGGCAACCTGCTTGGTGTCGTACAGCACGCCATGGTAGTCGCCATCGGCGTACACGCGCGCCTCCCCTTCCACCTCGGCGTCGACGGCGATGCCCGGGGCGTGCATCTGGACCCGGAAGACGCGGCGACCGCTGCACCAACTGTTGAGGACGTAGCCGGTCGCTCCGTTGTCGAACTGCAGCGTCGCGCCGATCCAGTTGATGTCCGGCACGCCGATCCGCTTGCAGTGCCCCTCGATCCCCACGACTTCGCCGCCGCACATCCAGCGCAGGGTATCGATGGAGTGCGTGCAGTCGCCCAGCATGTGGTCGTAGGCACGCAACTCCGGCTGCGTCTGGAACTTGTAGAACTCGCACAGCGCGTGCGTGATGGGGCCTTTCCTGAGGCATTCCTCCCGCACTTTCACGAGGAGGGGACAACTGCGCCGCTGATGGCTGACCTGGGTGATCAGGTGTTTTTCCTCGGCGAGATAGGCCAGCATCTGCGCCTGGTGCCAGGACAGCCCCAGCGGCTTCTCGATGTAGAGGTTGAGCCCCTGCTGCAAGCACCAGACCCAGATGTCGTACATCAGGTGCGGTTGACCGATGACGTACACCCCGTCCGGCGCCACCTGCTCGACCATCTGCCGGTAGTTGGCATAGCGCCCCCGGACACCGTACTTGTCGGCCGTGGCATTCAGGCGGGCGCTGTCCAAGTCGCAGATCGCCGCGATCTCGACATCGTCGAAGGAGGCCAGCGACGGGTAGTGGACGCTGTTGGCCATGCTGCCGGCGCCGATCATGGCGACGCGGACCGTCTCCTTGCTACTGGTCATCATGTCGCACTTCTTGCTCCATTCGCCGCTCCCATGGTCCCGTACTAGGCACGCTCCGCCCGCGCTCCTTCGATCCGGCATTGAGGCGATGGTCGGTCGCCTGGGAAACCCGCGCGTCCTCGGTGACATCGCGACTGGCGGGACCGGAACTCCGCGTCTCCACCTTATTCTCAAGGCCGATCGAACGGTATACGCATACGTACTCTTATGGTAGGCTACCGATGCGTCGTGGTGTTGTCAACCCACACGAGATGGAGATAAGGAGTAGTGGTCGTGGTACCGCAGCCCGCATCATCTCGCCAGCCTGTCTCTCGGCGTCGTGTCCTCGGCCTGGCGGCCGCGTCCGCCGCCTCGCTGGCGCTGCTCGCCGCTTGCGGCAGCCCTACCGCCGGCTCCGGAGCGGCGACACCGGCTCCCGCGAGCTCGAGCGCCGCCGCCACGTCCGCCGCGGCGACGACCGCCGCGGCGACGACCGCCGCGCCGGCTGCCACATCCGTGGCAGCGTCCTCGGTCGCCGCCACGACGGCCAGCTCAGCAACGTCCGCGGCGGTGCAGAGCGCCAGCGCTGTCAGCTCCTCGGCGAGTCCTGCCGCCAGCACGGCGTCGGTGCAGTCGGCGGGCGTCACCCTGAAGATCGCGGTCGCCGAAGGCGGCCAATCTCAGGCGGTACAGTGGGACCCCATCTGGGCGGCCTGGCAGCAGCTCCACCCGGAATTCAAGACTACCGTGAACAGCTTCACAGGACTGAGCGTGGACCAGTATCGCGAGAAGCTGATTACGCTGCTCGCCGGTGGCGAAACCTTCGATAACCTGTACTTCCACCACGTCATCTCCGGCGAGTTCATGGGACACGGGCTGCTCCGCCCCATCGACAGCTACATCGCCCAGAACGCTTCGGCTGTCAACACCAGCGACTACTCTCCCTACTTGCTGAAGATCTTCGGTTGGGAGGGCAAGCAGTACGGCCTGCCGCAGGAGGCCAACCCCTGGGCCACCTGGTACAACAGCGACCTGCTGGCGCGCTCCGGCTTGCAGAAGCCCGAGGAGCTGATCCAGTCCAACAAGTGGGATTGGACGACTGGTTTCCTGGACCTGGCGAAGTCGGCGACCCATAAGGGGAGCGACGCGCAGACCTGGGGCTATGGCGGCTGGGGCAACGGCCAGGGCTACTGGGGTTGGACCTATTGGCTCCCGCCGGTCTGGTCGAATGGCGGCGACCTCTGGACCAGCGACTTCAAGCACCTGGCGCTCGACCAGGATCCGGCGATCGAGGCGCTGCAGTTTTGGGCCGACCTCTCCACCAAGTACGATGTCGCCCCGCCTCAGGACCAGGGGAAGCAATGGGACCAGACGGCGGGACAGATCGCGATGGGCTCGTTCGCTCCCTTCACGGTGCCGAACTTCGACAAGTTTCATTGGAAGCCCGGCATGGTCGTCAACCCGAGCGGACCGGCGGCCGGCGCGTTTTACGCTTCGGGGACGTCGGCGTTCGGTATCTCCACACTCAGCAAGAACCCCGACCCGGCCTGGCAATGGTGCCAGTGGATCTGCACCGATGGCGTCAAGATCTGGCTCGACCACGGCTTCTTCACCGCGCCGCCGCGCAAGTCCCTGGCCACCTATCCGGGCTGGGTGAGCTCGCGCAAGCCCTGGGAGAGCGTGGACACCTGGGCCAAGGCCACGGCGGCGATCCGCCTGCCGGCAGCGGTGCCGGGCTGGACCGACGCCATCAACGCCCTCTCCAAGGAACTTAATCTGGCGCTGCTGGGGAAGCAGACGGCAAAAGACGCCATCGCCAAAGTGAAGGCGCCGATCGATGCCATCCTCCAGCAAGCAGTCGCGCCCTAATCTTGGGTGCATCGCCAGATGTTACTGCCGGCGAACGTCCGGTTGCGCCGCCTCCGCCGTGGCGCCCGACGCTGAACCGTCGGGCTAGCCGGACCAACCCTGCTGAAGCAGGCTGGGGACGCCGCTCGTCTGCGCACGGAGCCTTAGCCGCCTTCAGGCGGGTTGGTCCTGTGAGCCTGCTGGTTCAGCAGCAGGCGCCGCTCGCTCATCGTGCTTTCGTCGGTGAATCGTGATGGAATTTGATGGGTAGAGGCCGATGACCGCCGTTCTGCCGGTACTACGCGACCGCATCCAGGCCACGACCTTTGTGGACACGCACGAGCATCTGGTGGAGGAAGCGACGCGCCTCGCCCGGCCCGGCAATGCACGTTTCGGGCCTTGCGACGACTTCGCCTTGCTCTTCAACAACTATGCCCGCGACGACCTCTCCTCCGCCGGCATGCCCGGCAGTGAGCTCAGCCGTTTCTTGTCGCCGACCCTGGAGCCGGCGGAGAAGTGGCGCCTGGTCGAGCCCTACTGGCGGCTCTGCCGGCACACCGGCTACGTCCAGGCCGTCACGATCGCCGCCGAGCAGCTCTTCGACCACCGCGATTGGTCGCCCTTGGGCGTGGAGCGACTCAGCGAGCAGCTGCGCGCCCACGTCCAGCCCGGCTTCTACCGGCAGGTTCTGGCGCGGGCCGGCGTCGAGTGCTGCCACGTCGACAGCCGCGAAGACCCGTTGTTCGGCGAGACGCAACAACCCGATCTCCTGCGCCAGGACCTGCGGCTGATCTTCCTCTCGACTGACCTGGACGTGGAGATGGGGCGTCAGCGCAGCAGTCTCCCCGCCGACACGCTGGCCGATTGGCATCGCATCTTGGATTGGGCCTTCGCTGCCTATGGGCCGCGCGCGGTCGCGGTGAAGAGCACCGCCGCCTACCACCGGCGGCTGAACTTCGACGCGGTCCCGGCGGAAGCGGCGGCGCCGCTCTTCGCCCGGCACCTGGCGGGGGAGACGCTGGCGCCAACGGAGCGCAAGGCGCTGGAGGATCACTTGCTGCGCGAGTGCCTCAAGCGAGCCGAGGAGCACCACCTGCCGGTCAAGCTCCACTGCGGCTATTACGTCGGCACCGGCCGCATGCCATTGGAGCGGGTCCGGCAGAACGCCGCCGACCTTTGTCCGTTGCTCGCCGACTTCCCCAATGTTCGCTTCGTGCTCATGCACATCGGCTATCCCTACCAGGATGAGTACATCGCCCTGGCCAAGCACTATCCGAACGTCTGGGTCGATCTGTGCTGGGCCTGGATCATCAACCCGGCGGCCGGCGTGCGCTTTGTCAAAGAGTTCCTGCTCGCCGCTCCGGCCAACAAGCTGCTGACCTT
>CALBSQ010000272.1 GCA_937967325.1 uncultured Chloroflexota bacterium
TGTCATCCTGAGCGCAGCGAAGGACCCCCGGCATCACCGTTGGAAGCTTGCAGAACATTTGCCTGCGTCCGCTATAGGGATCGGACCTGCCGGTTTACGTTTACCGTCGATGCTCCAGTGCATCGTCCCTGTACCAGCCGGCGCTCAAGTCCTGCCAGTCCGGGTTGTCCGATTCGATGAGCATTACCTTCTTACGTCTCACCCAACCCTTGATCTGTTTCTCTCTGCCGATTGCCGTCATAACGTCGGAAGTAAGCTCGTAATACACGAGTCGGTTAACGTTGTACTTGTCGGTAAACCCCGGGATCACATGCCGCTTGTGCTCGGAGATGCGTCGTTCCAGGTCGTTCGTGATACCCGTGTACAGTGTACGGGTGTCACTGGCCAGCATGTAGACGTAGTATTGCATCATAAGGCCATATTGTGTCGCTACTGCCCGTCCCGAGCCGGTCCCGTCCTAGGCACATTCCTGAGGTCAGCCAGCGTGCGGCTACCCGTGGCAAACATTGCTAACCGTAGCTCGAAGACGAGCTGTTCGATACGGTCAACGACTGCCTCGGCCGATCGAGTGGCCGGCTCCAAAAAGGGATGGGCGGCGCTGGCCAGATCCGCGCCGAGGGCGATGGCTTTGGCAACGTCCACTCCGGTGCGAATGCCGCCGCCGGCTACCAAGGGCAGGTTGGGGCAGGTCTGGCGGACCTGCCGGATGCAGACGGGGGTTGGGATCCCCCAATGGGCGAAGGCGTCTGCCGCGGCGCGGAGTCGATCAGACGGCGCGCGCAGTCCCTCTACCTTGGCCCAGGAAGTGCCGCCGGCGCCTTGTACATCGATCGCGGCCACGCCGGCAGCGGCGAGGCGCTGGGCAACCGCACCGGAGATGCCCCAGCCGACCTCCTTTACCAGCACCGGGTGACCAAGTTGCGCGCAGACCTCGGCGATGCGTCCGGTCAATTGGGCAAAGGTCGTATCGCCGTCTGCTTGGAGGCCTTCCTGCAACGCGTTCAGGTGCAGGGCCAGGCCGTCGGCACCGATCATCTCCACGGCAGCGCGACATTCGGCCAACCCGTAGCCGCGCCGGAGCTGGACGGCGCCAAGATTTCCGAAGAGCAGCACGTCCGGCGCGACATCTCGCACCCAATAGGTATCACAAAGGTCGGGACGCTCAATGGCGGCGCGCTGGCTGCCGACCGTGAAGGCAATGCCGGTCTGCTGCGCCGCGGCCGCCAGGTTGCGGTTTACTTCGCGAGCGCGTTGGGTGCCGCCGGTCATACCGCTGATCAGCAGCGGCGCCCGCAGCGGCCGGCCCAGAAAGGTCATGGAGCAATCTACCTCTGCTAAATCGAGCTCAGGCAGGGCGTTATGCTCGAGGCGATAGGCGGAGAAGCCGTCGGCGACTATTTCCTGGACCGGCTGCTCAAGCGTCAGCCGGAGGTGGGCCTCCTTGCGCGCTTCGGTTGAGGGGGCGGGGTCGGGCATCAACGGTCAGTTTAAATGGTGAGCGGCCGGCGCGCCGGCCGTGAGTCAACCTCACCCCCGGCCCCTCCCCTACGAAGGGAGGGGAGCCTCACCGGCGAAGGCAGCGGCCTGCCGTGGCAATCATCGCCGGCGCTGCCGCCATAGGCAACGATCGTCTCCTGGCAAGCTCCCCTCCCTTCGTAGGGGAGGGGCCGGGGGTGAGGTTGACTCACGGCCTCACCGCCGACTTTCGCACCGCGGCCACTGTCGTCCGCCGCCGTCCGGCAACGCGGTTCGCTAAGAGAAACCCGATAAACATCACGATCCAGCCCGTCAGCATGGTCAGCCAGAAGCCGCCGGCGCCGCTGAATCTTGCCAGGGAGCCGGCTGCCGCGATGGTCAGCGCGCCGAGCGCGATGACGACGTTGGGCAGCGCGCGTTCCAGGCCTCCGGTGCGTCGCCAGCTCGCCCAGGCCGACTGCAGCGCGACGCCAACCAGACAGACGGTACCGAAGGTGTTGAGCAGGATGAGCATGACCAGCCACGGGCCATTAGGGAACACGTTGGCGCCGGCGCCGCTCGTGGCAGCGAGGGCGATCGGGTCGACGGGCGTGGTGAGGACGAGCGCCGCGGTGAGAACGCTGGCGGCGACGAGGAGCACCACCAAGGGGCGCAGGCTACGGCGGGTGGCCAGAAACAAGCTGCCGAGCCCGAGGAAGGCGACGTTGAGCGCGGCTCCGAACAGATAGTAGAGACGAAAGAAGATCTCCGCACGACCAAGCAACAGGAAGAGCACATACGAGCCGGCGGCAATCGCCGCCATGATCAAGGCCGCCAGCCATGCCCCCTGGTAGGTCCGTCGGCGAGCCAGCCACTGATTGCCAACGACGATCGCAAAGGCGGCGTCGACCAGCGCGACGGCACTGGCAGCGATAACCTCGCCTGGCATATGGCGACTCCAAGGCACGCCTTCGGTCGAACTCCCCGAGCCAATTGTACCCATCACAATCAATTTTCCGTCCCGAATAGAGGCCCCCTGCACCGTACTCGACGCTTCTGGACACGACATAATTCATGAGGGACTCTAGATGGAACGGTCCGGCGCGCCGTCGCGCCGGCTGCTGGTTTGGTGGGAAGAATGGCGCGAAAAGCCGGGAGCGGTGCTATCCTAAGGGAAAGAGCAACGCCGGCTCTCGTAGACGGAGATTTAGGGGCAATGGCACAGCAGACGGAGGAGCGCACCGATCAGCCGCTCCCATATCCCCATTCGCAGCTCCTCACCTTTCTTGAGCGCATGTTGCTCGTCCGGCGCTTTGAAGAAAAAACGCTCGAGATGACCTATCTCGACAAGGTCCGTGGCTACTGTCACCTGAACATCGGCGAAGAGGCGACCGTCGTTGGATCGGTGGCGGCGTTGCGCGACCAGGACGAGTTGATCACCTCCTACCGCGATCACGGCTATGCCATTGCCAGGAACACCGATCCCCGGAATGTGATGGCTGAGCTCTTCGGCAAGGAGAGCGGCTGCGCCGGAGGGCGCGGCGGCTCGATGCATATGGTCAACGTGGATCGCGGCTATTTTGGCGGCTACGGTATTGTTGGCGGCCATCTGCCGCTGGCCGCGGGACTGGCGCTGGCGATCGACTATCAAGGCCAAGATCGCGCGGTGCTCTGCTCGCTCGGCGATGGCGCCACGAACATCGGGGCGTTTCACGAGTCGCTCAACCTCGCCCGGATCTGGAACCTACCAGTGGTCTGGATGATCGTGAACAACCAGTACGCCATGGGCACGCCGGTGGCGGAGGCCTCGGCCGAGCCTGAGCTGTACCGCCGCGCCTGCGCCTACCGCATGCACGGCGAGCAGGTGGACGGGATGGATGTCCTGGCGGTGTACGAAGCGGCGGAGCGCCTGCTGCGCATGGCCCGAGAGCAGCGCGAGCCGAGCGTGCTGGAGGCCGTTTGTTATCGCTATGAAGGGCATTCCTACGCCGACGCCGGCAAGTCTTACCGTACTCAGGAAGAGATCGACCGCTGGCGGCTGAAGGATCCGATCCGCACATTCCAGCGCTACCTGGAAGAGCACGGGCTCATCGACCAGGCCGGCTTTGAGTCGCTGGATCGCAAGCTAGAGCGGCAGGTTGACGAGGCGGTCAGCTTTGCCGACGCCAGCCCGTTCCCGTCGCCTGAGTCGTTGTTCGACTATGTGTACGCCAATGAGGAGCCGCACTAGGCATGGCTGAAATTCGCTATCGGCAGGCGCTCCAGCAGGCGCTCCGCGAAGAGATGATCCGCGACGACAAGGTCGTCATACTCGGTGAAGAGGTTGGCGTCTTTGGCGGTTCCTACAAGGTCACGGAGGGGCTGTACGAGGAGTTTGGTCCCAAACGTGTGCGCGCCACCCCTATCGCCGAGGAGGGTTTTGTCGGGGCCGGCATCGGGGCGGCGATGGGTGGACTGCGACCGGTCGTCGAGGTCATGACGATCAACTTCATTCTGGTCGCCATGGACCAGATCATCAACAACGCCGCCAAGATTCGCTACATGTTCGGCGGCGCCATGGGCGTGCCGATGGTTATCAGGACACCCAGCGGTGGCGGTGGCGGCCTAACGGCGCAACACTCGCAGAGTCTGGAAGTCTGGTTTGCGCACATGCCGGGCCTGAAAGTGGTCGCGCCCGCCACCCCCCACGACGCCAAAGGCCTGCTGAAGGCCAGCATTCGCGACGACGATCCGGTGATCTTCATCGAATCGCTCAACGGGTACAACACTCGCGGAGAGGTGCCGGCTGACGATTACACGGTGCCGATCGGCAAAGCCGACGTCAAGCGCCAGGGTACCGACCTAACGATCATCACGCATTCGATGATGACGCTGCGCTGTCTGGAAGTGGCCGATCGTCTGGAAAAGCAAGCCGGAATTCACGCCGAGGTGATCGACCTCCGAACCCTGCGTCCGCTGGACTTCGCCACTGTCGCCGAGTCGGTCAAGAAAACCAATCACGCCCTCTGCGTCGAGGAAGGCTGGCCGAGCTACGGCATTACCGCGGAGCTGGCGGCCCGCATTAGCGACGAGTGCTTCGACTGGCTGGACGCGCCGGTGAAGCGCCTCGGCGGTGTCGAGGTCCCCCTCCCCTATTCCAAGCCGTTGGAAACCGCGGCACTACCGGGCATCGATCGTATCTACCAGGCCGCGATCACCGCGCGGCGCGGGGGGTTAAGAGTTGAGGTGCGATGATACTACCCCCGCACCCACATTTGCAGATCCTGTCGTTGCCCCTCCCGCACCAACCAGCGGGGCAACGTGCTCAGATGCCGGAAGCCCAGCCCTTGCAACCACTCGGCCCTCGATCCATTGGCAGTAGTGAGGGAGTAGACCGGCGCGTCCGGCCACGGGAGGTCCGCGGTCAGGGCGTTTCGATAGGGCGCAAACGCCGGTAGCAGGCCAACATCCAGCAACCAGGCGTCGCCGAACCAACGCGCGTCGGGCAACAGCAAGGCCCAGCCGGCCACTGCTCCCGACGCGCTTTGCAGCACGCGGCCCTGCGCGTTGGACATGCGGCGAAATCGCCGCATGAAGGCCAGAAAGGGCCCCTCGGCGCTCTGCTGGCCTTTCAGCCCGAGCGCCGGCAGCCTGGGCAGGGCGTCGTCCGCCGCTACAGGGCGGAGTGACAGCAGGTTCAGCGCCGCCCAATCGTCCCAGCGGAGCGCGCGTACGTCAGCCTCGGATGGAGCGAGATAGCGCTCCTCCGCGTCGGGCATCGCGAGCCATTTCATGAGGCCCGAGTTCGACGCGACGGGGCGGAAGCCGAATGATTGGTAAATCCAATATGGGTGTGAGTCGTAGCCCGTGCCCAGGGTGAGTATCTGGAGACCGAGCCGGCCGAGATCGGCCATCTGCGCCGCCATGAGCTGACGATAGGCGCCACGCTGTCGCCAGGCCGGCGCGGTGAACACGTGGCCGAGGATAGCGGTTCCGCGGGCGCCGGAGATCATGACGTGGCTCACCACCTGCTCTTCTACCGTGGCCACATAGAAGTGCGTCACCAGCTCGTCCAGCGGTCCGACCAGGGCCTGCCTGATGTGGTAGTTCCAGTCGCCGCCCTTGTGAACCAGGAACTGGCAGACGCGATCAACCCAGTCCTCGTCGGGCGCTTCCACGACGCCGAGTTGTACGGGCTCTCCGGTTGCGAGCCGTCCCTCGCCAAGCTTGCGGTACATGCGTCCCCTCACCCAACCACTTCCAGATGGAGAGGGCCATGCTACCCTATTCACGTCAACGTCAACGTAACGGAAGGAAACCATCCGGATGGCAGTCACACGCGAGCGGCTTTCCCAGGGCATGACGTATGAGGCATATGTGGCCAGCATGACCCGCAATAGGGAGCGCCTGGAGCAAAACGAAGCCAAGGCCACGTTCACTGCCGACGACCTTGCCTTCTTTCGGAGCTTTCCGGCGCCGGTAGATGTGCTCGTGCTAGGGGAGGACTGGTGTGGCGATGTCATAGCCGATCTTCCGATCCTGGCGAAGCTCGCCAAGGAGTCGGAGAAGTTGCGACTCCACATCTTTCCGCGCGACCAGAACGACGACCTGATGAGTCAATATCTGAACCAAGGTCAATTCAAGTCCATTCCCGTATTCGTGTTTTTCGATCAGAACATGCGAGAGTTGGGCCGCTACATCGAGCGTCCCCCGGCCTTTACGACTTTGCGGCAGCAACGACGGCAGCAGTTGTTCGCGCAGCATCCGGAGGCGGGAGAGGCGAGCGCGGCCGTCGATACGCTCTCGGAAGAGCAGCGACTGGCGCGTCAGGCGCTAACGAGCCAAATGGAAGCGGAGTTAGGACCCGAGCGTATCCGCATGACGGTACACGACATTCGCCAGGAGCTCTCGGCGGTCGGCAGCGCGAGGTAGAGGTTAGCTCGGCGCCTCGCCAAACAGCTCCGCACGCATGCGTTGCAGCGCGGGGCTGAAGCGAACCGGATAGGGTTGATCACAGTGTAAGGCGCGATAGCGCTCCGGCAGCCGTCGCAGGTTCTGTTGGGCGAGCTCCCAGATTTCCGACAGGGGCGGCAGGCTCCCCGGAAGCACGTTGCCTTGTTGAACCACCGGCTTCAGGAGGCGGGTGGCGCGCTCCGGCTCCGGCTCCCCGACGACGTCAATGATGTCCTGCTCGAAGTCGCCGACGCGGAATACCTCCTTCTTGCCCGGCCAGGTGCTCTTGACGCCCGCCCGTTTGGCTCGCTGATGGACCGCGCCGCCTTCGTCGACGTACTGGACCAGCTTGTAGATGCCGCCGAGGGAGCCGCCAGCAACATCGTGCTCCAGTGAGCCGGCGCCCACGCCGAGGCTCGTCCCCACGCCGAAGGAGTCGATGGGAGCGCCGGACTCAACCAGCGCCGCGATAGAAAACTCGTCCAGGTCACCGCTGGCGAGGATCTTCACCTCCGGTAAGTTGGCGCCATCAAGCACTTCGCGCACGTAGCGGCTGTCGGCAATCAGGTCGCCGCCATCGAGACGGACCGCTGCCAGGGTATGCCCCAGCAGGTGCTGGGATTGGCGCGCGATCTCCACCGCTGTGCGGATGGCTTGCCGCACGTCGTAGGTATCAAGCAGCAGGGTGTAGCGGTTGAAGGTCCTGGCCACGGCCTCAAAGGCGCTCCGCTCGTCGTCGAAGAGCTGCACGAGCGCGTGGGGGATCGTGCCGGTAGCCAGCAGACGGTACTGATAGGCGGCCGCGACGAAGGAGGTGCTGGCACAGCCCCCGATAAACGACGAGCGTGCGACCACGAATGGCTCCTGGGCGCGGCGGAAGGAGAACTCAGCAACGCGACGGCCCTGGGCGGCATAGACCACACGAGAAGCCTTGGTGGCGATCAGCGTGGCCAGATTTATGGCGTTGAGCAGGCCGGACTCGAGCAACAGCGCCTCACGGTAGGGCGCCGTGACGCGCAGCAGCGGCTCATTGGGGAAGGCGATCGACCCCTCCGGCATTGCCAGGATCTCGCCGGTGAAGCGCAGCAACCCCAGCTCGTCCAGGAAGCCGGGATCGTAGTCGCGCACCTGGGCCAGATAGCGCAAGTCTTCACGGGTGTAATGGAAGTCGCGCACGAATTCGAGCGCTTGCTCCAGTCCAGCGACGAGCAGGTAGGCCCCGCCGAAAGGGGCGATCCTGGCGTAGAGGTCGAACGTGGTCAATCCATTCCGACCGACGACCCAACTGATGTAGGCGGAGTCGGGATGGTACATGTCCGTCAATAGGCCGGGGGTAATGCCTTCTCGCCAGGCCGTCCGACCATAGCTTGAGCGGTACGCCGGCTCCATTCGCACGCTACTGGGCGACGGGGGCCCCGACCGACTCCGCCAACCATTCTAGAGTAACCACGGCGGCTCCGGCCCGGATCATCGCTGCGATCGCCGCTTCCGCGTCACCCGGCTGCAGATTGACGCCGCGACTGGCATCCACCAGAAATGTCGTGGCGAAGCCGGAGGCCAGTGCATCGAGCACGGTCGCCTTGACGCAGTAGTCGGTGGCGAGGCCGCCGACATACACGCGCTCAACTCGCCGCTCCCGCAGCAGATCGGCCAACCTCCGGCCCAACTCGTCCTTGGCCTGGAATGCCGAATAGGCGTCCTCCTCAGCACCCATCCCCTTGGATACGACAGTCGTCTGCGCCGGCAACCGAAGGGCTGGAGCAAAGGCGGCGCCGAAGCTGCCCTGGACGCAATGCACCGGCCAGGGGCCGCCGCTCGTTGCGAAGTGCGTCGTCTCGGCGGGATGCCAGTCACGTGAGGCCAGGATAGGCAGTCCCGCTTGCGCGAAGTATGCTGCATACTGGTTCAACACCGCTACCACCACGTTCCCTGCCGGAACAGCGAGCGAACCACCCGGGCAGAAGTCGTTCTGGACGTCGACGATGAGCAGCGCCGCGCTCATCGGATGCGGCCAGAGAGCTGAGGAGATAACAAGGTCGTCGGGTTCATACCGGTGAATCGATACAGCCGAGGCGGGCGGTGACGATTGCCGCTGAGCACCTGATTCGTCGGCTCGACGACCGCTGAGGCGAGGGCTTTGTGGATGAAATTGCCCGGATCGAGCTTCCGCTCCAGGATGACCTCGTAGACGTGACGAAGCTGCGCCATGGTGAACATCGGTGGCAGGAATTGGAAAGCCATCGGCGTGTACTCTACCTTGCTGCGCAGGCGACAGACCGCCTGGTGTAAGATGTCCCGATGATCGAAGCCGATGTACTCCGGCAAATGTGCCACCGGGTACCAGCACACCTCGGACGTTCCGCTACCGGCAGCAAGAGTAAGGTCCGTGCTCCGAACCAACGCGTAATAAGCAATGGTGAAGACGCGAGCACGAGGGTCGCGGTCTGGTTGACCGAAGGTATACAGTTGCTCCAGGTACACGTCGTGTACGCCCGTTTCCTCGTGCAGCTCCCGAGCCGCCGCATGATCCAGCGTTTCATTGTGGCGCACGAATCCGCCAGGGATGGCCCAGTGGTCGGCATAAGGCCAGGTCTGGCGTTTCACCAGCAGCACCTGGAGCCGAGGTACGCCCTGGGGATCTCCTCGGATCGTGAAGATCACGACGTCGACCGTGACCCACGGCTCCTCACGGGCCGCGGTCACATCTTCTTGTAGCATCGACAAGATTGTAGCACCGCGCGTTTTCTGGCGGTACAGTGGTCCCCTTGGATACTGGACAAGACCTTAAATACAGGAAGGAAGCCGTCGTCGATGGCAGAGCGTCTTCGGTGGGGCATCTTGAGCACGGCGCAGATCGGGCTAAACCAATTCATTCCGGCGGTGAAAGTGAGCGAGCTCGGTCAAGTCGCAGCCATCGCTAGTCGTGACGCGACGCGCGCCGGCGCCGCGGCGCGGCGACTGGATATTCCGCGTTCCTACGGCAGCTACGAGGAGCTGCTTCAGGACGACCAGGTCGATGCCGTGTACATCGGGTTGCCGAACTCGATGCACCGTGACTGGACCGTCCGCTGCGCCCAGGCGGGGAAACACGTCCTGTGCGAGAAGCCGGTGGCCCGCGAGGCGGCAGTCGCCCAGGAGATGGTCGGCGCATGCAAGTCAGCCGGCGTCATCGCCATGGAGGCTTTCATGTACCGGCACCATCCCCAGCAGGAACAGGCACGAGCGCTCGTGGTGGATGGCGTAATTGGCGAGCCACGTGTCGTGCGTGCCTCCTTCTGCTTCCACCTGGGGCGTCCGGAGGGGAACATCCGCGTCAGCAAGGACCTGGAGGGCGGCGCGCTGATGGATGTCGGCTGCTACACCGTCAATGTGGCGCGCTATGTGTTCGACGCTGAGCCTGAGGAGGTCACGGCGTTCCAGCGTACGGCGCCGCAGTATGGCGTAGACATGACCTTCGCCGCGTTGCTACGCTTCCCCGGTGACCGCATCGCCTGCATCGACAGCAGCTTCGACGTGGGCAGTGGCGGACGCTACGAGGTATCGGGGCCGCAAGGGTCAATCACCGTGGAACGCGCCTTTACCCCCGGCGACGGCATGACGACGATCCGTGTTGCTGCCGGGCGTAACCACCGCGTCATCGAGATCCCGGGCGTCAACCAGTACGCCCGCGAAGTCGATCACTTCGCCCGATCCGTTGCCGCCGGCACGCTCCTGCCCCCTGCTGAAGACGGGATTGCCAACACCCGTGTCATCGAGGCACTGTACCGGTCGGTGGAGGAGGGACGCGCCGTGCATTTATGACGTTGGGGGCCGGGATCTCGCCGCTAGCGCGGCAAACCTCTCCCCCGGCCCCTCCCCTACGAAGGGAGGGGAGCCTCCACGGTACGCATGGTCGCCCTTCCTGGCAACACCAGCC
>CALBSQ010000273.1 GCA_937967325.1 uncultured Chloroflexota bacterium
TTCGCTCACTGGATAGAGCATCTTCCCCCCCGATTCCAGCGTCGCTCTTGCTCCCCTGCTCCCCTGCTCCTCTGCTCCCCGGCCCCTCGTTCAAAGGCGCGTTGCTCGACGCTGCATGGGTGCAAGAATGCGGCCAAACGATCCACAATCACTTGCGGTCGCATCGAGCCGCAGCTTTGGACGTCCAAGAGGAGCAGCCGCTGCTCGACCCAGGTATGTACGCTCAGGTGCGACTGTGACAACAAGGCGAGACCGGTGAAGCCGGACGGCTCAAACTGGTGGGAACACTCGGAGAGGATAGTCGCTCCGCTCGCTTCGGCAGCCTCCAGTGTCACCGTCCAAAGCGGCTGTACCCTCTCTAAGAGCTCGCCGTCTTCCGGCCAGAGGTCGACGAGAAGCTGCTGGTGGCGAAGCACGATCCGTCTCCAGTGTATGCGTCCGGTGCTGTCGCATGCTACCGAGTGATCGAGACGTCTGCCACCGACGCGGCCGGACGTTTCAGCGTACAATAGGATCTCAGACGCCTCGTCACGGGAGTGGAGGAGACAGTGGCCAAACGGAACAGCAAGAATGCCGCGCCCGCCGGTGTCCCGGCCGGGCTTGGTGGCGCCCTCCGCCTGCTGCCGATGCTATGGCGGTATGGGCAGCTCGCCTTCAGCCTGCTCCGGGATCCTCGCGTGCCCGTCTATGCCAAGATTGCGCTCATCGGTGGCGCGGTCCTCGTGCTGTCTCCGCTCGATCTGATCCCGGAGTCGATCCCGGTGTTTGGCCAGATCAGTGATCTGTTCTTCCTCTTGGCCGTGATCCAGGTCTTTCTGCGTCTCATCCCGGCGCCGATTGTAGACGAGCACATCGAGAAGCTGGGCCTGCAAGGTCATGTGCGCGTGCTGCTCCGATTTCGTCAGTGAGTGGTTTGTTGATGCGACATCGTGGCGGATTGGCGGCTGCCGAGCGCCGTTGCGTATCAGTTTCCTAACTTGGTAGGTGAAACCGACTCGCGGCCCCTGGCTTGATGCCGGCCGCGCGTGAGTCCCACCCGTGGGAGAGAGGCAGGCGCAGGAATCGCAGTAGGACAGGTCTGGCAGGGAATCCGTCTCTATCTCTTCGACACGCCCGGCTCGTCGTTCAGCTATTACACGGCGTTCATCGTCGCGATTGCCTTTATCGCGGCGTTCTGCGGTTATCACTACTTGCTGGAGGCGCGACGGCGGTTTCGGAACTATGTGCCGGTCTTGCGCGTTCTCGACGGTCTCGCCGCCTGGACGGCGGGGCTGGCCGGCGCGGCGGCGTTGTTGCTGGTGGCGAGGAAGAGCGATTATCCGTTCATTTCCTGGCGGCTCTGGCTGTATGTCTACGTCTTGGCCGCGGTAGTCGTCTTCATTCGCTTCTTGGTCCGCCTGTATCGAGGGCTGCCGCGCGACTTGGCTGCGCACGACAATGATCTCTTGAAGCGCCGTTACCTCGCGCCAGCAAACCAGCGCCAGGTGGCCGGCGCCCCGTCGCGTCGGCGTACGCACGCCGGCGGCTAGCCGGTTATGGCAACATCGTGGCCACGAGCACCCGGCGAGAAGACGGCCATGACTAGCCTTCCCGTGCGGCGGATGTTGGGCGTCGGAGCAGGGAGTTTCGGCGCGAACGTCGTCAACGCGTTTTCCAACACCGTGCTCCCGCTCATTCTGGACGGCTACGGCTTTCCCCACGCGGCCATCGGCTTCCTGGCGCAGGAACGGTCGCTGGTGGGGGCCCTGGTCCAGCCACTCATCGGCGCCATCTCCGATCGACTGCGGACGCCGCTGGGTCGCCGAAAGCCCTTCTTTCTCGTCGGCGTGCCGCTGACGGCGATCGCCTTGGTGGCCATCGCCATACATCCGCCGGCCTGGGCTATGGCGGTGCTGTTGTCGCTCTTCGGGCTGTTCCTGGCTCTGGCCGTGGACCCCTACAACGCCCTGATTGCCGACCTGGCCCGCCCGGAACAGCGCGGCCCGCTGGGTGGTGTGATGGGGGCCTGCAACATGGCCGGTCAAGTAGTGCTGCTGCTGGGCGCCTTCCTCCTCTATGAGCATCATCAACCTTGGCTATTCGCGGTGATCATTTGCGGGCTCATCGCCGGATTCGCGATCACCTTCTTCTCCACGCGTGAGCCGCATAGGTACGACTCCCCGCCCACGCAACTTCATTGGCGTCCGGTTGGTTACCTGCGCTCGGTCCTGGCGGAGCATGAGGTCACGAAGTATGCCGTGGCGCTGTTCTTCTACTGGTTGGGCAACGGGGCCGCGGTGCCGTTCTTGACCCAATTCGCCGTTCACGTCCTCCACGCCAGCGCGGCCGGTAGCTACCTGCTCGTCTTTGTGGCCGTCGCTACCGCCGGTATCCTGGCCTTCCCCGTGGGGCTGTTGGCCCGACGCTTGGGCAAGAAGCGGGTGCTGTCCTGGGGCCTGTTCGCCTTCGTCCCTGTGACGCTGATTGGATCGCAGTTGCACACCTTCGGCCAGGGTGTCGTAGCCATGGCTTGTATCGGCGCATGCAACTCGGTGACGACTGCACTGGTGATGCCGCTACTGGCCGATCTGATTCCTCAGCATCGCGCCGGCGAGTTTACCGGTCTCGGATCGCTGGTCTGGTCGATCGCCCAGCCGATCGGCGCCGTCGCCGCCGGCGCGTTCATCGACCTTTCCGGCACCTATCGTGCCGTGTTCGTCGTGGCCGGCTTGCTGTTTCTCGTTTCGGCGATTCTCCTGCAAACGGTTCGGGCAACGGCGCACGCAGAGACGCCGGAACCCGCGACAACGCCGGCATCGCTCGCTAAGGTCGGCTGAGTCTCGTCGCCTTGCGCTCGTTGCGAAGGTGTGTAAGATAGACCCTGTTCTCCGCGTGCTCGTCGTGTTCGTCGTAGTTGTCGCTGCCAAGGGTAAGGATATTGTGATGAGTCCACGTCGCGCCGGTGTTGCTACCCCCTCCGCTGCCCGGATGGTATCCCGACGAGGTCTGCTCCGCATCGGAATAAGTCTGGCCGGGTCGACGGGGGCCATTGGCCTGCTTGCCGCCTGTGGCGCCGCTGCTACCCCTGTCGCCAGCGGCTCCTCGGCCGCGACATCCGCCGCGCCAACAAGCAGCGCAGTCGCGTCGTCGGTCGCCGCGACAACGAGCGCCGCGGCAACGACCGCGGCCAGTTCGGCAGTCTCCGCCAGCGCCAGCGCCGCCGCAAGCGCCACCGCGAAGGGGATCGTGCTGGACTTCTGGAATCCGGCCGGTGATACGCTCGGGCAAAAGGTCTTGCAAGGGATCGTGGACAAATTCAACGCCCAGAACTCCGGTTTCCAGGCCAAGGATTCGCTGGTGGCATCGGATAATAACTACCAGAAGTACACGGCGGCCATGGCCGGCGGCGCCCCCCCCGACGCCATCATGACCTACGACTATACGCCGATGCCGGTCTGGGCCTACAACGATGCGCTGCTGTC
>CALBSQ010000274.1 GCA_937967325.1 uncultured Chloroflexota bacterium
CCAAGCTGGCGGACCACCTGGAGGACGCCATGGGCGCTTTCCAGCGCCACTGGACCATCCACTGGTGTAGCTGGGCCGACGAGGGGGATGCACACCCGGCAAGACGGGCATTCGCAGCCATGACGGGTCTGGAGGGACGAGACGCCGAGCAAGCGTTCGCCAAGCTCATCGACGGCGAAGAGACGATCCTCACCCGCATGATCGATGGCCTCGACGCTTTGGCGCACAGCGCGGCCGCTGTGCCGGAGCTGGCCGCGCTCGTAACTGAGAGGCCGTCGGGCGTCTGGTCGCAGATCGAGCAGATGCGGGAGGCGGCCGGCTTTCGGGAGCAGATGGCCGCCTTCCTGGAGCAGTTTGGCGACCATATGGGCATGGGCTACGGCTCGTCGTCGACGCTGAAGCGACCGACCTGGCGTCAAGATCCGGCGCAGGTGCTGGCGATGACTGCGCCCTATATGCAGCCGGGCGCCGAGTCGCCAACTTCGGCGCGCTCGCGCGCCAGAGCGGAGCGGGAGGCCCGCGTCGAGCGGTTCTGCGCGGCCTGCGACGATTCGGCCAAGGTGGCCGAGTTCCGCCGCTGGCTGCCGGTCGCCCGCTGGGAGGCCAGGGCGCTCGAGGAGCACAACTACTGGATCGACCAGGTCGCCTACGGCCAGCTCCGGACCGCGATCGATACGGCAGGTCGCTGGCTCGTCAACCAGGGTAGTGTCACTGAGGTGAATGACATCTTCTGGCTGCACATGACCGAAATTGGGGAGGCGTTGCGATCCCCGACCCCGGAATCGCAGGTCGCGCTGATCTCCGAGCGCAAGGCCGAGGCCGAAGCGCGCCAGGGTCAAACGCCGCCTCCGCTGCTGGGCACGCCGCGGGCTCAGCTCGACCCGCGGCCACCGCTCAAAGACGAGGTGACGCCGGGGAACCCCGAAGGCGGAACGATCGTGAGCGGCACCGGCGCGAGCGCCGGACGCCATCGCGGTCGTGCCCGCGTCGTGCCGGTGACGACGGCGGTCCCGCTCGTCGAGCCGGGCGACGTCCTGGTCGCCGTCAACGCCGGGCCGGCCTGGACGCCGATCTTCCCGACGCTGGGAGGGCTGGTGCTCGATGAAGGCGCCTTCACGCAGCACGCCGCCACCAGCGCGCGGGAGTATGGCGTGCCCGCGGTTATTCACGCACGTGGCGCGACCCGCCGCATCCCCGACGGAGCCTGGGTTGTGGTCGACGGCGAAGCCGGCACGGTCGAGATCGAGCGGCCGGACCGGAACTGACCGTCCTACGATGCGGCCAGGAGCACGGGAGTACGAGCTAGCCGTCGAAGATGGGCACGAAGTTGCTTCTCGGTCCAGACCCCGTCATCGTACTCCGCCAACTCGCCGACGATGCTGTACACTCGTCGGCGGCTCTCCTGGTCTACGGTGAGCTCGTCGAGTGGAGTGAGTACGTGCGCCGTGAACCAATGATCGAAGTCCACGAGCGAGCACTGACCATCCGCGTAGGCCAGCAGCTGATCGCGCAGTGACCGGTCCAGGTTGGACTGGCCGTACGTGACGTCCCCCATCTACGTCTCCGCCTCCGAACTCCGGCGCATGTTCAACGATGCGCACATTCTCGAGCGCGCCACCGCTGGTGAGCTTATCGAAGATGTTACCAGAAGTAGCCACCTCTCTCGGGCGGCGGCCCACCGCGCAGAGCAGCAGTACTGTACTCATAGCGAGATTGTGGTGTACTGTGACTGGAGCGGCCGGCGGCTAGCCATCTGCCATTGGTATATGCGGGGAGGACGGATCGGCGGCAGTGGCAGGCCGGATCCGACATGGCTCTCCCTCGGGAACGCGGTCTATGCACTGGCACGATTCCCCCGAATGCGAGTATCGCAATCGGATGTCCTGGAGGAGATCATCCATGCGCGGTCGGGCGACCTCCAGGGCTACGGCGTGCGAGAGGAACTCTGCGTCAGCCGCGCTTCCAGTGTCGCCACCCGCTCGCGCAGGAGTTCGCTGTTACAGCCGGCGCGCCAGGAACGCCATGACCTCGGCGCGCATGGCGGCCGTCTCGAAGTGGCCCGTGTCGTACCGCAGTAGCGTCCAGGACTCCGGCGCGCCTTGCTGCGCATAGACCTGTCGGAGCGCCGCGTCGATGCGGTCGAGCCCGGCCGGCGGCGTCAGGCGGTCGTAGATGCCGGCCAGCGAGAGATGCGGACGAGGGGCAATGAGGGCGTTGATGTCGGACGTGGAAAAGTGCTTCAACAGCCCCGGCACGTAGTAGTAGATGCCGTGGCCGTCCAGGCCGCGCGAGTCGATCAGCGCCTGAAAATCGGTCAGGCAGCAGAGGTCGATACAGACCTTCACGCGCTCGTCGAGCGCGGCCAGCCACCAGGCCATGGTACTCCCCATAGAGAGGCCAAGGGTGGCGATGCGGGCCGCGTCGACATCCTCGCGGGTCACCAGATAGTCGACGGCGCGCAGGCTGTCGTAGACCATCATGCCCCAGAGCACCTGCCCGTTCCAGAGCATGTGCTTGAAGAGCTCGGATTCCGTCCGTCCGCGTCGCTCCCCAAACAGCCAGAAGTCGAGCGCAAGCGCCGCGTAGCCACGAGCGGTGAGCGCATCGGCATACGCCGTCCGTTGCAGGGCCGACCGTCCGGTTAGGAGCTCATCCTTGCCGAGCACGTAGTCCCCCCCGTGCGCGTGGTGGTAGAGCACGACCGGCAGGCGCCCCGTCGGCGACCGTGGCCGCACGAAATACGCGGGAACCGGCTCGATGCCGTTCAGGTCGAGGAGCAGCCTCTCCAGGATGTAGCCCTCGCGGTCCTCCTCTGCCACCTTTGCCACGTGTAGTGGGCGAGACCGCTCCGGGAGGTCGCCAAGCAAGGCATACAGTTGTTGGCGACGTTGCTCGAGGTGAACGCTCACAGCCTGTTTATCACCACGCCGAACCAGCCAGTTCTCAAATGATCACTGAGAACTACGAGCGACCCGTTGAACTGATGCTCCTAAGAGGAAGACGACTGCCAATGGCAGCAACCACCAGACTGGAATTTTGAGGTAGGCGAGCAGGGCTGTAGCGGCTAGGGCAATCACTACGCCCACCGCCACGGTCCAGTCGTCGCCCACAATGAAGTCGTACCAAAAGGCGAAGAAGCCAACAACGAAACGCAACGGAGTCCTCCTCTTTCCTTCTCAGTTCAATGTGACGGCGCAGCGGCAGCCATCGGCAACGCGTGTCGGCGCCGAAGCAGAGCAACCATGGCAAACGAGCAGAGGAGGTAGAACACCAGGATGGGTAGGAGGGCGAGATCCTCGCCCGGCCACGGGCCGGCGGCTACACCGGGTTGGACCTTTGCGGCGACCCCCTCGGCGCCCCAGAACGTACCAAAGGTCGACAGCAACGCGCCAACCGCGTACTTCAGCGCATTTTCGGGTACGCGGCTAAGCGGTTCGTGAACAAGGACACCGGCCAATCCGACCAATGTGATGGCCGCCAGGGCGCCACCGGCCGCGAGAGGTATGCCCATTGCCCCAATCGCTTTATCGGTCGTTGCGGTACTGCCGAAGGTGATCACGATAAACGCAACCTCCAGGCCTTCCAGGAACACGCCTTTGAATGAGAGGGTAAAGGCGTACCAATCCAAGCCCGCGCGCACCTCCATGCCCGCGGCACGAGCGGCGGCGATCTCCTTCTGGTACGTTGCGTCCTCGTCGTGCAACGCTTTGAAGCCGCCAGCGCGCAGAACGGCCTTCCGCAGCCATTGCAGCCCAAAGATAAGCAGCAGCGTACCCACGACAATCTGCAGAACGGGAAGCGGAAACCGAGTCACAGCAGGCCCCAGAATCGCCACAACCACAGCCAGCAGCGCGAGCGCGGCTACCACACCGATGTTGGTCGATCGCCAACCACGAGTTACACCGAGCGCAAGGACGATCGTCAATGCCTCGACCATCTCCACACTGGAGGCGAGGAATGACGCGACCACCAGGGACACGATTCCGGTCGTAATCATGGTTGTCTCCCGTCTTGGCGGTGTACACCTGCTTCAACAGCACATCTGCACGTCACTATAGGCCGACGCGCCGCCGGTGTCAAGAAAACGAAGCTCGAATTACGCTTCGGTTGCGCCCCGTGCCTGACGCGAGCGGCGCGCTGTCTTAGCGGCAGCCAATTGCAGCGGTTCCGTCGCGGTGCTTGAAGCGGGCGCAGCGCCTTTCGACGTGTCCATGTCCTCGTCGCTCGAGGTGCGGCGGTAGACCTCCTCCTCGAAGCCGGCCAAGGCGTCCTGGCACCGTTCTAACCAGGCTTCCACCCCGCTTCGCCCGTCTGCCTTGAACCAGTCGCGTTCCTGGACCTGATCGAACCAGCGTCGGACCTTCTCCAGGTCCTGGCGGATCTCTTCTGCTTCCTCGAACGTGTAGTTCTGCCGGAAGTGCTCGAACTCCACCTCTTTGATGAACTTGGTCTCGCACTCTTCGATGATCTCGGCATACTCCTTGTTGCGCAGCGCGCGAAAGGCCTCGATCGTCCTCGCTTCGTCGGCCGGACGCAGCTTGGGCACGTCGAACAGGGTGTACTCGCCGTCCATGACGGGAATGCGGGCGGCGATGCGCTCGAGATCAGTGGCCACGTGCCCCTGGCGTGGCAGGATACAGACGCACTGCTGCAGGTACAGTCCGCCGAGCCGCTTGAGCTCACGCCAGATGGCCACGCGCTTGCTTGCGGGTTCGGATGGGACACGGTAGACCAGGACCAGCCAGTGCATCACCTATCCCTCTCGTTGCTGATCGCGCCTATGCTTCCGCGGCACACCTGCACCGCACGGCGAGCTAGCGCCGATGTCGAGATTTGGGCGACATCTGGACGATGGCCGAACGCTCAGAATCGTCCATCGCGCGCTTCGAAGTGCGTGGGCTTGTCGAGGGTGCGGCCCGTCCCTTGTACCCAGTGCGCTACCCAGCGGATCATCTGGTCGAGCGGGATCCGCGGGTAGCCCAGCAGGCCATGGGCGCGCGCGGCGTTGCTGAGGAGCGCCGTGGGCGCTTCGGCGCCGGCGAACTCCGGCGGCGCGGTGTTCAGCAGCTCGGCGAAGCGCTGTGCCAGGTAGCGGATCGACACGGTTTCCGGGCCGGTAACGTTGAGCGCTTCCGGCGGCGAGGCGCAGAGGGTGAGCGCGCGCAGGGCGGCGGCATTGGCGTCGCCCTGCCAGATGACGTTGACGTTGCCCATGGTCAAGTCCACCGGCTGGCCGTCCCTGACGCGTGTGGCCACGTCGAGCAGAATGCCGTAGCGCAGGTCAATGGCGTAGTTCAATCGAAAGAGGGTGACCGGCGTGCCATTGCGCAATGAGAAATACTCGAAGGTGCGCTCGCGTCCCAGGCAGGACTGGGCATAGTCACCAATGGGGGCGGCAGGCGTTTGCTCGGTGGCGCCCCCTGAGGTTACGGCGGTCAGCGGATAGACGTTGCCGGTGGAGAAAACGACGATGCGCGAGTCCTTGTAGCGCCGGGCGACGTGTGCGGGCACGACGGTATTCATAGCCCACGTCAGCGCCTCCGCGCCGGTCGAGCCGAACTTGCGCCCCGCCATGAAGATCACGTTGGCCGCGTCGGGCAGCCTCTGCACGGCGTCCTGGTCGAGCAGGTCACAGGGAAGCGTCTCCACTCCGTGAGCATGCAGCGTCCGCTCCAGCCCGGCATCGGAAAAACGCGAGACGCCCATCACTCGGGCACGAAGCCCACCCGCCTCCACCGCCCGGCGCGCCAGCCGGGCGAGCGTCGGGCCCATTTTGCCGCCCACGCCCAGAATCGCCAGGTCACCATCGCAGGCAGCCAGGGCGGCGATCACCTCCGGTGTTGGGGACGTCATGAGGTCGTCCAGTTCGGCCTCGTCCACGATAACGTCGGGGAGCGGCGTTCCGCGCCCCTCAGCTACCGCCGTTCTGCGAGACGCGTCTCGCGCCTCCGCCTTCGCCTGCTCGACATCCGCGTTCACTTGGCTAGCCATTCGTCCAGGTGCTCCGCTACAAAGGCATCGTCGCTCAACTCTGGGTAGGCAATGCAGACGCGATCGATCTCCTCCATCTGCCCGGCCGACAGCTCCTCGCGCGGGTCGAGGCACCATCGGCCTTGTAACAGCCCTTGCCGTCGCAAGATCTCGTGCAGTCCGGCGATGCAGCCGGCGAAGTCGTTAGCGGCGTCGAACAGCGCGGCGTTGGCGTCGGTGAGCTCCGTCCCGAGCCGCAGGAGCTCCAATGGGACGCTACCTTGGACGGCGACGGCGTGGGCCTGCTCGAGCAGCTCCACCGCCCGCCTGGTCCAGACCGCCCACTGGCCCAGCAGACCGCCGACAAAGCGCAGCTCGACGCATCGTTGGCCCCTGCGGAGCCGGTACGGCTCCAGCAGGTCGCCGACGATGTGGTCGTCGTTGCCGGTGTAGAGGGCAATGTCGCCGGCGCGCCAGGACTCCGCAACACCGCGCACGACATCCAGCGTCCAGTACCGGTTGAAGGGCGCCACCTTGATCGCGACGACCTGCTCGATCTCGGAGAACCGGCGCCAGAAGCTGCGCGACAGCGTTCGACCACCCACGGCCGGCTGGAGATAGAAGCCGAAGAGCGGCATGACCTTGGCGACTTCCGCACAATGCAGCAGCAGCGCATCCTCGCTAGCGCCTGCCAGTGCTCCCAGGCCCAGCAGTCCCACGTCGTAGCCGAGCGACACCGCCAGCTCAGCCTCCGCCACCGCTTGCGCTGTCTGCCCAATCAGACCGGCGACCATCACCGGCCGGACCCCAGCCTTCCATTCGCACTCGCGTGCTACCTCCGCGGCCAGTTTCAGGACCGGGGCGTAGAGGCCGACCTTAGGATCGTGAATCGCGAACTGGGTGGAGTGGACGCCCACGGCGACGCCACCAGCGCCGGCATCCAGATAATAGCGGGTCAGCGCCCGCTGCCGCCGCTCGTCCAGCTTCCGATCGGGGGTAAGCGCCAACGGGTGAGCAGGGATGACCATTCCCCGTTGCAGCATTTCCGCAAGGCCCTCCCGTAGGATCGCCCCAGCCACATCTACCTCCGCCGTCTACCTCGTTCGGCACAGAGTACACCATGGCCGGCGTTCATGGACGGTGTGAGCGAAGGCCGACGGACACCACGATCGCTACCAGCTTCGCCCAACCGGGGTTACGGTCGTCGCGAGCGGTTGGCCCTATTCAATCCTGGCGAACGGGCCGCGATCAATGTGGCACTTGAACATAGGGATTGGGCATTACTTCTGGATGACTGGCGTCCGTACGAGGAAGCGGCTCGGCAGGGGCTGCGCGTCCTTTGCAGTCCGCTCCTGGTAGTCAGCTTGCTTCGAGACGGAATCCTAGATAGCTCGCTGGCTGTCAGGTTGCTAGCCGACCTAGCAGCACGAGGTACCATCAGTCCACGCCTTATGCGGTTAGGCTTGGATGGGCTAGCGACTCTTCGTGCGGAACAGAGAGGCTCGTAGCATGTCAGCCAAGTCAGTAACGATACGATTGGACTCTGCGACAGCTCGCCGCGTGGAGTGGGCAGCGCGTCGAGAAAAGGTGTCGAGCAGCGCTTTCCTGGAGCAGACTGCCGAGCAGGCGTTCGAGCAGGCGTTGATTCACGAGGCCGCGGACCGTTTTCGGCGTGGCGATTTCAGCCTCTCGACTTGGCGGCGGAAACGGGTCTGGCAATGGAAGCGATCGCGGAGCTGGTAGGTCCGCATCTCCGTGATGAGGCGTTGGATAGCCTGCTCGCGGACTCCGAGGCAATCGCGGGGCGGCACGCCGACCAAACGCTGGCGCGGCAGATGCAAGAGGCCGTCTCATCGGTTCGCAGCAGGCCAGGGTAACCCGCTCCACGGGGGCGGCCTTCGCCGTCTCGACGACATCGGTCCGCGTGCCGTCTGGGCGCTGCCTCGTCTTCCACCCCCAGGTCCCGACTTGACATCCCCATATGGAAAAGGAAGGGCACCGTGCAGAGCAGGGCGCCCCTCAGACGCCCGCGGCAAGCGGCGTACCGATCACCTCGCGCAGCGCGGCGAAGCTCTCGCGGCACGCCTCGACGGTCGCGGCGACGTCAGCCGCCGTGTGCGAGTAGGTGACGAAGTTCAATCCGCCGCGGCGCAGCAGCACGCCCCGCCGCGCCATCTCGGCCAGGAAGCGCTGCCACACCGCGCCGGAGCGCGCCGGATCGAGGCCGGTGAACTCCATGGCCGACATTGGCGCCTGACCGTAAGCGCGGAACGGCACGTCGAGCTCCTTCGCCGCGGCATTCATACCATCCATCAAGGCGCGACCGGTCTGCCAGATCTGGCCGATGACGTCGCGTTCTCGGTAAACATTGAGGCAGGCCTTGGCCGCGGCGAGCGACAGGGCCTCTCCCCCGTAGGTCACGCTGATCACCAGTCGCTCCGCGGCCGCCATCACGTCGCGGCGGCCACAGACGGCCGCCAGCGGCATGCCGTTGGCGATGGCCTTGGCGAAGCAGGCCAGGTCCGGCGTTACGCCATAGTAGGCCTGGGCGCCGCCGAGGGCCATCCGAAAGCCGGTCACGATCTCGTCGAAGATGACCAGCGCCCCGTGCCGATGGGAGAGGTCGACCACGCCCTGCAGGAACCCGGGCGCCGGGTCGACGTCCTGAGTGGGGCACAGGATGACGGCGGCCACCTCGCCGGGATGGCCTGTAAGCGCCTGCTCCAGCGAGCTGAGGTCGTTGAAGCGGAAGGATTCGATGACCTGCTCCAACGCCCGCGGCACTCCGCCGTCGTTGCGGGTGGCGGTCCAGTTGTCGTGCCAGCCGTGGTAGCCCTGGCTCACCACGCGCTCGCGACCGGTCACCGCGCGGGCGATGCGCAGCGCCGCGCTCGTCACCTCCGCCCCGGATTTGAGGAAGCGCACCATCTCGGCGCAGGGGACGACCTCGACCAGCGCCTGCGCCACTGCTACTTCCAACGGCGAGAGCAGGCCGTAGACGATGCCGGCGTCGAGCTGTTCCCGAATCGCCTGATCCACCGCCGGATAGGCGTATCCCAGGGAGATCGGCCCGAGGCCCAGGACATAGTCGACATACTCATTGCCGTCGACGTCCCAAATGTGCGAGCCCTTGCCGTGGGACGCGAAGATCGGGTACTCGCCCATGGCAAAGCCGGAGGGACGCTTGGAGTTGGTCTGCGATCCCCCCGGGATAAGCTGGCGGGCCTGCTCCCAAAGGGAAAGACTGCGGCTAAACGACGGCATATCGGCGGCTCCTTGATTTCTTACTTTCAGTAGTGGGGATGGTACACCGCATATGGTACACAGGACGACTCCATCAGGCTACACCGCGGCATGGCAATAGCGCATGCGACGCCGGGCGACCCGACGCTAATGAATGTTCAGCTATCAATGCGGGGTATGCCTCGCAACCGGGCGTGTAGGGGCTGGCCTTGTGCCTGCCCTGGTCGCCGTCACCATCCGGGTTTCCTTGTTACGGACCGTATGACCCATTGTTAGGGCGCCTTCACGGGGTCGGTAACCAGGGCAGGCACAAGGCCAGCCCCTACACGCCCCCGCCGGAACGCCGGAGTAGATACTCAAACTTCGTAGGCGTCCGGCTCACAAGAGGCCCTAGCGTCTGGCCGCCCAGCGCGCCGGCCAGACCTGCCCGCCAAAGGACAGGACCGACTGGAGCGACAGCAGGAGAAGGACACCGGCGACGGCACTCCACAGGAAGGCCCACACCAATGGAGGAAGACCGGTCACTGATGCCGCCAGGTATGCGTCGCTGTGGGCGCCGGTAAAGGCGCTCAGGAACAGCAACGTGCGCAGATCGCCCAACACTGCCAGCGCCAACTGCAGCGCCAGGAAGCCCATTGCCAGGGCGAACCAGCGCTCCGGTAGGCGGGTCGCCAGGCCGTAGAGCGCGGCGCCGAACACGAGCAGATAGAGCCAGGAGTTGAGATCGTGGTCCCACCGCACGCCAACCACGACCAGCCAGAGATACTGCAGCGAGATGGCCAGCCGCAGCGCTCGCGGATTCGGCAACAGGGCCAAAAAGATTGCGCCGGTGATGGCGCTGCCCACGTACCCGGCGCTGGCAATCAAGAGCGTGGCCCCGCCCGCGAGCTGCGTCACTCCACCGCCGTTAGCGCCGAAGATATGCACCGCGCCCACGTGCCCCCCAGTCAGCACCGCGACGAGGGCATGCCAGCCCTCATGGACAAAGGTCAGATACGGGTGAATGGGGAGCAGGACGATGCTGGCGCCGGGCACTGCCCAAAGGATCAAAGAGACGGCGACCGCGGCTAGGAGTACACCCGGGACGCTAACCCCTCCGGACGCCCGTACCGGCGCCGGATGCGCGGCGGCATGAATGCGAAGCGATCCTCCCGAAGCGCGCGCAGGAGCGCTGCTGTCCTCAATTGTACCGGATCACCTACCGGTCCGCGCTCGTCGGCTGCCCGCTTACTAACGAACTCGCTATTTCTTGCCCGCGTTAAAGGTATCCAGGACGTTCTGGATCTGCTTGTTGGACTCTGCGAGCGCTTCCGCCGCGCTGGCCTTCTGCGGATTCGCCAGGAACAGGCCAACGCCGTTGCCGATGGCGGTGCCCAGCTTGGTGGCCTCCGGGTGGACAGAGGTGGGCACCGCCAGGTCGGCGGCCTTGAAGAAGGCCTTGATATTCTTCGGCTGCGGGAAGGCTTGCAGGAACGTCGGTGAGTTGGCGATATCGGTACGGCCGGGCACGATGTGGCCTTGCTGAGCGGCCCAACTCACCAGTTCAGGGCCTGTCACGTACTGCAGGAATTCCCACGCTTCCGGCTGGTGCTTGGTGTCCTTCTCGATGAAGAACTCCTCGGTCCACATGCCGGTGCCCTGATAGTCCTTGCCGCTGACGTTGCGGACAGGCAGCGGCACGATGTCCCAATCGAACTTCGCCGCGGTGCGCACCGGCTCCAGCGCCCAGGCGCCGCCGGCAAAAAAGGCGAGGCCGCCCTTGAAGAACATCTCCTCCGTGTTGGCGCCATAGCTTTTGACCACGTCGGCCGACGGGACCAGCTTGTAGCGAGTATCTAGGTCATTGTAGAGCTGAAGCAGGTCCGTCGCCACCGGGTTACTAATCGTGGCCTTGGTGGCATCGCTGTTCCAGAACGGTCCCCCGTAGTACAGCTCCGCGTAGTAACTGCCCATGTCCAGGGCGACGCCGTAGAGATTCTTGTCCGGCTTGAGCACCTTGTTGGCGGAAGCGATGATGTCGTCCCAGGTGGAGGTGTCCGTGGGCGCCGCCGCGCCGACGTTGGTGAGCAGGTCCTTGTTGAAGTACATGAGCGTGGTGGTGAAACCGTTGGGCATCGTGTACAGCTTGCTCTGCCAGTGGCACGATTCCCAGAGCTTCTGGAAGTACTTGCTGGAGTCGACCTTGGTCTGCTGCACGAAGGAGTCGAGCGGCAAGAAGGCCTGGTACAACTGCGGCCAGCCGGCGCCGAACCAGCCGACATCAGGGGGGGAATTAGCCGCGATGGTCGCGGTGAGCTTCTCGGTGGGATTGGTATTGAACATCGGCTCGACGGTGATGTTGGGGTGCAGCTTCTGGTAGGAGTCGATGATGTACTGGCCGTAGCGCGTCTTCTCCGGCGTGTACTGCGGCCACTCGAAGACGAGGGTCACCTTGGCGCCGGAAGGAGCGGCAGGCGCCGCAGACGCGGCCGCGCTGCTGGAGGCCGAGGTACTCACGGCCGCGGAGCTGGACGACGAAGAGCTCGCCACGGAGCTGGACGCTGGCGCGCTGCTGGCAACCGTCGAGCTAACGGCTGCCGCCGCCGAGGCGCTGCTGGACGCCGTTACCGACGCGCTGCTGACTGTCGTGGCGGGCGCTGCCGCGCTGGTCGCCGGGGCCACGCTCGACCCCGTCGCGCTCGCAGCCGCGGTGGGCGCGGCCGCGGACGAGCCGCCGCAGGCGGCGAGCAAGCCCGTCGAGCCGGCGGCGGCAAGGGCCAGGATGAGAAAACTGCGCCGTGAGGCGGGCTTCGAAGCGATGGTCACGTCTCTCGCCATGCGTTTCCTTCCTTTCCCAAAGAAGTTCATTAGAGACCCAGACTCGGACTGGGCACAGCCTGACCTGAGCGTCGCAGCCAGGGTCCGGCGCGCCATGTCGTAACGTGCCGAGTATAGACAGCGGCGATACGTTTGTCAAAGGTAAAGACGAACTGTTGGCGTCTGCTACACTCCACACGACGACAAACGGGCAGCGAATCGGTGGGCGGACGACCGTCACCCATTGGACGATGGCGCGACGTAGCGGGGAGATGATGCGATGCGTATCACCAAGGTCGAGACACTCCCGTCGGCGCTCGGGAGGCGCGTGTACGTGTATGTCCGGCTGCACACGGATGAGGGCATCAGCGGCATCGGCGAGGACGGGTCCATCGTGGACATGTGATCCGCGGCCTTGGGCTGTGTCGCCGCGGGACCGGCACACTCGATGCGCAACAACGCGGCGGTGCGCTGCCCGCGCCGGACGAGGGCGCTGAGGGGCACATCGACCACCCACTGAACATCACGAGGAGCGGAACCATGCGAGCCATCCAGATACATGCGACGGGCGGGCCGGAAGTGCTGCGCCTCGGCGACGCGCCCAAGCCGTCGCCCGGGCCGGGGCAGGTGCTCATCAAAGTAGCGGCGGTGGGAGTGAACTTCTACGAGACCCTGCAGCGTCGCGGCTCCTACCGCCAGCCGCCGTCCATGCCGTTCATCCCCGGCGGTGAGGTCGCCGGAGCGCACCGGCGCATGGAGCAGCGCGACAGCACCGGCAAGCTCGTGTTGATCGTGGACGAGGCGGCAGCCCAAAGCTAGCGGGCCAGTTGTCGTGCGGCATGCCATTCCGAGCCGTCCGGGTAGGGGCAGGTCTCTGTGCCTGCCCTGATTCCCGCCCCAGCCGGTGCTGCCGTTGAGGACGGCGACCAGGGCAGGCACAGAGACCTGCCCCTACCCGGCCAGTCGATGCTGCGCGTTCATGGGGCGAATGGCGTCCGACGATACAATCGACCCATTAGAACACCGGACCACTATTCGCCGCCGCCTCTGGAGCGGCATGTCTGGCCGGAGTAGCGCTCCTCTGGGCGTTGGGTTTAGTGGACCGGTGTTCTAGGCGTTCGCCCAGGCCTTTACGACGGTGATGCGCGAATACTGGCCGGGCAATGCCTGCCAGGTATCGCCGCCATCGGACGAGCAGAATAGCTCGCCAGCGGTCGTGCCGACGTACACGCCCAAGGGGTCGAGCGAATCCACGGCGAGCGCATCGCGCAAGACGCTGACGTAGCTAGGGTACGCGGGCAGTCCGTTGTCGCAAGGCGCCCAGGTGTCTCCACCGTCTCCAGACCGGTACAGGCGCAGCCGCCCGTCCGGCATGTAGCGCTCGTCTTCACCGGCCAGCGGCGCGACGAAGACCTCGCCGGTGTGGGCGACGCACACGGGGAAGCCGAAGCTGCCCGGCAACCCTTGATCGGTCGGCTGCCAGGAGTCCGCGCCGTCAATTGACTTGAACACGCCGCACCGATGTTGCAGATACAGCGTTCGTCCGTCTCGGGGGTCCAGCGCCAGCTTCTGCACATACTGCCCCGTGCCCGTTTTTGCATGCACAGCCTCCGGCGCGGGCAAGCAGGCGTTGCAGGTCACCCATTGCTCGCCTCCGTCGTCCGTGCGCAGGACACCGGCGCCGCTGACGCCAACCCACATTCGAGAAGAACGGGTCGGGGCGACCAGCACACTGTGCAGGCAACGGCCGCTACTTGCCGTCTGCCGGTCGCCGGCGCGGAGCTGACCGTTGAGGCCATCCACAGGCAGCCAACTCTCGCCGCGATCGTGACTCACGAACAGCCCGGCCTCTTCGACGCCCGCGTACACCGTTTCCAGCTCGTCGGGCGCCCCGGGGGTGAGCTGCCAGATCCGCTTCAGCCGGAGCCCGCTCTCCATGGTGAAGCGCGGGCTGGCCGGCATCTGCGTCCACGTCGCCCCCAGATCATCGCTGAGGCGTATCGTGGGACCGTAGGCCGCGTGGCTGGTACCGGCCAGCAAACGCAGCCCCGCCGCGGCGCGCGGCGGCAAGCAGAGGACGCTGAAGACCTCCCAGCCGCTCATGTGCGGTCCGCTGACGCGCCAGCTTCGTCGCTGGACATCGGAGCGGAATATGAAGAGGCCCTTGTTCGTGCCGGCGAGCACGACCACTTGCCGGGCCACGTCAGCCGCCCGAGACGTTTTGCAGCACTGCCAGGCGGTCGCCCGAACGCAGCGGCAGGTCGAGACGCTCCAATCGCGCCACGTTCTGGTCGTTGAAGAAGAGCAGCACGTGCTGGCGCAACTGCTCCGCTTCATCGTAGAGATGGTGACGTAATAGCGGGTAGGTCGTGTTCAGGCGTACCAGCGCTTCATCGAGAGTGGCGGCATCCAAGGAGAAACGCCGCCGTCCGCCGGTGCAGTCCTCCAACAACGACGGGATGCTCACGTCGATGCGCATACTACGACTCCAACATCCACGTCTTGACGGTCGTGATGCGCGGGAAGCGGCCGGGCAGGCTACTCCAGCTATCGCCCCGGTCCAACGAGTAGAAGAGCTCGCCGGAGCTGGTGCCAAAGTACACGCCATACGGGTCGAGCGAGTCCACGGCCATACCGTCGCGCAGGACGTTCACGTAGCTGCTGGTCGGCAGGAAGTCGCCGGCGACGGGATGCCAGCTCTCCCCACGGTCAATGGATTGGTACACCAGCATCTTGCCGCCGCGCATCACCCGCTGCTCGCTGTCCTTCAGCGGCATCAGGTACAGGTCGCCGCACTGGGAAACGCAGATCGGGAAGCCGAAACGTCCGTCCCCCTCGGCGCCCAGCCCTTCTTCGATCGGAAACCAGGTGTCCCCGCCATCGACGGACTTGTTGACCCCTCCGTGATCCTGCATATACATCACGTTCGAGGCGTTCGGATCCAGCGCGATCTTGTGCGCGCAAAAGCCGACTTCGCGGTCATCGCCATCGGTGGCCACCCGATTCAGCCCCTTGTTCCGCGTCACCCAGGTCTCTCCGCCGTTGTCCGTGCGGAAGACGCCCACCGACGATGCCGCCACCCAGATGCGCCGCGCGTTGTCCGGATCGACCAGTATGGTGTGCAGCCCCATGCCGCCGGCGCCCGGACCCCACTGTGGCCTGGTCGGGTGCTTCGTCAGGGCGTCGACCTCGCGCCACGTTTCGCCACGATCGTGGCTCACGAATAGCGAGGCGTCCTCGCAACCGGCATAGAAGGTGTCCGGCTGGCTTGCATGGCCGGGGACGAGCTGCCAGATCCGCCGCATGGTCCATTGGCGCGGCTCGCCAGACTCTCCCGGCACCCAGGCGAACTTCTGGAAGTCAAATTCCCGCTGCGGCGGGAAGCGCGGCCCTTCTTCTACGGGCCGCCAGTTCGCGCCAAAATCCTCGCTCACCTGGATCGTCGCGCCGCCGGACTGGTGGTGGGTGCCGGCCAGGATGCGCGGACCGTCGCGGCTATCCCCCAACAAGCTGTAGACTTCCCACCCACCCAGGTGCGGACCGGTCATCTGCCAGTCCCTTCGCCCTTCGTTCGAACGGAAGGTGAAGATCCCCTTGGTGGTCCCGATGAGCAATACGATCTGTGTAGCCAACGCGTCACTCCTGTCCACTCTGCCGCGAGACGGCGCGGCGTTCGCCGTCGCACTGCCGGCCCCGGTCGTCAGCCCCGCCTGCCGGCTGCCCATGGGGAACAATAGAACACTGGTTCCAGTTCGTCAAGAACATGCGTTCGGAACGTGACCATGGAACTAGCGTTGTTGGCGCGGCCGCCCCTACGACGCCGCGCTCCCATCGACCTGGGGCACGCTTTCAGTCCGGTCGTCGTACTTTCGAGCGATTTCGGAGTAGTCCCAGGCCAGGCGGCCGCTCCGCAAGTCGTCGATCACGCAGCGGACCCAGGCGAGCTCCGCCTGCATCATCGCGCGCGCGTACTCGGCCTCGAGCACGAGCACCCGGTCGAGCCTGGGGACCTGGCGCTGCAGGTGCGCGTCCATGCCGGTGAGCTCTGCCTGCAGCGAGTGCGCGCGCGCCTGGAGCGCCTCCAGGACCACCGCCGGAGTGAGGCGAGCGACGTTGCCTACGGCCGCCAGGAACTGCGAGGGCTCCCGTGTCGGCTGCGCCAGCAGCTCGCTTAGCCAGGCTACCGTCTCCTGCCTGCCCTGCTCCGTCAGCCGATAGATGGTGCGCTCTGGACGGCGGCCCTCCCGACTCGTCTCCACCACCTCGATCAGGCCGCCCCGTTGCAGTTGCTCGATGGCGTGATACAGCGAGCCGCGCCGCAGGTCGAACAGCTCGTCCTTGCGCCGCTCGTGCATGAGGCGCTGGATCTCGTAGGGGTGCATCGATCCCTTCCAGAGCAGACACAGGACCGTGAGCGCCCAGAGGTTGCGGGAGGCGGGGCGGCGATAGCTCATGTGATATAGCTCTATTCATTACGCTTGCTTGAACTGTATCATAGCAGTATGACCAGTTCGCCCGATCCCCCGACGGCGCCTACCATCCCATTCGGCATCATGGCCGACTGCTTTCGCACCCACACGGTCGTCCCCTTCCTTGGCTCCGCCGCTTCCTTCGTCGGCGCGCCGGCCGAAGGGGCGCTCCCCAGCGGCAAGGCCTTTGCCCGGCTCCTGGCCGAGAAGTCCGGCTATCCCGGTCCCGTCACCGACGCGCTCACCAAGATAGCGCAGTTTCTCGAAGAGATCCCTGCCGACCGGTCGTTCCTCTTGGGTGAGGTGATGGAGCGCTTCGACCACGGCGTCCCGCCCGACTATCGTACCGCCTTCACCGACTTCCTGACCCAGCTCCCCATCGAGGGCATGCCACGGCTCATCTTGACGACTAACTACGACACCCTGGTGGAGCGCATCTTCGAGCGGCGCGGCATCCCCTATCTCGTCATCTCCCACGTGATGCGCGGGTCGAAATACGCTGGGCGCTTGATCGTCTACAACGCCCTGGATCAACCGCTGGATAGCACGACGATCCTGCCGCCGCGCCGGATCGAGGAGCAGCTGGCCGAGCTCAACACGCGCACGCCGCCGCCGATCATCGTCTACAAGATGCACGGCACCGCGCGCCTACTCGCCGAGTCCGGCATGCTCGACTCCGTCGTGCTGACGGAGAACGACTACATCGAGTTCCTGGCCGGGGATACGCTGCAGCGCATCCCGCTGGCGGTGCTGAAGACCTTGCGGACGAGCCGCCTGCTCTTCCTCGGCTACTCGCTGGAAGATTGGAACTTCCGTGTGCTGCTCCGTCGCCTCTCCATGCTGCAACAGCAAGAGCAGTCGGGTCAGCAGCGGCATTGGGCCTGCATCCTACACGCCGACGAGGTGGAGACCAGGTTCTGGGAGCGGCGCGGCGTCAATCTGTACCACCAGAGTCTCGACGTTTTCCTCGCCCGGCTTGGCGAGGCCATCACGGCGCTGACCCGATGAACCCCTATCCCGGGCTGCGCCCATTCCGTGCCGATGAGGCGGCGCTGTTCACCGGACGCGAGATGGTCGCGGAGACGGTCGCCACCCGGCTCCGGCTCTCACCGATCACGTTGCTGTTCGCCCGCAGCGGCGTGGGCAAGTCCTCCTTCCTGACCTGCCGGCTGATCCCACTGCTCGCAGAGACATCGCGTGTTCGCTATCTGAACGAATGGGACGCCACGCCCCCGGAAGTCATGATCGAGCAAGAGGTGGGCTCCTTGCAAGGCGGCTACGGCGAATTCAGCGAGCGTCCCGTGCTCATCCTCGACCAGTTCGAGGACCTCTTCAAGCTGCCGTCCAATCGCGACGGCCTGTGGGACACGCTGGCGGGGCTGGTCAACATCCACGACGCGCCCGTCAGCGTCCTCGTCAGCATGCGCGAAGAGTGGCTGGGCGCTTGGGAAGAGGCGACCGACTACCTGCCCGACGCGCTGTCGTCACTGGTGCGCCTATCCCCGTTGACCGACGGCGAGCTACGGCGAGCGGTGCTGCGTCCGGCCGAGGTCGAAGGGTCCGTGGCCGTCTCGGCGGACCTCGTGCCGTTCCTGCTGGACGATCTTCGGCGGCCGAGCGCCTACGGCCTCGGCGGCGCCTACGTCGAGCCGGGCCTGCTGCAACTGGTCTGTCGGCGCCTGTGGGACGAGGCAGCGGCATCCGCCGAGCGGGCTATGGATGTTGCCCTCTACACGCGACTCGGCCGGTCCGAGCAGATCGAGCGGGAGTTCATCTGGAGCGACCTCGGCAGCGCCGGCCAGCCAGCCGGGATATTCACGGCGGCTGAGCGTCTGGTCTGGGTCGGCCTCACTCGCTATCTCATGGCCGCGCCCGGCGTCAAAGCGGTCGTCGGAGCGGATTCGCTGGCGCGGCGGTTGCAGTGGCGTGACCTCGGCGCAGCCGGCCCGGCAGTCATGGCAGCCAGCGTTGGTCGAAGGAGCCGCGGCTACCTCAGAGCCAGCCCTGAGCTGCGCGGCGAACCGCCGGCCGATGTCGTCGCCCTCATCGACCGAGTCCTCAAGAAAGGCGCGGACCTCGGCTTCTTGAAGCAGCAGAGCGGCACGGTCGCAGCCGCCGAGGCGAACGTCCCGGCGCCGGACGAAGCGCGGCGCTACGAGCTCGCGCACGATGCCCTGGGCGAGCTGTTCCAACAGTTCGCGGTGGAGTTTCAGGGCTGGATGCGGCAGCGAGTCGCCATCCTCTTCGGTGGGCTGATCGGTCTACTGATCGTCTTGCCGCTCTTCGTCAACTCCTGGCATCAGCACGGGTTTGCCGGCGCGGTGGGGTCCCTGCTGGCGGGCGCGGCGCTGGTGACCATCATCTGGGGCCTCCGGCGCTTGTTCGGTCTTGCGGTCGAGCTCCTCGTCTACCCACTGGTGCGCCGGCTCGCTAGCGGGCGCATGCCGCTGGAACGGGAGCAGCCGGGGCGCCCTGCGTCCAGGACCCCGCGCGCGCGAGCCGACGGCCGGGCGAAATTGCCCGGCGGGCGACGGAGGTTCAGGAATTAGCGCGGCGTTGCCGGCGGGGGTGTAGGGGCTGGCCTTGTGCCTGCCCTGGTTCCCCTATCAGTCGGAAGGGCCTTCCGGCAGGCGACGCCACCGCCGACGGCCATAGGTCGACGCGGTCTGTGCGGTCAAAAGGGCAGGCACAAGGCCAGCCTCTACACCCCCCGCCGGCAACGCCGCAAGAAAGACTGAACGTTCACATGCCGCCGGCTGGTGGAGCCGGGTCAATCAGGAGAAACACCGAGTGTCGGCTTCTCCATCTCCGTTGTGATAGCATAGCTCATCATAGCTATATTAGGCGAGCTATGTCGAGGGAGCCGCGGCATGCCACGACATCGGCTCGCAACTGCCTCGCCGCACGCATCGAAGGGAACAGAGAGCCTTGCGCAGCAAACGCGGATGGACCCGGCGAAGGTTCCTCACGGTAGGGGGAGTTGGCAGCGCGGCGCTGGTGGTTGCGGGGGCGACTCGGATAGTCGGCACGGCGAACGCCAGCCATTCCCAGGGCCCGGTCATCGCGTCCTTCCAGGCTCCCTTGCCCATCCCACCGGTGCTCAATCCGGTGCGGAGCGACGCTGACACCGACTACTACGAGATCGCCCAGCAGGAAGCGAAAGTGGAGATCCTGCCAGGCGTCCAGACGACAATCTGGGGCTACAACGGGATGTTTCCCGGCCCGACCATCGAGACCCGGCGCGGACGCAAGGTCGCCATCCGGCAGACCAATCGCCTGCCGTCACTGGGTGGCGTGAAGGCCGCCTACGTGTGCGGCGACGGCCAGCATGCGACGGCGCAGGGCCTTCCGGTGCTGTCTCCCGCCGATCTAGCAAGTGCGTCGGTGGTCCACTTGCACGGGGGCGTGACGCCCTCGGAGTCCGACGGCTTCCCCACCGACCTGATCCCGCCCGGCGGCTTCAAGGACTACACGTACCCGAACGACCAGCGTGCCACGACCCTCTTCTACCACGACCACGCCATGAACACGACGGCCTACCACAACTATATGGGCCTCGCCGGCCTCTACATCGTCCACGACGACGTAGAGGATCGGCTGCCGCTGCCCAAGGGGGCGTACGACGTTCCGCTCATCTTGCAGGATCGCTCCTTCACGCCCGACGGACAGTTCCTCCTCAAGAACGACCAGTTCTTCGCGGATGAGAACACCATCCTGGTCAACGGCGCTCCCTGGCCACACTTCGAGGTGGCCGCCCGCAAGTACCGCTTCCGCATCCTCAACGCCTCTAACTCGCGGCCGTACATCCTGGCGCTCAGCTCCGGCAAGCCGCTCGTCCAGATCGCCACCGACGGCGGGTTGATGGCGGCGCCGGCTCCGAGCGCCAGCATCCCGCTCAGCCCGGCCGAGCGCATCCAGGTCGTCATCGACTTCGCCGACTACCCCGTTGGCAGCCAGGTGGTGCTGCAGAACGGCAACAAGCAAGGCCAGATGAGCCAGGTCA
>CALBSQ010000275.1 GCA_937967325.1 uncultured Chloroflexota bacterium
ATAGGCAGATCTTCCCGTGCTCTGGCTGCACCAGCCAGGTGTTGATTCCCGTTACTTTCATTGGAACCTCACTTCAGAGTCGACCTCTCCCCCGGCCCCTCCCCTGCGAAGGGAGGGGAGCTTGTTCGGAGACGATCGTTGCCCATCGCGGCGGGACCAGCGATGATTGCCACGGCAGGCCGCTGCCTTTGCCGTTGAGGCTCCCCTCCCTTCGCAGGGGAGGGGCCGAGGGAGAGGTTCACCAATCAATCGCCGAGCCGTCGTCGGCCGAGTACGACTTGTGGTTCTGCCAGTCGTGGTCGATCTTGTCGGCCAGCGCCTCCTCGTCCAACTCGATACCCAGACCCGGACCGGTCGGCAGGGGGAGGAAGCCGCTCTCGTGCCGGAACGGCGTCTTGATGTAGCCCTCGCCGGTGATCCGCCCGCCCTCCTGGCAAAGAAAGTTGGGGATGGCCGCGTCGAGCTGGAGGCAGGCGGCGAGGGCGATGGGACCGAGCGGACAGTGCGGCGCAATGCCCGCGTAGTAGGCCTCCGCCATGCCGGCGATGAGCCTGGTCTCCATGATGCCGCCGGCGTGCGACAGGTCCGGTTGCAGGATCGAGGCGGCCCGCTTCTCCAGCACCTCGCGGAAGCCCCACTTGGTGTACAGGCGCTCGCCGGTGGCGATGGGCACGGACGTCGAATGGGCCAGGTCCGCCAGCACGTCGACGTTCTGGCACTGCACCGGCTCCTCGATGAAGAAGGGGTGATAGGGTTCGAGCGCGGCGATGAGCCGCTTGGCAGTCTGCGGGCTGATGGCGCCGTGGAAATCGATGGCAAGGTCCACCTCTGAGCCCGCCGCCTCGCGCATGGCGGCGAAGGTCTCCACGACGCGCGCGGTCACCGCCGGGGACTCGATGATGCGGCCGTTGCGCGGACCGGCCGGACCGGTCTTGATGGCGTTGAAGCCCTGGGCGACGGCCGCTCGAACACTCTGGGCGGCGCTCTCTGGGTCGCGCCCACCGGCCGTGCCATAGACACGGATGCGATCGCGGGTGGGGCCACCCAGCAGCTTGTACACGGGCAGGCCGAGCGACTTGCCGTAGCAGTCCCACAGCGCCTGCTCGATGCCGGAGAGCGCGCTGGTGAGGATTGGTCCTCCCCGGTAGAAGGCGTGTTTGTACATGGCTTGCCAGAGATGGACCACGCGAGTCGGATCCTGACCGATCAGCCAGGGCTCCAGCTCTTTGACCGCCGTCTGACATGTGAGGGCCCGGCCTTCCAGGATTGGCTCACCAAGGCCGACGATGCCTTCGTCGGTGTGCATCTTGAGGAACAGCCAGCGCGGCTTGACCAGAAACGTTTCCAACTTGGTGATCTTCACGGCGCTACCCCGTCTCAGCCTTCGGTGCGGTCCAGTCCGAGTAGCCTAGTGAGCGCCTGCGCGGCCGTCAAGCGAGGACGCGACCGCTGCGCGCAGCACTGTGGGGCTCATCAACACCCCTTCGACGTAGAGCGCCACGGCGTAGCCAACGCTGACGCCAACGAGCCCGCCGACACTGGCGCCGAACGCTGCCAGGACGAGCTCGAACATTCCCCCGGCTGCGACGATAGCGGAGGCGCGTCCGATTCGTTCTTGAATGCGGCAGACGGTGACAAAATGATCCTTCACGATCAGCGGGAATACGGCCAGGCCGAAAATGCGCAGTGCGACGGCGCCTTGGGCGGCGTAGGAGCTGCCGAACAGGGCGAGCACACGCTCGGCGCCAACGGCCAGCGCCACGTTGGCGAGGAGGCCGGTCAGCATCGCCAGCGCCAAGGTAAAGCGTATGCGTCGCGACAGCAAGCTGGCATCCCGCCGGCCCGACGCGTAGAGGGCGGTCGCCAGGGCGATGGGACCCACGAACACGAATCCGGCTACCATCCAGGCCGTGTAGAGATAGGCATTCGTCTGCGCGGACAAGATCACCGTGACAAGGAGAGGCAGCGCTGCGCTCGGAAGCTGAAGAGCCAAATTGAGTGCATGGTGACTCATGGCCGATCCGCCCATGCCGCGCAGTAGCCGCCATTGCGGGAAGTAATGGCGGCGGTGCATACCGCTTCTCGTGACAATCCCGGCCAGGCCGGCGATGGAGACGAGGTTCCCAACAATCCAGGTCGCGTAGAGGACGAGCCAGGACTTGTTCGCGAGCAGCGGCGCCGCTAGGATGAGCGCCGCGAGCTTGGCCGCGGCGAAGATCGTGTTGCGGCCGAGCTGCAGGTCGCCGCGAGTCAAGCCGATCAGCGCCTGGTCCAGCACCAGGGTCGCCGCTGTCAGGCTCACTCCGGCGGCGATGAGGATGACGACGGCAACGCTAGCGCCCAGCGCCTGGAAATTGGGGGAAACGAGCGGGGCCAGCAGTGCGAAGAGGAGGCCGAAGGCGCCCCCAGCGGCAGCGGCAACCAGGAACGCCGCGCTTATGACGGACCATTCATTCCCCTGTTGCCGAGGCAGCTCGCCGATCAGGAGCGTGCCGAAGCCCATCATGCCGAGCGTGCCGAGCAAGAGCGACGCCGACGTGGCGGCGGCGGCGAGGCCCACGTCCTCGGCGGCGAAGCGGTGCGCGGCAACCACCCAGAACAGATAGCCCAGCGCGGAGGTGACGGCGGTTGTGCCGACTAAGGAGCCGGCGTTGGCGGCAATGCCGGAGGCCAGCCCAGTCCAGCGAAGCGCTCGTGCCTGCACGACGCTACCCGGTGCGCGCAGGCGGCGCAAGCTCGACGTGACGATAGACGGCGCCCGGCTGGTCGGATCGGTACAGTAAGGCTTCCACGGTCGCGTCCTGTGGCGGCGCAGGCGAGAGCGCAGTCGTCGCTTGCCACGATGCGTTCGGCTCCAGCTTGATCGACGGCCATTCCTTCACCACGCGGTCGCCGACCTTGAGCTGTACCCGGTACGTGGTCACGGCCGGCTCCTCACTCCGTACCCCCAACTGTAGGTTGACCTTTTCGCCGCCGGACGGAACAAGCCACAACTGGGTGAAGCCGGGTTGCGCCTGTTGCGCCGCCGAGGCGCGCGCCACGCCAAGCGCCGCCAGTACCAGCACCACCGCCAAACCAAGCGAGAGCGCTTGTCCCACGTCGAGATGAAAACGCGGCGCAGCTTCCCCGTCCGCGCCATTCCGGGCGCGGCGCACCAGCGCGCCGCCGCCGGCAGCCACGGTGATCCCGCCCAGCAGTACTGTCCAGGTCGACGACTGCAAGCCAAAGGAGGTCAGGTTCAGGATGAAGCCACCTGCGACCGCAAGGGCGAGACTGAGTCCAAGACTCAGCAGCAGGGTTTCCTCGCTGCGGAGGGCGCGCTGAGGAAAGAGCGCGCTGCTCAGGGCGTAACCGGGCAGGAAGAAGACCAGCGGTAGCGTGAGGGCCAGGCGCAGTACCGAGCCGCCCGTCCCCACCACCACCGCGGCGGCCGCGGCCGCGGCCAGCGCGAGCACGGCTGCCAGGTCCCAGGATCTACTGCGCACCGGCTACCCCTCCCAGGTCGTAGATGACGATATCGCCACTGTCGAACAGCCTGCTCGCCCCTGCCAGCCTGTCGAACTTAGTCAGGGATGCCACGGGGATGGGCCGGATGTGCTGAAAGGCGTCTTGTTCCCCCAGCTCGATGTAGACTCCGACACGCGGCAAAGCGGTGGCGAGACGCCGGTCCACAACCAGGTAGCGAATCTGGCCGCGATGCAGCGTCGCCCGCTCGAAGGGACCAACGGTGGAGGAAAAGTACAGCGGCCAAACACCCACGTCGTCGACAAAGGCGCTCACGATGCGTTGCTGGCCATAGGAGCCCATCAGCAATCCGTTCGTCCGGTCGGCGGCCATCCGGTTGCCGGGACCCAGTTGGGCGAGCATCCAACCGGCGGCATCCACGCCCTGAGGCTCGATCGAGCGGGAATCCGCCGCGACCAGGTAGGACCCCGGGAGCCTGCCCCACGGCGCCCAGCCAATGATGACGCCGCCCAGGAAAAGGACGCCAAGCCAGCCGGCAACGAGCGACGGCCGCCTCCACACCATGACGCGTGACTTCCACAGCTCCTCCGCGCCGACTGCCAGCACGAAAGCGATGGGCAGAAAGAGAAACTCTGACGCTCGATTGGACGTTTCGGTACCGCGTTGGGTCAGGCGCAGCGCCAGCGTGGCCGGATAGACCAGAGTCCCGGCCGCCATCGACAGTGCCAGCGCGTCGCCACGGTAGCATTGCCATACCTTGAGTAGACCATAGGGGAGACCAGCCAGCACCAGCCCAACGGCGCCAAACCCGACGAGACGTTCCCAGATCGCCGAAGACTGCCCAGACGAGTCGCTGAACAGATGATGCAGCGACGCCTGCCCACCGATCACCTGGATCAGCTCGACGACGCCACCAGAGAGGATCGGACTCAGATAGCCGATGGCGATTTGCGCCACGAAGACGACCCAGGCGACCACCAGGGCGACGGCCAGGAGCGCCATCCAGGCGATAGCAAGCGGTTGCTCACCGCGACGATGCCGCCAGACCGCCAGGACGGTCCACAATAGGAGGAACGTCGCGAGCGCGAAGCCGGTGATGTGATGCGTGGTCGCCGTTGCCAGGAGCGTGAGCAGGGCGGCAACCGTCAAACCGGCGCGTTGACCATGCGGCGAATGCGCCCGTCGAGACATCAAGTAAAGGGTGATTACGGCGAATGGCAGCGCGAGCGACTCATAAGAGAATTGGGCGTCAAAAAAAAGGAAGTTCGGATTGGCCGAGTAAAGGAGCGTGGCGACGGCGGCCAGCCGTGGTGAATCCGAAATCTCCTCAAAGAGTAAGAACAGCGCGACGATCATGGTGATCCGGGCGATCGCCGCGACCACCACGCCCGCGCCAAAGATGGACAGCCCGCTGACGCTCATCGCCGCGCTGGTGACGTTCTCCAGACCGGGATAGAAGGCGCTCACCGGCAACAACGGATTGCTGCTGAACAGGTGATGGCTGAGCGCGATATCGTTCGCGGTGCGCCAGTGCAGGAATTCGTCGTGAAAGGTGAACTGCTCGGGACTCTGCAGGACTTTGACAAGGTAGAGACCGAAGCCAAAGAGCACGACCAGTCCCAGCCGCTCGCCCCGCGAGGCGTCGCTGGACGCCAGCCGGACGGCGGTGGGCAAGAGCATGACGAGCAAACCGATCCAGAAGAGCGGCTCCGCCCAGTCGGCGCCGCCGCGCGCCGCCGAATCGCTGAAGGCGATCAACAGCAGCCCGCACGCCCCATACACGGCCAGGGAGGGAAGGACACCCATCCGCGTGGCTGCCAATGTCGTCGAAGGAGTTTCAAGAGCGTCGATCGGCGCGGCGGCCTGCGACTCGTCCGTCTCCTGTTGCTGATCCAACACGGACGGCGGATCACTGCTCGTCATGCTTGGCAACCAATCTCGGGGCATTGCTCGTGCGCCAACGGCTCAGCGCGTAGGCGATCGGACCGTAGGCCATGCCGGCGAGCTCGGTTCGCGTGAGCGCGCGCGGATACGCGGCAGTCTTCTTCTGGTTCTTCGATGAGGTGGGGCTGAGCGCGTACCAAAGGCCGGCAGGTAGGCGCCGGCACACGTCGAAAACGCGGCTAGGGTCCTCCCAGAGGCACTTGGTGAGAAATGCCGCCAGTCCCACGCCGTAAGCATGGATCTGCTTCCGCAGTCGAGCGTAGTCTCTCGAGTGCGTGTGGCGGACCAGCGCCTCCGGCTGATAAACGAGCTGGTAACCCGAGGCGATCACCTGAAAAAAGAGGTCGATGTCCTCGGCGGAGCGTGTCGGGGTGGCGGGGCCGAGGGCCGGATCGAAGCCGCCCAGCGAGCGAAGGATGGACGCCCGAAAGGCCATGTTGGCGCCGGAGCCAAACTTGCCGGCGGTATAGGGGAAAAGGATATCGGGAGGTCGGTGCTCTTGCAGGTCATATATCCGCGGGGAGAAACCCTTGGAGAAGCCGCCGAACTGCTCAAGCCAGATTTGCGCGGCCGTCTCCAACTCGCGAGGCAAAATAGGGCCGGTCACGCACGCGACGCGCTCGCCAACGTCGAAGCCCGCGACCAGTGAGCTCAGCCAGCCCCGAGGGCAGGCGATGTCGTCGTCGACAAAGGCAACGATGTCGCCTTGTGAGCAAGCCAAGCCCCGATTACGCGCCCGAGCGGGTCCCGGATGATCTTCGCGAACGTAGCGCAACCTCGGCCACGCCCTGGCGCGCCGGCGCACAAGGTCGGCAGTGGCATCGTTGGCCGGTGCGTTGTCGACGACCACGACCTCGTAGCGCACGTAGTCGAGACTCGCCAGCGCATCGAGGCAGCGGTCGAGACTGGCGATCCGGTCGCGGGTTGGGATGACCACGCTCACCAGCGGACCGGTGGCGGCCACGCGTGCCCGACGTTCGAGGCAAGCGGGCACTCCAGCATCACCGGCCCCTGTGGGGGCAGGGCGGTCGCCGAGGTCGAGTCCGTCTCGTCGCAAGTGTCCTGCAATCTCGATGCATAGTTCCTGCTTCAAGATAGCGGATAGTTCCTCCGCCATGAGGCCATCGGGCGGTAGGTCGACGTCCAGCACGCCGAGGGGCTGCGTGTGCAGCGTTGCGAGGATTTTGGCGTGGCGGTATGGGCGTCCATTGGACGCCATCGACGGTCGCAGGGCGGGCGGGTCTTGCAATACATCCATTTCCAGCATGCAGATTGGCTCAGGCGGCTCTGACAAGCGTACCCTGCGTCGTCGGATCGAGCGCCGGCACGGATCACCGCTCACCGTGGCGCGCCATTCCCGTCGTGACCAGCGCCGACGAGGCGCTGATAAATGGACTCCAAGCGAGTCACGACCTCCCGGGATTGGAACTGTTTGACCCGACGCCGGCCCGCGTTGCCCATGGCGACGCGCAGCGCTGGGTCGGACTGGAGTCGCTCGATGGCCTGGCGAAGGGCCGTCACGTCTCCGGGCGGAACGAGGTAACCGGTTTCGCCATCGACGACGATGTCGGAAAGACCTCCGACTCGAGATGCAATCACCGGCCGCGCGCACGCCATTGCCTCCAGGGCAACGATGCCGAACGGCTCGGCCCAGAGTGAGGGGACGATGCCGATCTGGCAGCGTTGCCAGGCGAGCATGACCGCCTCGTTGGGCCAATCGCTGAGGACAGCGACAGGCGGAGGGAAGTGGATCGGACCGGCCGGCTCGGGGCAGGTGTAGCCAATGACGACCAGCTTCGGCGCGTTGACCAGCTCGGCGTGCGCCCGCAGCAGTACTTCGATGCCCTTGAGCCGGCGGAAGGCCCCGACGTAGAGCAGAAACGGCCCATCAGGCAACTGGGCCAGCCAGGGGGCGCTGTCGATCGTCGGCTCGCTGACCTCGTCGGTGACGAATTCGGGAAGAATTTGGAACGGTAAGTCACTGCCCGGAAGACCGCTCGCCTCGGCTACGGCCCGGCTGATGGGCAAGAACATGTCGACGAGCTGTGCTTCGATGGGGCGCATGGCTCGATGCGCCGTAACCGTGGCAAGCCCTTTGACCAGGCCGTAATGTTGGGCGCCGCAGGAGAGACATTTGCTCGCTCCAGGACCGGTGCAAGGAGCGCCGGCGTGCATATAGTCCTTCCTCGGGCAGACGAGGCTGTAATCGTGCAGACTGAGCACAAGTCTGGCCTTAGTCTTGACCTTGAGTGGTAAGAATGAGTAGACCATCCAATTGTGGGCGTGTACCACGTCGGGACGCTCGCGAGCCAGCACACGATTCAGCTTCCAGGTAAGCTCGGGATCCGGCAAGGGCGGCACGAAGCGCCGTCCGGTGTCGGCAAAGAGCGCCGGCAATCGCTGCACGCTGCCGGTAACTCGATAGATGCGCACCCCAGCGCAAGTCTCATGTTCGGGGGCGTTGCCGTGACCGAGCGTTGCTATGGCCACGTCATGCCCCCGGCGCACCAACTCCTCGCCCATATGCTGAACCACCAGCTCCTCGCCACCGACGAAGGGAAGATAGAACTGTGTCAGCATCAGGATGCGCATCGCGGCGGACCGCCCTTTTGTTTCGTGCTAGTCGCCGGCAGCCATGACGTCAAGCGGTTTCTGCGTCGAGTCGTCCCACCTGTCGGAACAGGCGTCGGCGTTCTTGGCCGGCCTGGACGCGACCCGGCCGGCGACATAGCCGGCCGCCGTAAAGGCCAGGCCGGCGACGATGGCGCCGGAACGCGCGAGGCCGGCCGGGTCGCGTCGAAACACGGCGTCTCCCAATCCACGTACCAGGCCGCGCGGTAACGCCCGCCGGATGTAGGCCCTCTCCGACGATAGCCCGTCCGCTGTCCCTACGAGGCGGGCGACCATTGCTTTCGATTGGCCCTCGGCGAAACAGCGAGGGCGGAAATACCGCCAGCGGGCTCGGAGCGGCGGAACGCGGTGCCATACCGTCGCGGCCGGCGCGAAGACGAGCCTGCCGCCGGGGAACCGTTGCTGGACGCGGATGCTGAACTCGGTATCCTCACAGCGCAACAAGTTGCCGCCGTAGGATCCTACCTCGTCGCGAAAGCCCCCGGACCGTAGCAGCACCTCGCGCCGAAACGACATGTTCGCTCCAATGAGATTCCGGACTGGCCCGGCATCCTGCCGTATGCCGCGATGAACCGAGCCGACTACCCACAGGAACTCGTCTGGGAACCAGCGCGGCTGAGCGGTCGACCAGAGCGGACGTATCATCCCGCCGACGCCCAAGACGGCAGAATCGGCGTAGGGGCGGATCAGGTGCTCCAGCCAGTCCGGCTCGGCCACCGCGTCGTCGTCGAGAAAGGCGACGATATCGCCGCGCGCGGCAGCGACGCCGCAGTTCATCGCCCCAGAGGCTCCTTGAGGCCCGCGATTGTCGACCGCCCGGACGTCGTCGGCCCGCCGGTGCAGTCGTTGATAGATAGTGGGGTTATGGTCCGCCACAACGATGATCTCATGTGCAGGCCTGGTCTGTCGCCTTACGGAGGCGATGGCAGCCAGAAGATGATGCCACCGTTCCGAAGCCACGCTACTGTCTCTTATACACATCTCCGAGCCCACGAGACAGGCAGAAA
>CALBSQ010000276.1 GCA_937967325.1 uncultured Chloroflexota bacterium
GGCGCTCACGGGTCGCAACGTCAGCCCCTTGACCCTGCGCGCCTACGCGGCGGATTTCCGCCAGTTCTGCGCGTGGCTGCGCGAGAACAACATCACCATCCAGCGACCCGACCAGGTGACCCGGCAGGACGTGCGCGAGTACCTGGCCCAGCTCGCTCGGCAGGGCGCTCCGGCGTGGCGCGGGCGCGCAAGCTGGCCGCGCTGCGCGGTAACTCGCCTTCCTCGTGGACGAAGGCGAGCTCCCCACCTCCCCGGTCCAAGGCATCGAGACCCCCAAGAAGGAGAAGCCCGGGCGCACCATCCTGCGGCTTGATGAGTACACCAAGTTGCAGTCCCTCGCCGGTGGCCACCGCCGCGACTTCTGCATCCTGCCGGTCTTCCTGCAGACCGGCCTGCGCGTCAGCGAACTATGCGCCTTGCGCCTCGGCGACGTCGACCTGATCGCTCCCACCCTGACCATCAAATCCGGCAAGGGCCAGAAGGCACACACCATCGCGCTGGAGAAGAAGGCCATCCAGGCGCTCAAGGGCTCTGTCACCACGCGGCCCGCGGCGCTCGAGGAGCGGCTCTTCCTCAACTACCGGGGCGAGCGCGGGGTGCGCAAGCTGGTGGCCAAGTACCTCCGAGGTGTGGGGATCACCAAGAAGGCCAGCCCGCACTCCCTGCGCCACATCTTCGCCACGTACAAGGCCGAGAAGGGGGTGTCGCCCTTCCAGTTGCAGGAGTGGCTGGGCCTCGCCAGCCTGAACACCACGCAGATCTACGTCCACATGGCCAACCAGAATGGCCACACGGTGATGGAGGCTACCAGCCTATGAGCAGCACCGCCGCGGCGCGCAAGCAATCGGTCGTCACGACGCCAGCGTTCCGGCGCTACGCCCGCTTCGTGAGCGTGGACCCAGGCAAGAATCGCTACCGCTTCTACGGCATGTCGTGGCAAGAGTACCTGTTCGGCCAGGCCGTGCTCGCGCTCACCTGGGGCCGCCTGGGCACGCGGGGCAGCACCCGCCTCTTGTTCGTCGGCGAGCGGGAGCAGGCGGTGGAGACGATCGGCCGGCTGGTCCACCGTCGCGGCTTGCACGGCTACCGGCTCGTCGAGAGCGACTAAACGTATGAGCAACGAACAACAACCGCGCCGGAATGGCGAACACGAGGACCCCTACTTCAACATCGACGAGCAGATGGGCGAGGCCCGCTTGTGGGGCCACGAGTACATGCTGTGCTTGCAGGCGCACGTCGGCGAGGAGGCCTACTCCCACAGCGCCGTTCACCCGCTAAGTGGCCTACGCCGAGCTGCTGGGCACCTCCCTGGCTGACCTCATAGACCGGGCTCTCGCCGCCCCAGCGGCCCGCCGTGTCCCTGACCATCGACCAGGCGGACTGGTTACGCTAGAAACATTCCCCGATGCAGGAACCTCCTGCTCAAACCATGGCACAACCATCTGCGCGTCCGGGGCCCGCTGGACAGCGTCCGCTTGCGTCAACGGCGCTGCTGCAGCGGGTGACGCAAGCGGACGTGAGCGGCAGCGTTGGTCGCTCGATCCGCGCCTTGATCTAATACCCACCGATCCGGCAGGTCCTCGCCCACATCGCGGCGGCACGCCCGGCGCTGGTGGCACGCGAACGCCAGCGCCGGGAGCAGGCCCTCCGGCGCGACGACGATCAGGCGATCCGCCAACGCGGCGACCCGGTGTCTCGAGCGGCGGTCGCCCGGCAAGTCGGACACTCCGTTGTGCGCTTCCCGCGGTAGCCGCAGTGCGCCGCCATGCTGGATCGACAGATCGCGACGCCGCGCGCAGCCACGGTTCACCACTCCGGTCTCCCACCCGTGGCTGCAGAACACACCCTGTGATCCAGGCGATCTTCTTCCGGAGTTATCGCGGAACACCCGGGCTTTCCGGAGTTACATTGGAAGTATCAATGCGAGATACCCGCCAAGGCACAACCAGGGACCGTACGGTAAGGTGTCAGCGGGCGAGGCCCGGCGCCCAAGGAGCAGGCTGAACGCGACCATTCCGCCGATGAGTGTCCCCAGGACGAGAGCGGTGAGGACATGGCCGGCGCCGAGGATCAATCCCAACAGCCCGGCGAGCTTGACATCGCCCATCCACAATGCCGTCTGCCGGGAGAGTGCTCGGCCTATGACGGCGACAACAACCGAGGCCCCAAGGCCCAGCGCACCGCCGAGTAGCGCCTCATGCAACGACGGATGGCCCAAGGTCAGGGCGATTGCCACGGCCAGCAGGGCGAGTGGGAGGAGGCAGGCATCCAGGATGTAGCGGGTGCGTAGGTCGATCAGGGCGATCAGACCCAACGCGCCGACCCAGCCGGCGCGTGCGACGATGAGCGCATCCAGTGGAATAGTCCAGATGACTGCGCCTACGGCGGTGGCGATGCTCAGACCGGCGAGTAGCGTCTGCCAAGGTGAGAGGGGCACCGTGACCCCTGGTTCATCCGCTGCCAGGGAGGCCACCACGACTCTGGCCACAGTCGCGGCGGTGAGGCCCAAGGTCAAAGCAAGGACGACCTTAGAGAACATCGATCAGCCCGAGTAGATCGCCGGACCGGACGTTTCCGCACTCGACGGCGCCGGCCTGGAGCTCCAACACCGCGCAAGCGCGACGGAGGAACGGGCCGAGACGCCAGGGGCACAACGCCGGCACGGCGTGCAGTACGGGAGTGCCCTCCGCGGTCGCCGACCCGAGGTACACGACGTCGATAGGAAAGCACATGCCGAGCGTGTGGACTTGCCGACACGGCCGCAGCATGAGGCCGTCACCGGGCAGGAGGGAGCGCCGACCGAGCAGTCCGCGCATTCTAAGCCAGGGATCATCAGCTACCTGCACATTGGTGGCCAGCTCGACGTCTCGAGTGATGTTCCATATGCTCAGCCGCACTGGTGTTCCTTCCTCTTCCCGGTTTCGTCGCCCCTGGATCGTTGATCAGCCTGGTGGACGCGCGAAGAGGCAGGACTGACGGCTCGCGCTAACAACGGTAGGACCAACTTGCGTTCCACCGGGATGAAGGTAGGCAGGGTCCTGCCAACTTGGCGGCGCGGCGAGCGTGCCTACCTTAAGTGCAAGTCGGCGTTTCCTCAAGGTACACCACTCCGTTCGCCAGCGCCGCCGAGCACGGCCAGCGCTTCCGTGTACGCCGCCACGGTTTCCGGATCGAGGGCGAACGCGCCGGATGCCGCCTGCGCTGGGACGGCCTGCTGGCGGAGCCGGTCAAGTTCGGCGATGAGACGCCGGTGCTCCCGCTGTAATGCCGTTCGGTCCTGGAGTCTCTCATAGCAGCTGTAGAGGCGGCGCGCCACGTCTTGGAGAGTCGGCTGCGAGCGCAGGAGCGCCGCGTACAACTGAGCAGCCTGTGCTAGCTTCCCCGCCGCCTCATAGCGCTCAGCAAGTTGATGGGTAACTATGGCATGATCTTCACTAAAGCGCTCGCGAAGGGTCAGGCCACGGAGCCGCCGGTCCATCCAGCCGAAGTGTGGTTGCGTGAACAGCTCACCGCGATAGAGCACGCGCGCCTGTTCGAGGATCGGCGTTGCCTGCTCAGGAGGTAGGCGGCGAGCCTGCTGACGCAGCGCCAGGAATTGTTGCGCATCGGACCAGACCAACTCCGGGTCTAGGTGGCAGGTGCCATTGCGTTCCCCGCGGACGACGTCTGACGGGAGCGCCGGTAGCTGCTGGCCGAGCACGTCGCGCAACCGCACCATGGCGGCGCGGAGCCGGCGCCCTCCCTGGTCCTGGTCGGCGTTCGGCCAGAGCACGCGCAACAGTTCCTGCTTGGGCACGCCGGCGCCGGGCTGGAGCGCAAGGTAAATCAGGAGCTCCCATGGAAGATATTGCCCTTGCGCCGACAGCGTACGGCCATCACCAAATACCTCTAGCTCGCCAAAGCAGCGGATCTGGATACGCGCCCGGCTTGCCGCCGCCGGGAGATCGACGCCACCAACGTGTGCCGACGGCAGGACAATCTCCGCCGGCAGTTCCGTTGCGCGACCGTTGGTGGAAGCGATCTCAGTGGCGCCGATCCCCTGTGGCGGAGCTGCCTCGGTGGACTTCCTGATGCCTGCTGATGGCTCCGAGGAAATAACCGCGCCGTTCGATGGCGTGAGCTCGTCCTCGAGCGATACCTCATCATCGTGGTCGCTATCGTCATCGCCGCCTGCCTCCATCAACGATTCAGATTCCATCTCCGCTGGTGCGCTTGCGTAGGCAGCATGCATCGCATCCACGAGACGTTCCAGATGTTCGGTCTCGACGCGGAAGCCATGCGCGCGTATTGGCTGCCGGCCGTCGATGCGCACGAACAGTTCACCATTGCCGAGGTCGGCGGCATCCGGGCGGCCCAGCAATCGGATGCTCTCCTCCTCTTCCATCGTGCGCAGCACTACACGCGTGCTGAAGTATCCCAAGGTGGCGTCACCCAACGCGTCCTGTCGCGTTGTGGCGGCCACGACGTGGATGCCGTGGGCCGGACCTTGGGACGCGAGCAAGTCCAAGATGTCATTGCCGTTCGCCAGGTCCGCCACCTCGTTTAGCACCAGCACCAGGTCGGGTGGTGGAGTTCCATTGGCTACGCCATCGCCGGTGTCCACGCTCATCCGCCGTTCCAGCTCGGCGCGCAGCTGATCGAGGAGCTTACGAGCGCTTTCCTCGTCGGCAGGTGTGATGCCACGGCCGCACTGATGCGGTAGGTCGAACAGCGGCGGAGGAAAGGTCCCTCGCGTCGCCACGGTGTGCAGCCGCAGCTGATCGGGATGGCATCGCGCCGTTAGCGCGGTGAGGAAGTTGGTAAGGACAATATCGGCGCCTCCACCGGGGAGACCGACGATGAGCACGTTGCCCAGTTCGCCCCAGTTGACGTGCAGCGCCTCACCGCGTGGCAAGACACCAAGGGCGAGGAGGGGGATGGGAGCCAGCGGACTACCGCCTGGTGGGACCACCAGGCGCAGCAGTGCCAGCTTGGAAAGCTGCAGGAGGATGTCGTGGTCCGGAGTGCGGCTTGCAGCGCCGGTCGCACCCAAACGCTCCGCCAGGCGAGGGCCGTACTGGAGCAGGCGCTCCTGCGACGCCAGGCCGGCGCGCAACGTCAGGGCCATCGTGTGCCGTCCTTCGCGCACGCTCACGAGGCTGACGTCCTCGATACCCTCTTCTGCCACACAACGCAGCACCTGTTCCACGACCAGCAGCGCCGGCTCGGCGCCGCCATCCGGGCGACCGGCGTAGGTGCGCGCATGGGCGGGGTCGGCCCAACCCGACCGGATGGGAATGCCGACCTCATGGTCCGGCGGGATCGGCGGCTCGCTGAGGCTGGTGCGGAACCGGCGCCGGGCCAGCAGGACCGCGCCGCTCCCAGCGACCAGCGCAACGCCAGCGGGGAGCAGCGGGGGGAGCTGTGCTGGGATTCCCCCTCCAGCGTGCATGCCAGGCACCGGTGTCGAGGTAGCTGCCGGCAAGCGGGTTACGGACGTGGCAGTCGGCGCTGCTACCGGAGCCGACGTCGGTGTGGCCTTGGCTGGAGACGGTGTGGGGGTCTTTGCAGGCGCGGGAGCTGCCGTTGCGGCAGCTCCCGCCGCAACGGCATGGGCGGCAACATGTGGCGCTTGGTGAGGTGCCGGCGCTGACTTACCTGGCAGGTGCGGTGCTGGCGCGGCCGCTTGGACCGGCGCCACAGCTTTCTGAGGGGTTGCCGGCTTGATTGAAACGGCGTCCGGGATGGTGAGGGGTAAACCCGGCCAGATGAGCGCCGGATCCGTCAGCGTGGGGCCGTTGGGCAGCCTGGCGATGCCCTCGTTGGCAGTGAAGATCTCGGGCCAGCGCCGCCCATCGCCGTAATACCGTGCGGCTATGCCACTCAGCGTGTCCCCTTTCTGGACATCGTACACGACCTGCTCCTGGACTGCTGGTGTCCCCACCCCATTCGCCTGCGGCGAGGCAGGAATGAGCAAGACCCAGCCCGGCTGAAGTACTCCGGTGCGCAGGAACCACTGACCGTTGCCCATGGGCCTGCCGACATTCACGTCGATGATGCGCGGGAACTGATTTCCATCACCGTAGAACCGCTCGGCGATGCTCCACAGGTTGTCGCCGGCCTGCACACGGTACGTCGCGGCACTGTGTTCCTCCGAGCGCAGGGAAGGGGCCCTCGAGGCGCCGTGGGTAACAGCATGGGCCAGCACGGCGGGGGTTGTTGGTAGCGGTGCGGCGGCCGCGGTCGGAACCGTTCTCCCAACCAGCTGCACCACCGTAACCGCCACAATCGTGCCATCTACCAACCGACGAACCACTGGCAAGGTGACGCGATCCGACAGGGAGCGTAACGTGCGAGCCCACGCGGCGCCTCGAGTGAGCACCACGGCGATGGCCACCAAGAACCGGAGCAGCGACGATCCGGCGATCCACAGCCAGAGGATCCAGGCTGAACTGCTCAAGATGTATCTGAGCGCCCCGTATGGGATGTCGGAGCCGAATAGCACGGCTCGGATTGCGTCCGAGCTCGGCAGGGTACCCGGCAGATGGGGCGGTCCGGCCAGCGAGTACAGCAACGCGGCGCCAAGTGCAAGCGTCGTGAGGAGGCCGACCAAGCTCAGGAAGCGACGGCCTGGCGATGGCATAGCTTCCTCAACAGGAGGCACGAAAGACGGGAGGCTCGACACGCTGGTAACCCTTCTACTGCTCAGCGGCCGTTCACGAGCACCGACTGGGCTTGCTGCACCTGATACTCGCGCGAGTAGGTCTTGGCAACGTCGGGCATTGCCAACCAGCGGCCACCGTTGGCCTGGTACTGAGCGTGGAAATGCACAGTGACGCTCACTGCGAAGCCATTCGGTTGTCCGAGGGAGGTGTACTCGTACGTGTGCCGGATGTCGCTCTGTTGCGGATACGGTTTCCCCAGCGAGGTCGTCGACAGCGTGCTGGTGGTGAGACGATCGCCAAACGCCCAGTCAAAGCTGCTGGACGCGAACTGCACGGCCACGTCGAGGCTCGCTCCCGGCGGCTGAGGGCATCCGGCAGGATAGCTCGATGGAACCCGAGGCGGTACGTCGATGTGGGCGCCGGCGCCGAACGGCCGGCCATCGTAGCCCTGAAGCCAGAACCAGCTCGGCAATCCGGTCAGGCCGAGCGGCGCAGGGTTGACGCCAATCTGAATGTTGGGATAGGGCACAGGAATACCCTGGCCCACCTGGCGTGCGTCCGGAAGCGGAGGTGGACCCGGCAGCGGCGGGCAGACCCGGCCGGAAGGCGGTGCAGCCGGTGGGTCGCCGGAGGGGACACCAGGCGATTCATCAATCCCGGTACCTCCGCCCGAAGGTTGTCCGCAGGCGTCGGCGGCGAGTCGCCCTGGTAAGAGCGCCAGCATCAGTAGCCCTGCCGGACCGTGTCCGGCCGGCGAACCGGCGAAAGCCGCCGGTTCGTGACCAGCAGAACCACGAGCCACTTGCGCTGCTCCGGCGGATGAGGTGTCTGCACTACCGCCGGTGGTGGGGCACTGGTCAGGGTTCTGGTCGCAGAAGCCACCGCCGGCGCTCGGTAGCGAGCGCGGCGGGCCTGGACTGTCGGGTGAGGTCAGATTCCCCGGTACGGCTGATGCGGGCCCGCTGGCGCTGGGTAAAGCACTCCCGCATGGGGCCTCGACTTCCCTGGCAATCGCCGTACCCGGTGCGACCAAGGTAGCCACGAGCGGGATGAACACGAACATTAGAACAGCGATTGCATCCCGCCCACGGCGCTGGAAGAAGGAGATTCGGAACATCGCTGCGTCCCTTCATTGGTGGCTATTGCTGGTGTCTGCCGGCAATGGCGATATGAGGAGATTGCTGAATGCTGCCTCCATTCCGTCTGTACCTGTGGGCTTCGGAGGGCTGGAAACGATCAAGCCGATGGCGCCGGCCTGAGTTATCGAGGCAGTGTAGGCGCCTAACGTCGTGTCGTTGACACCCAACGTGATCCGATCTCCCTGGGCGATCACCTCCAGGTGATTGAGCTCGGTCCCTGCCTTGATCGCCGGCGTCGTTCCCTTGCCGACGTTCATCGCACTACCATTGGCGCTAAGCTGGTTGAGCGCAAAAGATTGCTCTTGCGGACGCACAATGAAGGCGTAGTCAGGGCTCGCCTTGTCGCTCGGTCCCCGCGGCAGCGCTCGGAACAGCACGCCGTAGCCGCCACCACTCTCTGGCCCAGCAATGCGGCGAACATCGATCCTTAGCCGAAAGTCAGCGAAGTAGCGCGCCTCCGGTGTGTACGTTTGGTACGTGTACGCGCGGCTGGCATCGGTCAAGGCGATGTGATACTGCCTGGTCGCCGGGTCGAAGGTCAGGCGGGCGGGATATGGGGCGCCCTTGGTCCCGGAATCCCAGTTCTCGAAGTTCGCGGTGTAAACCATGGTGCCAGGTGTGGACGTGGAAGTGGCCGTCGGCCCCCTTGTTGGCACGCTTGTTGGTGCGGGCGCCGCCGTAGGCATAGAGGTTGTCTGACCGGTCGTGATAGTGGCAGGTGACGGCGTTGCGATCATCAAGGTAGCCTGAGCAGCGGCTGTGGCCGATTTCTGCGCACCTGCGGTGGCATCGAAAGCTGCCGCTGAAGTGGCGACTGCTGCACCGGTCGAGTCAACTCGCACCTGGGTGGTCGCGGCTCGCGTGCCCAATGCCGAGGTCGACGACCCACTCCCCACTGGTCCCTGGGCTTGCCGGCCGGTTGCACATTCCGCTGTGATCAAGGTCACGACCAGGATCGCGACCAAGAGCGCTGCCGGGCGGCCGGCACATTGCGTCAGTAGCTCCCGCTCCAACCCCGTTTTAGTGGTTGGTGTTCGCGGCTGTTCCTTCAGCACTGCTGCACTCCTTTCCGCGAACGTCGTTTGCGCTCAACCGCAGGTCGGAAGATGGTCTGCTGTTAGGTCCCAACGCTATCCGCGTGCCGAAGGTCTCGATGATCATGCCGCCGCATGCTCGATACCGTGTCGGACTTCCGCCACGGCGGTCGCCCCGACCGTCACCGTCGTGATGCGTACGATCCGCAGGAAGCTGGTCGGGACCTGCCGCTGAACGTGGACGACGACGCGCTGCCGGTTTGCGACGACCGTGCCTCCCAGTCCGGGGGCTTGTTTTGTCAGATAGGTCTCGGCCGCCCCTTGTGCAGCCGCCGGGTCGAGCAGGGTCAGATCGGACGCCCGATAGGCTCCCTGGTCGAGTTGGTTGGCGCCAATCCGAGCCGCCGCGTCGGCCAGCGATTGCAGCTCGCGTCGCTGCTCAAAGACGAGGCCGCCGTCGCTGGCGAGGCCGATGATCGCTAGGAAGAACGGCAGCATTACCGCGACCCAGACGATCACCTGGCCGCGCTGACTCCGTCGGGAGGCCCTCATGGCGCCCCTCCCGCCGACCAGGCACTCCGGTAGGTATCGACGGGGGCAACGTGGGTGCTCGCTACCGAAATCCATGCCCAGCCCAGGAGCGGCAGATCTTGAAGGCGAACGATCGAGCGGGCCGACACTCGCACCTGCCCGCCTCGGCCGAACGCGCCCACGTCTACCGTGAGTTGCAGCGAGCTGGCGTCTAGGCCGTATCCGTTCGCCACCTGTTGTCCTCGCTCCAGCCCAGCAGCGACCGCGCCATTGGCAGTGCTCGCCATGGCAGCGGTCAGTGCGGCCTCATCGGCAACCGCGCTGACCGCCATCTGCGCCTGGGCGATTCGGCCGACCGCGAGCACGCCGAATGCCATGAAGAGCAGCGCCGGAGCGACCAGCGCAAGTTCCGCCAGCGCCTGCCCGGTCTGCAGCCGTCTATCTGCTCGGATCGCCGGCATTGAACCGATCCTTCGAGACGATTGTCCGTGCGTGCAGTGGCAAGGCGGGATTGCCGATCCAGGGCAGGAGCATCCGCAGTTGCCCCTGGGCTTCCAAAGTCACGGTATCGCTGCCGGCGCTGCCACGGACAGTCACGTCGCTGGCGCTGGGTCCGAGTCCAGCCTGCAGCAAGGCCTGGGCGGTGGCGATGCCATCACCAAGCGTGCCGTCCGCCGTAGCCGCCACGCGCGCGCCATCCTGGCAGGCCCCGATCACCACATTCTCGGCGTGGACGTAGAGCGCGAGTTGCACCAGCGCCAATGCGATCATCACTAGGACCGGTAAGGCAATCGCGCCTTCCACGAGTGCCTGGCCCCGAGCGGGCCGCTCGTTCCGCCAGCCTAGACGGATCAGCACCTTGGATGGCATCGTTAGCCAATGCCCTGCACGCGACGCACGATATTCTGAAACACCGTGGTGATGCCCTGACCGAACAATTGTACGGCGGCCATTCCCGCGATTACAATCAAGGCCGCCACCACGGCGTATTCAACCGTGCTCTGACCAACCTCTCCCCGCACCATCCGGCGGCCTTCGCTGCCCAGGCGTGCCGCCAGCAGGCTCAGCAGCGCCATGCACTGCACGTAAAGCATCCCAACGCGCCACGACATCCCCAATCACTCCTTTCCACGAGCGCCACCGCGACGCCCACGCATCACCTACTCGCCCAGATGCAGCAACTGCACGCCGGCCGGGTACAGGATGACCACGAAGAGCACGGGCAGAATCAATACGGCAACTGGCAGCAACATTCTTACCGTCGCCTTGCCTCCTTCAGCCAGGATGCGCAGCCGTTTCGCCTCGCGGACGGCGTCGGCCTGCACCGTGAGCGCCTGTGTCAGCGGAAGCCCGTGCTCGTGAGCGGCCCGCAATTGGCTGGTCAGGCTCCAGACCTCCGCCACGCCAGCGCGTTCCGCCATGGCCTCCAGAGCCTCGACGAGCGACCGTTGTCCCAGCACCAGATCCCGGCTCACCTGTTGCAGCTCCTGACTTACTACACCGGTACTTTGCCGGGAGACTTGCAACAGGGCCTGCTCCACCGCCAGTCCGGCTGAAGTGGCCAGGCACAGCAGGTCGAGCACCACGGGCAGCTCCATCACCAGCAACATCTGCCGGCGGGCCAGGAAGGACTGCAGTCGCCATTCGGGGGCGAGAAATCCGGCGATGCCGCCCAGCAGCCATATCCAGACCGGCCAATCTCCGAAGGGATGCACACTGAGAGCGTTCATCAAGGGGAAGACGGCGGCGCCAATGAGGGCGCTGAGCAGCTTCTCGCCGAAGAACTGGGTCACCGCCACGCCCGGCCGGGCGATCGCCAGCTTGCGCTCCAGCTCTAACCCGCCGCCAACCCCGATATGTCCAAGCCACGCTTGCAGGCGCCGGCCCGCATCATCGAGAAGCGGCCGGAGCATGGTCTCCAGCAAGCGCGATTGGAAAATAGCCCGGAACTCCCGGTGCTCCATGTCCATTCGGATACGCTCATCCGGGTCCAGCCGCCGCAGACGCTCCAGCAGGTCCGGCTTTGGCCGGCCGATGGGTTGCGCTGTGAGGAGCAGATAGGCCCCAAGGCCGAAGAGGATCGGCCAGATGAGGACACGCAATTGGAGCGCGCCCGGATCGAGCGGCAGCGGGATCATTGCAAGATCCTCTGCTCCCCCGGCAGCCGCGTCAGCCAGAGCATGGCGGCGTAGCCGAGCGCGATGCTCGCCACACAACCGGCCAGCAGCAGTTGTCCGGGGAGGTCATCGAAGACGCTCAGGTATGGCGCGTCGACCTGGCGGATGCCGACCAGAACGACCAGGGGAACCGTGGCCACGATGCGGGCAGCCAGCACGTTCTTGGCCTGGTAGGCGCGCAACTCGCGTTGGATGCGCAACTGCTCGCGCGTCGCGTGCGCCAGCCGAGCAAGGACCTGACCGACGTTGCGTCCTCCTAAGCTATCGTTCCAGGTGAGGCTGGCTACCACCAGGTCGAATACGGGATCGGACAGGCGGTCACGGGCGCTGACCAGGGCACGCTCGAAGCCCAGTAACCGCATCTCCCGTTGCAGCAACGCGAACTCCGGACGCAAGGCGTGGGGCCCAGTACGAGCAAGACCCAACAGAGCCTCCTGCACTGACAGACCAGCGCGGATGCCATCGCGCAATTGGGTGATCGCCTCCACCACGGCATCCTGCACCGCCTCCCGGCGTCGGCCGTGCCGCCGCCGGTAGTACAGGGTTGGGCCGTGGCCGCCCAGCACCGCGGCGCCAACGGTCACGACCGGCCAAGCCAGCCACAGCTGCAGGAGTACACCGCTGACGAGGCCACACGCCACGGAGAACAGGATGAAATCGCGCGGCGTCACCTCGCGCAGCCCGGCGCGGAGCAACCACTCCTCTACCCAGCGTAGCCGGCCACGGTCCGTCGATACCAGGCGTGGCCGGACCAGGCCATCGAGGAGCAAATAGGCGCCGGCCCATAACGCCACCGTCAGCAGCACAGGGACCACGAGTCGTACCTCCTCTCGACGGACCACTCTGTACCAAGTGCAGCGCTACTTGTCTGCTACCAGCTTGCTATGCACGTGCTACTTGCCAGTTCTCCCCGCGCTACCTGCCTCGGTGCTCGAAGGGCGTAGCGCCACCGATTTCGGACGCACTGGACGATCGTCGGGCGCTCCTTGCCCCGGCGAGTGCATAGCGACCGGTGTCGCGCCGGTCATCGCGGGGACTCTGTAGCCGCCGGCAGCGCATAGCGCACCCCTTTCGCCGCGATCTTGGCCAAACACCTAGGCTGGATTCCCGTCCAGGACAAGCGACCACGGTGGGGATCGATACTCCACAGCTCGTTCCCGGTGATCACCGGCAGTCCGTTGTCGGCCGTTTCCAACCCGGCCAGCTCATAGATGCTGACCACTCGACGGCGACCGGAGGCCGGCTCAAAGCGGAGCTGCACGACCAGCTCGATCGTATGCGCGACCATCTTGGCCAAGACCTGATCGGAGAGCCGTTCGCCCGCCATCATCGCCAGGGTGATCAGACGGTCGAGGGCGTCGCCAGGAGAGGCGCCATGGATGGTCGTCATGCTGCCATCGTGCCCGGTGTTCATCGCAAGGAGCATGTCTAACGCTTCTCCACCGCGCACCTCCCCGACGATGATCCTGGTCGGTCGCATCCGCAGTGCGTTCTTGACCAGCTCGCGAATGCGAAGCTCGCCGACGCCCTCCACATTTGCTACTCGTGCTTGCAGCGGGACACAGTCGGGCAACTGTCGCGCGAGCTGCAATTCGGCGACTTCTTCGACCGTGACGACGCGCTCGTCCGGCGAGGCGATGCTGGTCCCCAAGGCATTGAGGAACGTAGTCTTCCCCGACCCGGTCGGTCCGCTGATCAGGATGTTCACGCCACCTTGCACCGCCGCGTCGAGGAAACTCGCGGCGGACTCACTCAGGGTGCCCAGTTCCACAAGCTGATCGAGTGCGCTGGCGCGGAGGATGAACTTGCGCAGGGTGAGGGCGCAGCCGCGCGTTGTGGCCGGCGGAATGACGGCGTTGAGCCGGCTGCCATCCGGTAGCCGCGCGTCGACCAGCGGCGAGCTTTCGTCCAGCCGCCAGCCTAATGGGCCAATCAGGCGCTTGATGAGCGCGACGAGGTCGGCGTCGTCGTCGAAATAGACATCCGGCAACAACCGCTTCCGACCGTCTTCGATCACGAATATCCGGCTCGGTCCGTTGCACATGATCTCTTCGATACTGGGCGCATCCACGTATGGCTGCAGTATGCCCAAACGCAGCATCCCGTCGAAGAGCCGCTGCTCGATGGCGGCCGAATCGACCAGGACGGCGGCGTTGGTGCTCGCCGCGCGACGCTGGTGGGCGGTAACCCGCTCGCGGATGAGGGTGCGGATCTGCGCTTCCTCCTCGGGACCGGGAGCAAGCAACTGGCGCTCATCGAGCAGTCGCCCGACCGCTGCCCGAACCTCCTCGCGGAGCGCGCGCTCCGCCGCGCGATCGGTGGCGGCGGGAGCTTGGCCGTTCGTGGACGGCAACGGTAACGCCATGGTCGTCAGCTCCCTTCGTCATCACGGATGCGGCGTTGTGCGGGCGCGTTCCGATTCGGAACAGGGCCAGCCGTGCAAGCCAACGCCCGCGTGCCGGCAGCGCAGTCGCTTGCGGCAAGGTGATCTTGCCAGCGTGGAGTCGGGTGGCGAGATCGAGCAGGGCACCGGCAGCCTTGCTCGAACGCTGTACCAGCACGGGACGTTGCGCCGCCAGCGCTCGCTGCAGGCTGCGATAGTCGTAGGGCACCACCGCGGCGACCGGCACTTGCAGCGCCCATTCGATTTCGGCCCGGCCGTAGTGATAGCGGCGGTCGTGCTTGTTGATGGCCATGGCGAGTCGGTCCCGACCGAGGCCGACGTGCGCCTGCCACAACCCGATCGCCGTACGCGCAGCGTGCAGCCCGAGCAGATCGGCGGAGGTGACCAGCAGCACCTGCTGCGCGACGGCAAGCGCCGTGCGATGCACCGCCCCCTCCGCTCCCATCACCTCGACCCCGACGTCCACGATCACGTAGTGATAATGCTGGCGAAGCTTGGTCAGGAGTCGTTCGAAGAACCGAATGGAGATGGCGGAGCGCAGCTCGGGCTTGGGTACGCCGCAGAGCAGGACCCCGTGCGGACTCCTCTGGTGCAGTGGCTGCGTCTCCTGCTCGATCGCCCGTTCCCATTCGCGCGATGTTGCCGGCTCGGTGCGGGCCAGGACGGACAGATTCCGAGTGATGTCGGCGTCCAGCCAGGCGCCGGTGCTAGGGTGCGCGAGGTCGGCGTCCACGAGCACCGTGGGAGCAACAGCACCAAGCGCTACCGCCAGGTTGAGCGCCACGGTCGTCCGCCCTGGAGAGCCCGGACCGCCGCCAATGGCAATGATCTTCCGCTCGGTCACAGCGACTGCCGTGGGCTCCGAAGAAGCCCTCGCTGTCGGTACTTGCTCGGCGCTGCCAGGGCGCTCATGAGCGCCCGCCAGCCCCTGTTGCCCAGCTCGGACCGCTGACCCTCCCCCGCTGGCAAGCGTGAGGAGCGCGTCGAACACGACCTCCGCACTGGCGTCGAGCGATAACACCGTGCCCTGCAAGGACGCCCACGGCTCCTCGTCCGGCCGGGAGGTGAGCATCACCAGCGGAACTCGCGTGCGTACCAGCTCGCCCAGCATCGCATGGCTCAAGCGATGGAGGTCGCTGGTGACCAGCAATGCGTCGATCTTGCCGCCTTGCGCCGCCTCCAGCAACTGCTCCGCCGCAAGGCAGCGCGCCATGATCAGAATGTCGCCGCTGTCGGTGAGCGCTGGGAGGAGCGCCTGTTCCCGTTCCGCGGCGCCCAGCCCGATGGCGATTCGCAGCGGATACGGTCCGGTCGGTCGTATGCCCATGATGCAACCCCTACCGCGATCCGGTCGTCACGGGCGGCAAGAGCGCGACATCGAGCTCCCCGTTCCAGCGCGCGAAAGCGAGTTGCTGCGCCTCTTGTTCTGTCACCACCAGGGTGAGCGATCGCACCGCGGCCGGTGCGGCTGAACCGGAGCTGTCCTGGGTCGATTCTGTAGGGCCGGCCGTGCCGAGTTGCGGGTCATATCCCACGTTGAGGACCGTCGCCCGATCCACCACCACCGATGTCCTGGCGCTCGGCGTGTCCTTGGCCGTCGTCGCGTAGATCCGGACGCTATCGCCTGGTTGCAGTCGCCCGCCAGCGGCGCTGTCCGCTGTGACGGGGATACTGAACGCCACCTGCCCCGCGCCAAGCGACGGCCGGGACGAAAGCTGCGCCCGGACGAGGATCTGGTGGGCATAGACGGGCCCGGCCAGCGCCTTCCCGATCAGCTGGTCTTCGGCGCCCGCCGGAAGCGCCACCCCATACACCGTCTGGTCGGCGCGCAGGTACGTCACCGCGAGATCCGCGGCGGTCAGTGTTGCGCCGGATGCGAGATCTCGTGTGGCAATGAGCACAGGACGGCTGTCCGTCGCGCCGTTCCAGGCAACCACGGCTCCCACCGTGGCAACTAGCAGGATGAAGATGCCCACCACCACGCGAAGGTCGAGCCGCCGTGGCCGATGCAGGACGCGGCTCGGCGTGAGTGTCAGCGTCGCCACGGATGCCTCCCCACCGATCATTGGAGCGGATAAAACTGATGAAAATATAGACACATATGAAGGAGACGTCAACAGGCATGCAGAAAAGGACTGAGCTTTATCCGCACCAGTTCAACCGCGTGGTATAGTACAACCCGACGCCACGACAGGTCGAACGAGCCCCCACGGGGGCCATTGGGGTCGGAGGTTAGGTCGTGACCGGCCCCGGACACTCCAAGACGCTGGCGGAGAAGCTGGAGCGGCTCTTCCGCACCATCCACCCGCGCGATCGGGGCGAGTACAGCTTCGAGGAAGCGGCAGACGCCATCCGCGCGCGCGGCGGGCCGACCATCTCAGCTACCTACCTCTGGCAGTTGCGTCGGGGGCTTCGGGATAATCCCACCAAGCACCACCTGGAAGCGCTCGCCGACTTCTTCGGGGTGTCGCCCGCCTACTTCTTCGACGAGAGCGCGGTGGAACGGATCGATGCCGAGCTGGACCTGCTCGCGGCGCTGCGCGACGCCTCTGTCCGGCACCTCGCCCTGCGCGCATTCGGCCTCTCCCCGGAGAGCCTGCGGGCCATAACAGAGATCGTCGACAACGTGCGGAAGTTGGAGGGACTCCCCGAGCCAGACACTCCCCGGCCACGTCGCGGACGGCCGCCGCGTCAAGCGTCGGCAGAGGATTAGTCCCATGAATCTGCGCAGAATACCCCCAACTGGTCGCGGCGCGCGACCTCGGCGGAAAAGCAAGTCGAACGACGGCAGCATGAACGCCCTTCTGCGGCGATGTACCGCGCTCCTTACCGATTTGCCGGTGTCCCTGCCGTTCGACGTCGACACGCTGGCCGGACAGATTGCGGCACGGCGCGGCCGCCCCGTCATCCTCACGCCAATGCAACGCCTTCCCGGTCTGACGGGATTGTGGATTGCGAGTGCGTCACGAGACATCATTCTGTATTCGCCGCGTACCACGCGCTTGCATCGTGATCACATCATTCTGCATGAGCTCTGCCACCTCTGGTGCGGCCACGATCCGATTGCCGCGACGGAAGCCGACCTGGCGAGCATCCTGGGTCCCGATATCAGTGCAAACACAGTGCGCCAGGTGCTTCGCCGGGCCGGTTACTCGACGGTGGAGGAGCGGGAGGCGGAGGTTCTGGCGTCGCTCATCCTGCAGCACGCCAGTGGGGCTCACGAGTCGGACGCCGACGGTGAAGGAGGCACCGACACCGATCTCTTACACCGTCTCGCCGCCATCGTTACAAGCAATCGCGAGGGCAAGCCGTGACGCCGCCAGCGCCGATGGATGCGATCGTCGTGCTGGCCTGGCTCGTCGTCGGCTATAAGGCCCCATCGTTGCGCCGGCGCTTCGATGATCCCGCCTGCCGGTTCAACTGGCTGACGCTGCTCCTGATGGCGCTCGCGCTAACGGCGCTGCTCCCCCGCGCCTACCTGGCCATCGATCGCGCGAGCGGAGTGCCGAACCTAGCCCGATTGCTGGGTGATGGGTTCGGCCTCGCGGCCTCCTGGGGTGCACAGGCCCTGCTCTTTCATCTCAACTTCCAGCTCAAGCCAGCGGCCGCGCGGACGCGAGTGATGGGTATCATCCTCGTCACCGCCCTACTCGTCATGGCCGGGTGCTTCGCCTTGGCGCCCTTGCACGACGAGGCGCTCGACTTCACCGGGCAGTACGCGCGCACGCCGTTCATCTTTGAATACCGGCTCGTCTTTCTTGCCTTCCTCAGCGTCGGCATGGTCAACGCCGTGCGGCTCTTCTGGCGGTACGCTACGCTGACCCGCAAGGCGGATCTGCGCCTCGGGCTGCGACTCGCCGCGGCAGCAGCCGCCATCGGACTCTTGTACGTAACCAACGAGGCCCTTCGGATCACTACGGCGCGCTTGTCCTTGATGAATCCCATCCCCTATCCGGGGATGGTTTCGGCGACGCTCTTCCCAGCCTTCATCGCGGTCGGGCTAGCCAGCACCACGGTAGCAATCTGGGCACCCGGTCGGCGGCTTCGGGCGGCAGCGACGTGGTGGCGCCAGTATCGATCGCTCCACCGCCTTTATCCGCTGTGGAGTGCCCTCTACCAGGTGGCTCCAGAGATAGCGCTCCAGCCGCCCGGCTCGCGGCTTGGCGATCTCCTGAGTTGGCGGCATGTCGACTTTCGAGTCTACCGGCGCGTCGTGGAGATTCGCGACGGCTGGCTGCTGCTGAGTCCGGAGTTGCGGTCCCGCGCCACCGACATGGCGCGAGCAATGGCCCGGGCGGAGGCGCTCCCAGGCGCTGAGGAGCGGGCAGTCATCGAGGCGACCGCGCTGGCTGTCGCACTGCGCGCTGGCCGCGAATGCGGAACTTCTCCCGGCGATGACTCGGTACTTGAGCCGTCCGAACAGGTCGATCTGGACAGCGAGGTGAGGGCGTTGGAGCGGGTGGCGCGCTGCTACCAGCGCTCACCAATTGTCCGCGTCGTCATCGCCCGCCTCGTCGCGGAGCAGGCTACACACGCTCCCGCGCTCCAATGCAGGCGATGACCGTCCTGCGTCGCTGCGGCCGGGCCGCCCGCCGGCACCTGGCCCGGCTGATCACCGAGATCCTGGCCCCCACGCCAGTGACGGCCATCCTGCTCGTGGCCGTGTCCTTGCAGAGCGCCGAATCGCTCGCCGCGGGGATCCGCTGGGCCGCGATCACCGTGCTGATCGTCTGCGCCATCCCCCTTGGCTTCGTCCTCTCCCAGGTGCGCCGCGGCCGCCTCACCGACCACCACGTCCGGCAACGCGAGCAGCGATGGCTGCCGATGCTGGTGGCACTCGGAGCCGTTGTCGTCAGCTTCGCGCTCCTAATCTGGCTCGGCGCCCCGCGCGAGTTGGTGGTGTTGCTCGTCTCCATGACCGTGGGAGCTGTCGTGTGCCTGCTCATCACCCTGTTCTGGAAGTTGTCCATCCACACGGGGACCGTCGCCGCCACCGCGCTAATCCTGGCCATCATCTTTGGAATGCCGCTGCTGGCGTTGGAGTTGCTGGCTGCCTTCGTCGCCTGGGCCCGCGTGGAGTTGGGCGTGCATACCCCGGCGCAGGTGATCGGAGGCGGCATCATCGGCGCGGCCGTTCCCGCCATCGTCTTTCTGACGTTGCGATAGCGCCGCGGGTCGCGGCTACGTTGTAGGTGACAGAACCTGACGGGTGTTGTCTATTCAGTCTGGTTTGGTGCCAGGAGTCCGTGGCACGAATTTAGGAGGCCGCTACAATCTCGCGCAAGGTCGTGGCGCCCCGGTGGAAGACTCCCGCAGCGTTGGACCCTCGGCTGTCCTTCGTGTGGGTAGTCCCACTGGCCCGGCGCATCCGGACGCGGGGCCTGCCTTGGGGAGGGGAGACGCCATGCGGGTCGAGCGGTTCGCGACCAACCCGATCATCCGGCCCGGCATGGACGCGCGGATGGGCGACAACATCAACGGGCCCTCGCTGCTCCGCGTGCCGGCGTGGCTGCCCACTCCGCTCGGCCGCTACTACCTCTACTTCGGCCACCACGACGGTCGCTACATCCGGCTGGCCTACGCCGACGACCTGGCCGGCCCCTGGCGGACCCACGAGCCGGGCGTGCTGCCGCTGGCCGACTCCGGCTTCGCCGGCCACGTGGCCTCGCCCGACGTCCACGTCGACGAGGAGCGGCGGGAGATCCGGCTGTACTACCACGGCGCCGACGCCCCGAGCGGGCCGGGGCCGCGCGAGCGGCCGGGCGTGCCGCCGCTGCTGCCGGGGGGCGGCCTGGCCGGGCAGCACTCGCGGGTCGCCCGCTCCGCGGACGGGTTGCGCTTCACCGCCCAACCGGAGCTGCTCGGCCGGCCCTACCTCCGCGTCGTCCGCTGGCGCGGCTGGTGGCTGGCGCTGGGCATGCCGGGCGTAGTCTCCCGCTCCCGCGACGGCCTGTCCGGCTTCGAGGATGGGCCGACGCTGTTCGGCCCGGACCAGCGCCACACGGCGTTGCTGCTCGATGGCGATACACTCTCGGTCTTCCACACCAACGCCGGCGACTGCCCCGAGCGCATCCTGGTCTCGACGATCGCGTTGACCGAAGACTGGAGCACGTGGCGCGCGTCGCCCCCGCGGGTCGTGCTCAAGCCGGAGACCGACTACGAGGGCGCCGACCTGGCACTGGAGCCGTCCCGTCGGGGCCTCGCGCCGGGGCCGGCGCGCCAGTTGCGCGACCCGTGCGTCTACCGTGAGGGCGACCGGCTGTACCTGCTCTACGCCGTCGCCGGCGAGTCGGGCATCGCCATCGCCGAGCTGCGGCGCTGAGCCGGCGAAACCCTCCGTCCATTGAGCGACACTGGCAGCACGGCTCGTAGTCCGGCGCCGCCGAGGCCGAGGGCTCGTTCGTGCGCGGCCGGCTTCCCACGTACGGCGCAGACTTTGCTCCGGAGATCCACGCTCGGCAACGCCAGAACTATGGCTCCCACTCGGTACAGGCCCTTCAGCCCCAGGTGCATTTCCGAGAAGTCGATCGGTCTGGCGTAGAGACATCGGGCCATCGTCGCAACGCTGGCGTGGCCAAAGGTGAACCGTCCCGTCGCCTACACCGAGGGCGCTGCGCGGAGTGCCTCTTCCCAGCTCTTCCCCCCCAGCAGTTCGTCAACACCGCAGGAGCATCGAGGCGCACGGCGGATTACGTGGACGACGTTGGCCTGGCTGAGGTGCCTGGTGGCCACGACGTGCTCCAAGGCGTCGTTTGGGAAGTCCGACCGGATCATGAACCAGCGTCCCGACCGTTTGCTCTCTGGCAGGACCGCGGCTGCCTCAGGGGAGCGCGGACTCTCCACTCCTTCGACCCAGGGTCCGAATTGCAATCCCAGCGATCCGATGGGAGCGCGCAGGCCGGACCCGACCCGGATCAGGAAGACGCGACCCCTAACCTCAACGTCGTCTTCCTCGATGCCGGACCGCCGGACAAAGTCCACGGCCTGTTCCCATTGTCCCGGCCCCCACATGAGCTGGCAGGGATATGCAGTGCGCTCGAACCCCGGCTCAAACCCAGTCAAGTCGCTGTCGAAGTTCGCAAGTATGATCGTGACCTCAGCATGGCGATCGGCCTCCGGCCAGGCAGGTAGGCCGTCAGCCCTGCCAAACCACACGGATTGGCCGTCGCGGCTTTTCCCGATCGCCGTGAGAATCCGGTGGACAGATGCCGGCGCCTGGAAGAACTGTCCGCCCTCCGCGTGGTCGTCCCAAAGGCAGTTGACCAGTTCCGCGACTGTGCGGAGGTCCCCGGCCGGGCCCGATGGCGGTTCCCGACGATAGGTCGGATGGCCCGCGTGGTTCCGCCTCTCCCGAAACACCCGCGCGATTTGCGTTCCCTTGCGACCGGGCAACAGGCCCTCGTCGAAGCCCCAGCGAAGCAGGGCATTGAACGACCCATTGAAGCCTGCGTGGGGCTGCTGCGGCGAGACCTTGGACTCCAGCAGCCATGTGCTCGGTGACAGTATATGCTGCCTGAAGGCCTCATCGAGGACCCCGTAATCTATCGTTTCAACGGTATGACGATGGGTACCATCCTTCGATACGAAAGGCACGTGGTTGGCGTAGTACTCCAGAAACCGACGGCGGAACGCCGTTTCGGCGATCAGGAAGGCTTGATCCGCTGCCAGGGCGAAGAAGTCATACCGAAATAGGCCATAGCGGTAGATTGTGCAGACAATCGCAAACTGGCGACGCACGTCCTCCGGTACCCGCTCGGAGAGCTTGGCGGGCTCGATTTGCCGTTCGAGCGCCGCGAGGCACTCCTCTGGCTCGGCAGGCCAGCCGAAAGACCGGTGCATGCCTGGCCAGATCGGATCTGGCCCCGTCATCGCGGTCAGGCGGTTGGTTCCCGGATTGGTTACCATCGATCGCCCCAGCCTCCGCTATCATGCTCCGCCTCGTTTGGGTCAGTCTACCGGAGCGCCGTCGCCTTTTCGACAGTTCGATCAGGCATCGGTAAGCACCGGAAGTGTGAGCCAGGCTTCGCACCGCAGTCCCAGGCGCAGCGGGTCGCCGGCCGCGCGCCAGAGCAGCTTGTCGATCAGATCGAGTACGGTTACCCGGGCCCCGAGTGTCGCCTCGGCTTGGACGGCAAGTGCCTTGAGTCGCGCACGCTGGGAATCGGACGCCACATTCCAGAGATGGCGGTAGAACCGCACGATTGCAACGTAGCCCTGACCGCTTGTATCGCCGGTCCGCGCAATGGCGAACTGTTGCCACTCCTCACCCCGAGTGCGATAAGCCATGTAGCTCCACATCTGGATAGAGCTGGCCACCTGGGCGTCGTAGATGGGGAGGCACTCCGGGAAGCAGAAGTAGAGGAACTTGGTCAATAGCGAATACGGTCGTCGGTAGCCGCGCTCACCTATCCGCCCGAGGATGTGGGGAATCGCATCCGCAATAGCTCGCGATTCTTCCTTTCCGCATTGGAGCAATGGTGCGGGCCGATGGTGCCACCATTTCCGGTCCTCCAACTCCTCAACAACGATTTGGCACGCGTCGTCTATCTGGTCCAACGGGTACCGCGTCCGATAGCGCCAGTTGAGTTCGCGGAGGATGCTCTCTGCGGTTGTCTCGCTGCCTCCACCGGGTGCCCCGCGAGCCAATACGAAACCGGCAAAGCGATTCCGCAGGCCAGACTCCCACGGATCTAGCCGGTGCGGATCGCTCTCCCGGATGACGGCTTCCACAATGCGGACGGTCGGGTCCATAGGTGCCTCCGTCGCCAAACTCGCTCCCCAGGCGATGTGCCCCGGCCCAGGGCAACAGCTCCTGCGCGTCAGCAAGGTCGGAGGTCGGGACGTCGTTACGCCTTGGAAGCGCCTGGAGGACGCCTGATCGCTCGATACGCAAGCAATCATAGCACTCAGTTCCGACTGTTGTTTGGTTGTCGCAGGCCCGGCGGGCGCGCTGCAAGGACTCAAGGGGGTCGGCGGCCAGCTCCGGTGGCGGCTTCTGGCCATGCATGCGCACGGTTCCGGTCTGCCGGCCATCGGGGTTCGCCTCCACGACCACGTCCAGCCCGCAGGCGCAGGGCGCCTCGTTGCCAACGGAGCGGAAGATGAACACCCTGTCTTGCACATGCGTTCGGCAATTATCGCGCACGAGCCCCGCTCGCGGTCGGGCTGCCGATGCCGATCCTATCGAACTGGGCCTTGGCACGTTTGGAACCACCTTCGACTAACTGGCACGCTCCGAAATGGCGCATCTGCCGACCTAAAGGTCAGCGACATCCGGTACCGGGATAGCTTGAGGGCGCTGAGCTGCGAGCTCATCGGTAGTTGCTGGCTACTTCCGATGCCCAGCAGCCGCTGATGCTCAGCGAGCTGTTACCGATGCTGGTTCGGATCAGGGCGGTGCTGTCGGAGAGTACGGTGGTGGTCGCCGTGGTGGCGCTGGTGAGCTGCGAGGGGTTGTTGACGGTGAGGTTGTGGATGAAGCCGGCGCCCGACTTGACCGTGGTCGTGGCGGTGACGTTGCTGTAGCTGAAGCGCTCTTCGACCTTCAGGACGTTGTAGGTGAGGTCTTCCCCGGCGATGAGGGTGGCCAAGGTGTTCTTCTGGTTGCCGTTGACGTCGGCCTGCGGCTTGACCTCCTGGCCGTTGCTGAGCGTTGGCGCGGTCGTGTTGTAGATCAGCGAGTTGGTGTCGTTGCCGGCCTGATCGACTTCTTGGTAGACGGGAAATGGCATAGCTGGGGTAGTGTAGGGGCGGCTTGTCAAGAGTCTCATCGCATGCCGTGCTTGCTAGCGTCGGGCTCCTGTGCTCTACTACCGGTGCCACGTGGCGTGTTCCGGTGCGACGGGCGGCCGGTCGTCTTCGTGACCTGAGGGGAGCGGTCCGTGTTGGGGAAGTCCTGGCTTTGTATCCTGATCCTGGTGTTCACGGTCACGATGCCGCTCGCGTCGCCGGCGGACGCGGCAGCCGGAGTGACGCCGATTACCAGCTGCAGCAGTCCAAATGGCTATACGATCTCCAGTCCTGGAACCTATGTTGTTACAAAAGACCTCACCGCCATACACGACGTCTTTCATGGAATTGCCTTTAACAACTGTATTGTCATTTCCGCCTCCGATGTTATACTTGATCTTGGTGGGCACACTCTGACCGGTATAGCGAATTTTGTCGGGGTTACTATCAAGCCTGGTGCGGACGATGTCACGGTGGAAGACGGCACAATCAACGGTTTCTCTACCACAATACAGACGTCCGCGTTGCATTCGACGATCAAAGACCTCACATTGCAGACTTTTGAGTCGCCATCTCTGTTGCTCATCGGTGCCGATAACAGCATTGTGAAGAATAACGAAGTCAACTACTCTAATGGTGGCGGTATCGTGCTGATCAGGACCAACAACACCGTCGTCGCGGGCAACACCCTGTTCGGGGTTGACGTCGTGGGTATCGAAATCGCGGACGGCTCGTCGCACAATGAGGTGATTAGGCCCTTATGCTAGTTGATCGGTGACGGGGGCGAACCTCCGGTGTACGATGGCGGCGGTTGCAAAGCCAGCCAGGCACACCGGAGGTTCGCCCGAATGATAGACGACTTCGCCGATTTCTGCCTGTGGACCTATGTCGTGGTGGACGAGGTGTGGGTCCGGATCGCCCCGCTGTTCGGCCGGCCGGGCCCGGCGCCGGGCTGCTCGGACAGCGAGCTGCTCACGTTGGCGCTGATCGGGGAGTGCCGGGGCTGGGATATGGAGACGGAACTCTTGAGCCAGTGGCGGGAGCACCGCGATCTCTTCCCCAGCCTGCCCTCGCAGAGCCGCTTCAACCGCCGTCGCCGCCAACTGGCGGGCGCCTTCAACCGCGTGCGACGCGCGATCCTGGGCCTGCTGGACGCGGCCGCCGACCGCCAGGGCGTGATCGACAGCCTGCCGGTACCGGTCATGGCCTTCCATCTGGTACCGGGCTCGGCGGCGAGAGCCGATTGGCAGGCGGCCGGCGCGGCCTTCGGCAAGGTGACCACCAAGCAGCAGACCATCTTCGGCTACCAGCTGCAGCTGTTGATCACCATGGGGGGCACGATCCTGGACTTCGCCCTGGCCCCGGCCAACGCCGCCGACCTGACCGTCGGCGAGGACCTGCTGTGGGAGCACGCCGACCTCGATGTCATCGGCGACAAGGCCTACATCAGCGCCGCGGTCGCCGCCGCCCTCTGGGAACAGCGCCATATCGCCCTCCTCACCGTCCCCCGCCGCAACCAGGAACGGCAACTCCCCCCGCCCGTCGGCCGCATGCTCAATGGCGCTCGCCAGATCATCGAGACCGTCAACGGCCAACTCACGGAGCAGTTCCAGGTGGAGGTCAATCACGCCCACACCTTCCCCGGCCTCTGCACTCGCCTGCACACCAAGTTGGCGGCCCATACGCTCTGCCTCTACCTCAACCGCTTGCTTGGGAAAGACGATCTCCTCCAGATCAAGTCGCTTGCTTTCCCGAACTAGCATAAGGTCCTACTAACGAAGTAGTACTAATGGAGTGTCCCGGTTTTCGGTCCTGCAGATTATAGCCAAGAGTGGTACGGAGAGTGTCCTTTGTCGGGACTATGCATTGCGGTCAACCAGGGCAACAAGTCCCCTGACTCTGTGGTCCCATGTCCAATATTTTTTGACCCGCTCTCCGGCAGCCTGCCCCATTGCCTTTGCCTGCTCTCGATGATCGAAGCACCAGCGCATCGCCGATCTCAGGTTCTCCAATGATGGCTCCGCCAAGCGGCCGCTGTACTCCCCCGGCTCAAAGGAGTCCTTGTAGATAGCGTCGAAGTCCTTGGAGCGCTGCATCGTGTACTCGAGGAGCAGCGTGTCTGATGGATCGGAATAGTCCATCGGTCCGCTCCAGTTGGTCACGATTGTCGGCAAGCCCGTGGCCATGGATTCAAACGCCAGCAAGCCGAACCCCTCGCCCCTGGTCGGGGAGACGAAACAATCCGCCCGTTGCAGCAGCTCGCGCATCTGGTCTTTGCTGTAGGTGGCGTGCAGGTACTCGACGTTGGGCACGTGGAAGGGCACCGGGAACAAGGGGTAGGTGTTTTTCAGGATCAGCCGAACCGGTTCGGACGCCTTGAACTCCAGCCGGAAGGCTTCCATGACCAGGTCGGTCCCCTTGTGGAGGGTGAGCTGCCCGCAGTGCAGGAAGGTTTAGGTCTTTCACTCCGGCCGCTCTAACGGGTAGTAGACCTCGGGGTCGATGCCGTGGCCGTAGACGCTGATCGGGCGGATGAGTACTTGTTCCTTCCAGGACTCCACCAGCCATGTGCTGGGGACCAGCATATGCTCGACCTCATTGCGTCGCTTGATCCAGCCCCTGGGCGTGTGGTCGGTCTCGAACAAGGTGTAGCACCAGATGTGCGCCACGATGGAGTTTTTGATGGCCGGTGGCTGACAGTGCCGAATCTCCAGGCAGTCGGGCTCGATGCGCTGGCCAAAGTACTGGTCGACGGACTGGTCGACAAACTCGCGGCCGCAAATCCAGTTGCCGCTGACGCCGCCGGGGTTGAAGACGTGGATACCCTGCGCCAGGAGCTCCTTGATGGTATTCTCCGCCACCATGCCGAAGCCGTTGGCCGCAGACACGTCGCACTTCCAGATCAGCCGCTGCTCGTTGCCCCAGCTCTCCGGGTTGAAGGGGACGCGCTTTTGCTCGATCACGCAGTCGCCAGAGTCCCTGCCCGAGACATCCGGTCGGCGATCGGGGCGGAAACGACCGCCTCGCGGTCGCGGAATGGCACTGCCTCGTCGCCGAGGCAGTGCCGCCTGTTTGCCTATAGCTGGTCGAAGAGTCGGTAGTCCATGGGCTAATCAAGGTAGACGATCCTGGTCTTACCCTCGTGGCCGTGGATGCGCTCGACGGTCTGGATGTCCGGGTAGATCGAGATGCTGCTGAAGCGCGGCCCCTCGTTGGTCCAGGTCAGGGCCACCCAGCCGTTGCTGAAGACGATCCCCTCGGCCACCTGGCCGGTGCCGCTCACCCCGGAGACGTCGACGTCGCGTTGCAAGTAGAAGCGTCGCAGGCTGCCTCGCCGCCTTCCCAGTAGCCCAGCGGTTTGTCAGGCTCATTGTACGGGTGGTCGAAGGAGCGCCGTCGCGTCTGGTCGGGCTCGTTCACCACGGTATGTCCCCACTTCTGGAAAAAATAGGAAGCGTTCTGCTGGCACAGCGGGGGCATGGTCGCCCGGAACTCCTCGTCGCTGTTGATGGTGCGGCTGCCGAAGTGGTAGAACGTGGCCCCGCCGTAGACGTAGAACGTTTGGTTGGCTAAAGCGAGACGGGCAACGCAGTCATTATCCTCGTAGTTGGCCGGTAGTATGTTCTCATCGAACCTATCGCACACCTCAGGGAATGTCCTAGTAACCATGAACGCTGAGAAGTTGGGGTGCTCGGAATAGTTCTCATCTGGACTGCACCCCTACTATCAGACCAAGGGAAGAGTCAACGCCGCGACGGCGGCAGCGTAGACTGCCGGAAAGCGGAGGAGACGGATGGCAGGGATCCCACGGGTGCATAGCCGGGAGTTCAAGCTGGAGCTGATGCGCCAAATGGAGAGCGACGAGAAGCGCCCGGCGCAGGTGTGCCGCAGGATCGTGGGGTCCGGCGCCAGGTACATGAGCACCCCGGCGGCCCCGCTGGTGGGCAGGGCGACGCGCTCCCCGGTCGGCGTCCACTGCATCTGCATGGCCGAGTACTCGATGCGCACGGCCAGGTTGTTGTAGACAGTCGGGTAGCCGCTCTCCGCCCCGTAGTCCGGCTCGTTCAGGCTGTTCCTCGCCGGGTTGGCCGGGCGGCGTTGCACGTTCACCGTCGTGTTCAACCATGCAGATAAAATACTACGCCACCTCCTTCATCTAGGGCCTCCTCCCTGTCGTCATGCGGTAGGGTTCCAGCAGTCGCTGCGCCTGCTGGATCAGCGGGTCGTTATTACGGTCCCACTGCAAGGAGAAGTTGCGGCCGAACTTGACCGCCTGGGCGGAGACCGGATTCTCCTGCAGGCCGATCATCTTGGTCGCGAAGAGTGAGGTGGCGAGCTTGACCTCGCCGGGCAGCACGTCGTAGCCGAAGGTGTAGTTGACCCAGACCTTGCCCAGCAGCCCCTCCACCAGCATCGCCGAGGGCAACGGCACGCCGCAAAAGCCCCCGCCCAGGAAGGGCACGATCTGGATGAAGCCCTGGTCCGGGAAGACCTGCAAGTAGCTGAGCGAGAAGTTGACGAACCACTTCGGCACCTGGATGTCGACGCGGTTGCCGCCCGGGATGGGGCCCTCGTTCAAGGGGATGGTGACCAGCTTGGGCATGTCCTGGCCGATCCTGATGCCGTGGTGGACCTCGTCGATGGTCTGGGTGTTGAAGTGCCGCCTTGTGTAGCGGTTCACCTCGCCCGAGGCCATCTGCAGGATGGTGTCCAGGACGCCGGAGGTGTACAAGGGTGAGCTGGTCGAGAGCTTGAGGCCGTTGGGGTAGTTGAGGAAGTCGTCCTTGGAGAGGTACTGGTTGTCCACGGCGTTTTGCATCGGGTTGCCGGTCGGGGTGATCAACGTCGGGGTATAGGCCGCCTGGGTCTGGCCGGTCGGGTAGACGAACGTCTGCACCGGGTCCTCGTTGGTCCCGTCGGTGGGCACGATCTGGAACTGGTACTGGACGCCCACCGTGCCGGTGTAGAGGTAGCTCGTCGTGTTGATGTTGTTGATGGTCGTGACCAGGGTGCTGGTCGTGAGGGGCGCGGCCCCATTGATCAGGTAAATCTTGTAGGCGTTCATCGCGCCGTTGGTGGACTTGAGCCAGGTGATTGCGAACTGCTCGGAGGGGGCGGCCATATACCGGCAGTATGGCTCGCGGTTGTCAAACCGCCCGGTGGGCACGCCCACCCCGGCGGTGGCGCCATCTATGCGGCCCAAGGCGGTGAACGGTTGCCGTCCTCTGGCGGCGACGGGCAGGAGGCGATGTGTGCGCGGCCAGGCGCGTGCTGGTGGTGGACGACCACCCGGCGATTCGGTCCCTGCTGGAGGCGGCGCTCTCGCTGGAAGGCTACGCCGTGCGCACCGCCGCCCACGGCCGGGCGGCGCTGGAGCAGGTGTCCGCGTTCCGGCCCTGCGTGATCCTGCTGGACCTGGTGATGCCGGTCCTGGACGGCTGGGGCTTCCTGGACGGCTACCGTGGCCTGCCGGGCGGGGACGCGCGCATCGTCACCATGGCGGCGGGCCCGGGCAACCCGCGTCAGGCGGGCGACCTATCGGTGCACGACCACGTCCGCAAGCCCTTCGACCTGGACCAGCTGCTCGCGCTGGTGGCCCGCCACATGCCTCAGCACGTCGCTGTCTGACACCGACGATGGGTTGTTAGGCGATGCCGTCCTCGCCGACGCGCGTGGCGTCGATGAGCACGCCGCCGCAGTGCAGGCAGCGGCAGATGGGGTAGCGGGCGTGCTCCACCAGGCGATAGCGCCAGCCGCCACCGCAGGGGCAGGCCGGGCCACCCCGGTAAGGCTCGCCCGGGGTCTTGCGCAGCGCGAGCTGGGTGCGCAGGTCGGCGTCCTGGTCGGCCCAGGATGGTGGCAGCGTCGGGGGACTCGTCGGCGCGACATCGCGCGATGGCTGCTTCGCCATGGCATCTCCAGTCGTTGTCCCCATGCCACGACCGGCCAACCAGGATGGTCGTGCCGGCGTGGTATGGAGTTGCGAAGCGGGGGCCAGATGCCCCCGGAGGATCCCCAAGCGCCCCCAGCATACCACGGGCGCGGGGAAGCGAGTGAGCGGTGCAAGCGACACCATCGCTAGATGCCGCTGGGCGGCCTGGCCAGGCGCTCGGCAAACGCCAATAGCTCCGCCTCCGACGCTCGTCCAGCCCATCCGGGTCCGTGCGCCCGGTGGGCCAGCACAGCTCGATCACGTGCCCTTCCGGGTCGGGGAAGTAGAAGGCGAAGGAGTCGCCGTGGTAGAGGGCGTCCAGGATCGGCAGTCGCCGCGACTTGACCTCGGCGTGCCAGCTCCGCAGCTCGGCGAGCGAGGCCACGGCGAAGGCGACGTGGGGGGTTGGCGTCCGCTGGAAGAAGACCAGCTCGTGGCGTCCCCGGCCCGGTCCCACGCTGAGGAAGGCCGCGCCGGTCCGGTCGTCGGTGTTGGGCGAATGGCCGACATCCCGCATCCCGAAGAGGTCCTGGTAGAACCGGGCGAGTTCCAACGGGTTCTCGGCGGCCAGGCCGACATGATCGAGGCCGGTGAGCTTGGGCATGGGTTGCCTCCTGTGCGGTACGCTCGCCTTGCGGTCCGCCTTAGTATAGGGTGACGCCGGCGGGCTGGCTCGGCGCCCCCGGCTGACACGGGTACCTACCAGGAGTCGCCATGGGAACACAAGAGAAGTTAGGAAGAATACGGGAGAAGCTGGAAGAGGCGAGTGAGTGGTATGTAAACAAGAGTCTGGTTCGGGCTGTCCTCGTCGCCGTTCCCTACATCGGCGGCTCGTTGGATATCATCTTTTCTTCTAAGGGCTCGGCAATTGTCCAGTCTCGTCTCTTGGATTTCGTCAGCTCTCTAGATAAGGAGATGG
>CALBSQ010000277.1 GCA_937967325.1 uncultured Chloroflexota bacterium
CTCCGCCAACCCACACAAGCGAGCTAACGGCGCGACAACGTGTGGCGCACTTCAAGGAACTGAATGCGTTGACGGATAGCCCGCGGTCGGCTATGCTGCGCCTCAGGAGAACACATGTCGTCATGATGTTGTGCAGGTCATCTGAAGGAGGAGAAATGCGTCGCCATCCCATTGGCGCCATCCGTTGGCATGTGGCCCAGGCCACGGTCGACGCTACTTCCGAATAGGGAGAGCGGTTGAAAGAGGACTCAGAAGCTACTGCCCCTGCTCGCCAGGTGCGTTTTGGTCTGGTCGGATTCGGCGCCTGGGGGACGTGTCACGCCCGCGCTATCCAGCAGCACGCCGTCCTTGTCGCGGTATGCGCCGCTTCCGAGGCGACGAGGCAGCGCGCCCGCGCCGAGCTCGGGCCGGACGTGGCCATCGAGCCATCGTACGAGGCATTGGTGCGCCGGGACGACCTCGACGTTGTGGACGTGGTGGTCCCTAACCACTTGCACCGCCCGGTGGCGATTGCAGCCCTGATCGCCGGCAAACATGTCCTGCTCGAGAAGCCCATGGCCACGACGGTAGCAGATGGTGAGGCCATCGCGGCAGCGGCGCGAGCGCACCACCGCCTCCTGGCGATCGGCCACGAGGCGCGACTTTCTCCCCAGTGGGGCAAGATCAAGCAACTCATCGATGCCGGCGCCATCGGGCAACCACTGAGCGTGGCCATCCATCTCTGGCGTTTCCCCTATCGCCGGGGCGCCGGCGGCTGGCGTTACCATGCCGGCAGCGTTGGCGATTGGACGCTCGAGGAACCGATCCACTATTTCGATCTGCTGCGCTGGTATCTGGAGTCGCTGGGCGCGCCGCAAGTGGTCTATGCCCGCGCCAACAGCGTGCAGGCCCAGGCGCGCCCAGCCCTCTATGACAACCTGGCCGCGCTCGTCACCTTCCCGGGAGGCGGCTTTGGCCTGGTCACCCAGACGCTCGCCGCCTATGAGTACCATTTGCGCGGCGAGGTGGTAGGGACGGAGGGAGCAATTCGGACATGGTGGATCGGCGAGCAGGATCGGACGGATCGGCCGCGGTTTGCCTTTGAGTACTTCGACGGCAAGGAGCGGCGCACTATGGCGCTGGAAAGCACGCCGGGCGAGCTGTTCGAGCTGGAGGCAGAGATTCAACAGATGGCCGGCTACGTCACCAGCGGAGGAGGTCAGCGGCCGGTCAGCCCCGAGGACGGGCTCTGGGCGGTTCGCCTTTGCCTGGCTGCCGAGGAATCAGCGCGCCGCGGCGTGCCCGTGCCGGTGAGCGGATCGCCTGGCGAGGAAGGGCGCGCATGAGGAGCGGTCCTGCTGCGCTGGCGCCGCTCGCACGCTAGGAGATGGCCGTGCTACCCGCGAGCGGCGCGCTCGACAACGGCACTCCTGGGTTGCCCGCGTCAGTGCAGTTGCGCCGCGTTCGCCTGAAGCTTGGCAAAGGCGTCGACGATATCCTGCATGTCCCGGCGGCTCCCCAGCAGCACTGACTGGGGGAAGTAGAGCGATTCCGCGGTGCAGAGACGCTCAGTATTGGGAAGGCTGACCTGGCGGTAGTCGGCAGCCTGCGCTGCCGGATGCCTGCAGGCGAAGGGGCAGTCGTCCTTCATCGCCTCATGCGCTTCCAGGAACAACGGATTCTGGTAGAGCGGGTGGTCGTAGAACACACGGCAGGGAATGCCTTCCGCCTGCAACGCTTGCAGCAGGGTGGCGCGGGAGAGGCCCAGGCCGGGCGCGAACCGCTCGGACAAAAAGCGAAAGAGGTAGCCGTAGAGCCCGTGCTCGGTGACATACGTATCTTCGCGCACGGGGATGATACCCGGAATCCGCGCCAGCTCATCCCGCACAAAGGCGGCGTTGGCGACGCGGCGGCGCTGTGTCTCCGGAAAGCGCTCGAACTGGGAGAGCAACAGCGCCGCCTGCATCTCCGTGAGACGGTAGTTCCAGCCCAGGATGTAGTGCGTGTAGAACTCGCCGCCCGGCTTGCGGCCGATGTGCATCCGCCCGAACGCCTTGTCCGCGAGCACGTCGTTGTCGGTGACCAGGGCCCCGCCTTCGCCAGAGGGAAGCGTCTTGCTGGCCTGGAAGGAATAGCAGCCGGCATCGCCGATCGTGCCGGCCCGCCGGCCGTTCCATACGCCGCCGATGGCCTGGCAGGCATCCTCGATCACCACGAGACCGTGCCGTCGAGCGATGGCCAGGATTGCATCCATGTCACAGGGCAAGCCCGTCGTATGCACGGGGATCACGGCACGGGTGCGCTCGGTGATCTGCGCCTCGAAGGAGGCCGGGTCCAGGTTCTGCGTTTCCAGCAGGACATCCGCAAAGACCGGTACCGCTCCTACCTGGAGCGCGGCGGTGGCAGTGGCGACAAAGGTGAAGGCAGGCACAATCACCTCGTCGCCTGGCCGCACGCCCGCTGCCTTCAGGGCAACCTCCAGCGCGGCGGTACCACTGGACACGGCCACGGCACGGCGGGCTCCGCTAAACCCCTGGAGTTTCGACTCGAGGGCGACGACCTGATCGCCGTTCCAGCGGTTCCAACGGCCGCCGCGGATGACTTCTCCCACTGCCGCCACGTCCGCATCGGTCCCTTGCGGCCAGCGCGGCCATGGGTGTGTGCGCGTGTCCCGCACCGGCGTACCGCCGAATAGAGCCAGCCGCGGCGCCGAAGTTACCGTACTCATTGGTTGCACGTGCCTCTCGTCACTTATCATCACGACAACGCTATGATATCCTGCTGGGTCCGGCGCCGCTCAGGGTGCTCCGAACGCGATGAGGCGCTGCCCGGCCGGGACGAAGAGCCGCCCGCCCGCCGCGGCCAAGCTGGGGAAGGACGTGCTGAAGGCGCCAACCGGTAGTTGAGCGCGGACGTTGCCGCTGGTGGGGTCAAAGCCGTACAGTGTTCCTCCGCGGTCCATACTCCACACCACGCCCCCGGCGACGATGGGGGCGCCCGCTCGGACCGATGGGCCGCGCCAGGCAACCGTGAAGGCGGGTCCGCTACCTACCCGGAGCGCAGTGAGGCCATTCGTACAGGGGACATAGAGGAACGGCGCCGCATAGGCCGCGGCGCCGAAGGCTCCACTACCGTTGCAGACTGCCGCCGCGAAGGCCTGGCCGCCGATGTGCCCGAGCTGGCCGGCGTTGAGTAGGTAGCCGACCCCCTCTTTGCCGACCACGAACACCAGCCCGTTGTCCAGCAATACCGGACCTACCGAGCCCAGGTCGCGATCGGTCCTGCTCAGCGTCGCCCAGTTCGATGGGGCGAAGTAGTCCAGCACCTGCAAGCCGGGGGAGAGCTTGATTACGCTGTCGGAATAGTCGAAGGTCGTCGAGCCCCATTGCCGGTGGCCACGAAGATATTGCCAGCGGCATCCACGGCCATCCCTCCCGGCGCCCAGATGCCACCGCCGCCGTCGCTTGGTCCGCCGCCGCCGCGTGTCGGAACCTGATAGCTGTGCAGGCTGCCCGTGCCGTCGGTCGGCGACCCGACCACCCAGCCGTGGTAGAGCGAGCAGTCCCCGTCGCGACCGCCGAATGGGACGTAGACCGTATTGTTGGCGAGGGTGAGCGCGCTCCGCTGGTTGAGCGCGTGCGGGTCGTCGCTCGGCGGGTCGATGGCCCGCTGCCACACGGCGGCGCCGGTGTCGAGGCGCAAGGCGGCGAGCACGTCTTTGCCCGGCTCCTCGAACGCGGCGGCGTAGAGTACGCCGTGCGCGCCGTCGATGACGGGCGTCCCAGTGATGCCGACCGGATCGACGTCCCCGCAGGGGAGACTGTCGCCGGGCACGGGTGTGCCGAGGTGGGTTTGCCAGACGATGGCGCCGCTATTGGCGTCCAGGGCGTAGACGGTGTCGTTCTCCGTGGCCACGAAAAGACGATTGTCCGCAACTAGCGGCTCGGCGTAGATCTGCCCGTCGAGGAGAGGCGACTGCCACAGGGAATGCACATTGGCCAGAGAGCCTGAGGCAGGGTCGGCGCCACGGCGGCTGAGGTCCTGGTGATAGGTGGGCCAATCGCCGGCCGCCGCGCCCGCGGCAGTAGCGCTGGCGGGCCGCGAAGCGGCAGTCGCGGTCGTCGCGGTGGCCGCCGGCCGCGGTGAGGCGGTCGGGGGCGGTATGGTGGGCGTCGGCGGTTGTGGACTGGGCGCAATGGTCGCAAGAACTGAGCTGCCCGCCGAGGCCGCGCTGCTCGCCGAACTCGCAGTCGAAGCCACGGTAGGGCTGGCGAGCGGCGTCGGGGCCTCCGTTGAGGCGCCCGTGGTGGAGGCAACCGCGACGCCGCCACCCGACTGTGTGCATGCGCTGAGGAGCAGCGGGATCAGGACGCAGACCAGACGACGCATTGCGTCTCCTCACCGCACCGCCGGCCAACCGCGTGCTCCGGCAACACCGGTCTTTGACCTTACGGCGTGGGCGTTACGAGTGGACCGTTGGTCGGCGCGATCACGAACCAGACCTTGCCCACCGCCTGACCGGTGGCGTCCCCGGGCTTGGCATCCTTAGCGAAGTAGTACACCGGCATGTCGTCATAGGTGACCTGCGTGCCTCCCTCGCTACGCGTGATGGTCGCGAGCTTCCCCGGCACGCCAGGGGGCAGTGTGAGAGGGGCCGGCGCGGAGAAGGGTGGCCAGGACTGTAGGCAATTCCCTGTGCAACTGCTGGCGCCGGGCTGGTCCTTGGTATACCAGTAGAGGGTGCGGCCCGATGGGTCCGTCAGGAGCTGGCCCAGCTTCGAATCAGTTCGGACGAGCACCGTCGTGGCAGCCGCGGTAGCGGTCGTGGTGGACGCGGGGAGGGTCGCCGCGGTGGGGAAGGCGTTGGCCAATTTCGAAGCCACCGACGAGGTCGTCGCCGTCGATGGGGCGCTGGCTCCGCAGCCGGCCAGGGTGAGGGCGAGGGCCAGCACGGGAAGGATCGGGGACCGACGCCAGGGATGCAGCAGGGAAGACACGGGCAGGTCTCCTCTCATCAGTAGCGGCATGCCGATGCAGTCGCCTCTGACCATCGTAGCACCTCCGCCGTCGTCGGATTGGCCATGGTTTCAACCCCCAATCACCGCTGGGACGACTGCCGGGGTGCAGGCCGCTCATCCGGCGCCGGACCGGCGTTCGTGCGCCCGGACCCGCCGTCTTGCTGCTGGGCCTGTCGCTGGCGGAGTCGCGTCCGGAGCCAGACGATCTGCGCCTCTAGCTGGGCGGTGCTCACCACCGCCCGGTCCCGCAGCGCTCCGGCCTCCACCATGGCCGCCTCGGTGCGCACGGCGACCTCGCGGGCCGCTGTCAGCGCGTGCTGGGACATCCCTATTGCCCCGAGCAGCGCGAACTCGTCCTCGTCCATCAGGTCCTCCCCGTCATTTTCCTAGACTCCATCCGACCGAGCTGCGCGGCCCCCTCGATCGAATTACCTCGCCTCGACGCTCGCGTGAGCTGACCGGCAACCGAGGGTTGGAGCGGGCCCTGCTTGGCTGCCCGGAGCAGCTCGCCGACGGCGCGCAGGTGCAGTTGCCGAGTGCGCGTGTAGCTGACGCCGATCTGTTGACTGATCCGGGCGAAGGACATACCTTCATCCGTACGCAGGCGGAGCACCTCCCATTCACGGTCGGATGTAGCCGGCGGGCGACCCGGCGCCTCGACCGTCGCGCCGCCACCGGAGCTAAGGTCGCCCGCGTGACCCCGCCACAAAGCGCTTCCAACTGAGCTGGCCGACATGCCGTCTCCCTGATATTCGAGATACTCGAAGCGGCGCAGTCCCAGAGGTTCCTGCCGACCGATCCACTGCTGCCGGCTCCGGGACCACGTCGCGGCATACGTCCATTGCCCGAGGAACGTAGCCTTAATCGTCCCTGGATATCGCGACACTGCGGATCGTCGCGCTACTGGAATAGCCCGGCAAACGCCGTCGTCCAGGCCGTCGTGCGTGCTGCCTCCGCGATTGCTCTGTGGCCCGGGAATCCAGCCCCGTGCTGGCACGCGCGACAGCGCCGCCCGCGAGGACGCCCGCCGGCTCCTCGGTCGAACTCGATCCTCATCATGGGCTGTAGCGCTCAGGCGTCCTCAGTCTGCACGAGCACGGCCCCCGGCGTGACGCCGAGTGCCCGACAGACCTTGTCCAGCGTGCGCAGGTGGACGCGGTCGGGCTTCCGCAGGAGAGAATAGAGCTGTGTGGTGTGAACGCCCGCCCGCTGACCCAGGGCGACGACGCCCACGCCGCGCTCGCGCATCAAAGGCGCCAGCCGCACTTCGATCATGTCCACACCTCCGTTTCCGGAGTATACCTTATTCCGCGCATAAACGGCTTTGCCTATACGCGTATACGCATACT
>CALBSQ010000278.1 GCA_937967325.1 uncultured Chloroflexota bacterium
GATTGGGGGCGGGTCGGACGCTTGGCCAATCGGAGCCGTCCTGTCTCAAGGCCGGCCATGCTTCCCGGCGCCGCCTCCCCTCTGCCCCTCTGCTCCTCTGCTCAGATCTGGTAGTCCAGCTCGTGTACCTCGACACGGTGATCGCTGGTGCGGTGGAGCAGGCGAGCAGGACTGGCGACGACGGTGGAGAATGGCGGGACGGACTCCACGACCAGCGCCATCGCGCCGATCTTGCTGTCGTGACCGATCGTGACCGGCCCCAGGATGCTGGCGCCCACGCCGATGGTGACGCGATCCTCGATGGTCGGATGCCGCTTCTTGCCGCCGTTGGCGCGATCCTTCCACCAGCCAGTGGCTCCCAGCGTCACCTGATGATAGAGCATCACGTCGTCCCCAATCTCCGTGGTCTCGCCTATGACGATGCCCGTGCCATGGTCAATGAAGAAGCGATTGCCGATGATCGCTCCGGGATGGATCTCAATGCCGGCGGTCATCAGGCGTCCCAACTGGGAGAGCAAGCGTGGCAAGAACGGCACACGGCGCTGATACAGCTTGTGGGTCAGGCGATGGAGCAGCAGCGCGTGCAGTCCTTGATAGAGGAGCACCTCCGCCAGGTTCTTAGCGGCAGGATCCTTGTCAAACACGACGCAAATATCGTCCGGCAGCGGAATGCCGAGAAAACGGCGACGACGGCAGCCCGAGGGACGGCGGTCGTCGACGGGGAAACCAAGGACGGCCATGTCGGCCAGAGGCTGGGGTGCGTCATCGCGGGACGATGCAGGGGCAGTAGCAACTCCTGTAACCACGGGACACTCCCAAAGTATGCCGCTCCACTGGAGCGGGCAAATCTGGCGTCCAGGGACGAGGCAAGCCTCGTGGTCCCACCCTGCTTCGTCGCCCCCTCGCGGCCGGCAACCTCTGGGAGTGTTTGGCGAACGGCGCGCGCACTCCGCGCCCCATAACGCGGGCGAGGCGGTCGCATCTACCGGCGCCGGACTGAGAACCGGCACGTTGGAAACGACAACTCAGGAGCGCACTTCCCCACCCGCCGGCCGCCTGCCTCGCACCCCCGCAGACTCGCTTGGAACCGGATTGCGGCGGGTACTCTACCCCGTCACGGCTGCTCTTGCATTGTAATTTCACTCTACCGGCGCCAACCAGTGCAGTCAACTGCTGATCGACGCCATACTGGCCGCGACCAACTGCCAAACCAGATACACGGCGAAGCCCGCCGACCCGACGACGGTGAGCGCCATGGCGGCATGAAAGTTCTGCACCACCCCCCAGGCGCTGAAATGTCTACGCCACCATTCCAGGGCGAGGCCGATGGCCGCGAAACACGCCAACATGAACACCGCCTGCATCCAGCCAAAGCGCGACACGATGGTAGCGACCGTGAAACCGGCCGCCGCCAGAAGCAGGCCATGAGAGAGTGCAAAGCAGCGCGACGGCCCCAAGACTACGGCGACGGTACGATCGCCGCGCTGACGGTCTTCCTCAATCTGGTAGAGCTGGGTCAGCGGATAGAGCGCTATCGCGACGAATGCCGCCGACAGCGCCCCCAGCAACGAGATGGGCGACAAACCGTGCGGCGACGGTGTGGCAAGCCAGCCGGCAACGAATGGCAGTACGCCCTGGCCGGCGCCGATGGTCAACACCGAGGCGAACGGTCGCGCTTTGAGCCGCACGCCGGGGTACGAATACGCCAGCGCCAGCGCCAATATGACGGCGTAGACGAGCGCGGTTGCCGGCCGAGCCGCCGCCAGGAGGAGACCAACAGCCAGCACGCCGAGGGACCAGGGGAGGAGAAACGGATCCACTGGCGGTGGCCGACGAAGGCCGCCCACCGGTCCCGTGTCGCGATCGTAGACGGAATTGAAGGCCGTTGCGCCACCATACAGAAATACGTGGTAGGCGACGAATACCAGCCAGGTGAGCGCGTCGGGTCTCGATTGGGCGAGGACCATACCCCAGAGGAAGATGGGGGCGAGGATGGCTTGAAAATGCAAGCGAAGGTGGACGATGGCCGGGCCCAGGCGCCCTGGTAGGCTCACCCGGCGACCGCCGCGAGCGCTAGGCATCGGCGGGCCTGGCGCCGCTGCCGATCACCCCCAGCCCTCCGAGGACGGCGGCGGCTTGCAGGTCGGTGAGGCCCGCCGCGCCCAGTGTTGCCGGCAAACTAACAGCATCGAAGCGCCGATGCCGCCGGCTCATCACGCGCCACAGCAGCACCGACATCAGAAACCGTGCATCGTGCGAGAAGCGCCAGACTGCGCGCGGGCTGACATATCGTATCGCCGGCTCCATAAACGCGGCCCGCCCTCCAGGCCGCAGCACACGGCGTACCTCATCGAGCACCGCCTGCGCGTCGTCGACGAGATACAGGAAGCTGTGACCGGTAACGCCGTCGAAGCTCTGATCGGCGAAGGGAAGATGGCGTGCGTCGAGCTGCAGCAAGCTAACCACGATACCGCCCTGGCGCAGGCGCTGCCTGGCGTGGGTCAGCATCCGCCGAGCAAGGTCACCACCGGCGAGCGCTGTGCCGGGGAGCTGGCCACCGAGCGCCTGCAGCGTAGTTCCCGGTCCACAGCCAAGATCCAGCAGGCGCCTGGGTCGCGAGGGCAGGTGATCGGCGAGCGCGGCGCAACTGGCCGTCCAGGTAGCGTTCTCTGTGTACCAGGCATACAGACCCGCGCCTGCCTCGAACAGCCGGCGTGCCGTCACTCCCTCGCCTGTCCCTTCGCGCGTTGCAGCGATCAGTGTACGTTAGCGCGAAAAGGCGCACCCTGGTGGGTGCGCCTTCTACCGTTGGCGGGGAAACGGTCGACCCGTTTAGTAGTCCATGCCGCCGGGACCGCCGGCCGGAGCGGCCGGCCTCGGCTCGGGAATGTCCGTGATGATGGTGTCGGTGGTCAGCAGCATGCCGGCAATGGACGCCGCGTTCTGCAATGCCGAGCGCGTGACCTTGGCCGGATCGATGATGCCGGCCTTGAACATGTCGACATATTCGCCGGTCAGCGCGTCGAAGCCGGTGCTCACCGGCTGGCGTCGCACCTCACCGACGACCACGGAGCCGTCGTAACCCGCGTTCTTGGCAATCTGGCGTACCGGCTCCTCCAGAGCGCGCCGGACGATCTGGACCCCAGTGCGCACGTCACCCTCCGCCTGGACACTGTCCAGCGCCGTGATGGCGTCCACGAGCGACGTGCCGCCACCGGCAACGATGCCTTCTTCAACCGCGGCGCGGGTTGCCGACAGCGCATCCTCGACACGGTGCTTCTTCTCCTTCAGCTCCGTCTCGGTGGCCGCGCCGACCTTGACCACCGCCACGCCACCGGAAAGCTTGGCCAGGCGCTCCTGCAGCTTCTCGCGGTCGTAGTCGGAGGTCGTCTCATCGATCTGGGCCTTGATCTGCTTCATGCGCCCCTGGATAGCGCCGCGGTCGCCGGCGCCTTCCACGATGGTCGTCTCGTCCTTGGTGGCGGAGACGCGGCGGGCGCGTCCCAACTGCTCCACTCGCGCGCCGTCCAGTCGGAGACCGGTTTCCTCTGAGATAACCGTCCCACCGGTCAACACCGCGATGTCACCGAGCATCTCCTTGCGGCGATCGCCAAAACCCGGCGCCTTGACCCCCAAGACGTTGAAGATACCGCGCAGCTTGTTCACTACCAGCGTGGCCAGCGCTTCTCCGTCAATGTCCTCGGCGATCACGAGCAAATTCTTGTTGCCGACCTGGACCAGCTTCTCCAGCAGCGGCAGGATGTCCGCCACGGCAGAGATTTTCCGGTCGGTAATGAGCACGTAGGGATTGTCGAGGCTAGATTCCATGCGATCGGTGTTGGTGACCATGTAGGCGGAGAGGTAGCCGCGGTCGAACTGCATGCCTTCGACATATTCCTTGTCGAGGCGCAGGCCCTGGCCCTCCTCGACGGTGATGACGCCGTCCTTGCCAACCTTATCCATGACCTCGGCGATCAAGGCGCCGACTTCGGGATCCGCGGCCGAGATGGCGGCCACCTGCGAAATCTCGGTCTGGCCCTCAACCGGTCGCGACAGCTCCTTCAAGCGCGCCACCACCGCCTCGACGGCCAGGTCGATGCCCTTCTTCAGCACCATTGGATTGGCGCCGGCCGCGACGTTACGCAGTCCTTCGGTGATAATGGCCTGCGCCAGGACTGTGGCCGTAGTGGTGCCGTCACCGGCGACATCATTGGTCTTGGTCGCGACCTCTTTGACGAGCTGCGCGCCCATGTTCTCGAAAGGATCGGGCAGCTCGACTTCCTTCGCGATGGTGACGCCATCGTTGGTCACCGTCGGCGAGCCGTACTTCTTGTCCAATACGACGTTGCGCCCTTTGGGGCCCAGGGTAACCTTGACGGTATCGGCCAGATGGTCGACCCCAGCCTTGAGCTTTTGACGGGCAGACTCTTGGAAAAGCAATTGCTTGGCCATGCACGTACTCCATTTCCGGTTCACTTCAACGCGCCTACACCGGCGCCCTTGCAACCTCCGCGGACACGCCCACCGGCGTGTCCGCACGCCCCTACGGAAGGATGGCGAGCAGGTCTCGCTCGCTGATGATCAGCAGCTCCTCGTCGTCCACCTTCACTTCGGTGCCGGCGTATTTGGCGAACAGCACCTTGTTGCCCACCGAAACTTCCAGAGAGATACGCTTGCCGTTATCGTCCGTGCGACCAGGGCCGACCGCCAGCACTTCGCCTTCCTGGGGCTTTTCCTTGGCCGTATCCGGCAGCACGATACCGCTGGCCGTCGTCTCTTCTCGCGAGAGGGCCTTGATGACGATCCTATCGCCGAGCGGCTTCACCCTACTTGCCACAGCAGTGGCCATTCCGCGTTACCTTCCCAAGCACACCTGCCCGAACCCGCGCGGTCCGGCGCATTAGCACTCCATGATCGAGAGTGCTAACGACAGCATTGTACGAGCACCCGTCGCCGAAGGCAAATGCGCCGTGAGCCGGGGCCGGCCCCCGGTCTACTTCCCGTTCAGGATTGGCTCGGCCAGCTTCTTCATCTGCGCGGCAACGGCGTCCGGCTGCGCCTTGCCCGTCCACAAATCCTGAATCCCTGCTTCCAGCGCGTTAAGCACGGCGGGCCAGTTGCTGACCGCGGGCTGCAGATAGACCTTTCCTCCGTTGATCACGTCGACAAACAGCTTCATGTGCTGGGGGTACAGGTCTGGATTCGCCAGCTCGGGCAGGAATGTGGCTGAGTTCGCGACTGATTGGAGGGACGGTATCCACTGGCCGACGCGCGCTTCTTGCGTCTGGACCGGCTCGCTGGTCAGGTACTGGACGAGCTTCCAGGCATTGTCGGCCACTTTGCTCCCGGCGACGACGCCGTAACCCGATCCGGTACCGGTCGTACCTCGTCCGCCCGGACCGCCCGGCATGACGCCGACATCCCAGAAAAAGTGGGCGTCGCGCTGGCGGAGCGGTATCGTCGACGGGTCGGTGATCGTGAGCGACAAGTTGCCGTTGGCGAAAACGTTGAGGCCATTATCCGCCGACACTAAGTTTTTGGGCGGAAGGACACCCGGCTTGGTCATGACACTTGCCAGGGCCGCCAGCGCGCCGATGGCTTCCGGCTTGTCCACGTCGACGGTGTGGCTTTGCTCATCGACGACCACGCCGCCGGCATTCTGGACGAAGGTACTCCAAACCAGGTAGGTCGGATCCACGTAAAAGCCATAGTCAGGATCCTTCGCCGGCGTCCCGGGGTAGGTGGTCTTAATCACGGCATTGACAAAGTCCGCAATGGCCCAGCCCTGGGCGCTCCAGTCCGGCGGCGGAAGCGCGACCTGCGATTGCTGGAACAGCCCGGTGTTATAGGCCATGCCCAGCGTGCGAAAGCCCAACGGCATGATCATCTGTTTGTCGTTGCGTTGCCACTCCTTCAGGACCAGCGGGAAGTAGGCGTTGAGCTTGGTGTGGTCACGCATCAGTAATGAGGTCAACTCGGTCAACTTGTTGGCGGGATAAAGCACGTCAAACTCCGCTCGAGACACATAGAGCACGTCGGGCGGTACGCCGGCCCCGGTCATCGCCAGGACGTTTTCGGTGTAGTAGTCCTGGATGGGAATGAAGTTGACGGATAAGCCGGAACTCTTCTGGAAGGCCGACAGATAGGCCTGCACGCGCGCCTGGGCCGCCGCGTCGCCAGAGCCGACAAACTTTAGGTCTTTCGAGGACTGCTGAGGTCCGGCCGCGGTAGGCCCGCAAGCCGGCAGCAGCGTCGTCAGGGCCAGTCCTGACGTGGCCATGCCGATGCTGCGTAGAAAGCTCCGGCGACTGGTCCTGCGCGGACGTCCGTGGGAACTCGCGGGCATCGACACACCACCTCCAATGTTCTGGTCTCGTTCACGCGCCATGGCGTGGGCGGGACTGTAGCACGGCCTTGCTTCGACGTCACGTGCGGGCAGGAACTCGTCCTTTCCGGACGCATGTGCGCGCCGAGGGGCCATGCCGGGCAAGAGCCATACCGCCGGTCCAGGCGATACGCCTCGCTCCCCAATTGGCCCGCCTCACCCCTATGCTATCGTCTTTGATCGTCTCCGCCAAGGAAACCAACGGTGAGATAGGACCAATGCGCCGCCGCGGAATTGGTCAGCGTACGGCGAACGGCGTAGTTGAGGCCGGGCTCATGGGCATGCCGGCGCCGGCCACGGGACCCGAGTAGTCGTATGCTCCTAGCCGCACTGCCCGCCACTTGACATCGTAGAACTATCGTTCTAGCATGCCAGACGTGTCAATAGATCGTGGAGCAGCCTACATGCCGCGGCAAGCCATCCACATCCGGGGGGCCCAGGAACATAACCTGCAAAACGTGGACGTTACGCTGCCACGCGACCGCCTGGTCGTGCTGACCGGCGTTTCCGGGTCGGGAAAGTCGTCGCTCGCCTTCGACACGATCTACAAGGAAGGCCAGCGGCGTTACGTGGAGTCGCTCTCCGCCTACGCCCGGCAGTTCATCGGGCAAGCTGAAAAGCCGCGTGTCGACCACATCGAGGGCCTCTCTCCTACGGTCGCCGTCACCCAAAAAACGACCAATCGCAATCCTCGATCGACGGTTGGCACCATTACGGAGATCTACGACTATCTGCGCGTCCTATTCGCTCGCGCCGGTACGCCGCACTGCCCGAAGTGCCGCACTGAAATTCAGGCCCAGGCGCCGGAGCAGATCGTGGAGCAGGTGACGTCGCGGTCGCGCGAGCGCGACGTTGTCGTGCTAGCGCCGATTGTCCGGGGACGAAAGGGCGAATACCGCGCCGAGCTGGAGGGTCTGCGCAGCAGCGGCTACGTGCGCGCCAAGGTCGACGGTGAAGTCCGCCGGCTCGATGAGCCGATCGAGCTGGACCGGAAGCGGAAGCACAGCATCGCGGCCGTGATCGACCGGCTCCACGCCGACTCGGAAAGCCAGTCTCGCCTTACCGAGGCGGTGGAGGCGGCGCTCAAGCTGAGCAAGGGGCTGGTGGCGGTAGAGGTTGACGGTCGCGAAGAACTGTTCAGCAGTCTGTTGAGTTGTACGACTTGCGGCCTCGCAGTCCCTGAGTTGGAGCCGCGCAGCCTCTCCTTCAATACGCCCCAGGGCTGCTGCACCACCTGCAAAGGACTTGGCAAGCAGATCGACGTCGACGTCGATCAGGTGGTGGCCAATCCCGCGAAGTCGATCCGTGACGGTTGCTTCGCCATCACCAACGAAAGTGGCTACATCCTGTACAGCCGGCTCGGCCCAGCGCAATGGGAGCAGCTTGCGAACGCTGCCGGCTTCGGCCTGGACACGCCCTGGCAGGACTTGCCGGAGGAGCAGCGCGACCTCATCCTGCACGGGTCTCGCGGCAAGAAGTTCCGGATCGACTGGACCTGGGAGAGCAGCGACGGCCATTCCCGTGCCTCCGGCACCCGAGAGCAGCGCTTCGAGGGTATCGTCTCGCTGATGATGGCGGCGTACCGGGGATCGCAGGCCGCCCACATCGAGCCGTTTCTCAGCCAGCAACCCTGCAAAGACTGCGGCGGTCAACGACTCCGCCCGGAGAGCCTGGCCGTCACGATCGACAACCGCTCGATCGCCGATGTCACGGCGATGTCGGTCACGGCGGCCGCACGCTGGATCGGCTCGCTACCTGATCGTGCGCTCACCGGCAATCGCCTCGCCATCGGTCGCCAGGTGTTGCGGGAGATCTCGCTGCGCCTCAGCTTCCTGATCAACGTCGGCCTGGAGTACCTGACCATCGACCGCGCCGCCGACACGCTGGCTGGTGGCGAGGCGCAGCGCATCCGCCTGGCGACGCAGGTCGGCTCGGGACTGCAGGGCGTGACCTACGTGCTGGACGAGCCGTCGATCGGCCTGCACCATCGTGACAATCTCCGCTTGCTCCACACCCTCCGCCAGTTGCGCGACCGCGGTAACAGCGTCCTCGTTGTGGAACACGACGACGAGACGATGCAGGAAGCCGACTGGATCGTCGATGTCGGACCCGGCTCCGGTCGCGAAGGCGGACGCATCGTCGCCGAAGGCACGGCGGCACAGGTGGCCGCCGTGCCGGAATCGCTCACCGGACGCTACCTGGCGGGCAACTTGCGTATCCCCATTCCGGCGCAACGCCGCGCGGGAAGCGGCCAGGCGCTGGTGGTGGTCGACGCCCACGAACACAATTTGCAGCACGTGACTGCCCGCTTTCCCCTTGGCGCCTTCATTGGCGTTACGGGCGTTTCCGGCTCCGGCAAGAGCACGCTGATCGACGACGTGCTGAAGAAGGCGCTGGCGCGTCAGCTCCACGGGGCACAGGTCAAGCCCGGCGCGTTCGACCGGCTGGAGGGCGTCGAGCACCTGGACAAGGTGATCGAGATCGATCAAAACCCAATCGGTCGGACGCCACGTTCCAACCCGGCAACCTACACCGGCGCTTTTGATTATGTGCGCGACCTGTTTGCCAAGTTGCCGGAGTCGCGCGTGCGCGGCTACAAGCCGGGCCGCTTCTCCTTCAACGTCAAGGGCGGACGCTGCGAGGCCTGCGCTGGCGACGGGACGCGTCGTATCGAGATGCAGTTCCTGGCCGACGTGGAGGTGCCCTGCGAGGTGTGCGAAGGGCGCCGCTTCAACCGGGAAACCCTGACCATCACCTACAAGGACAAGCACATCGCCGACGTGCTGGACATGCGCATCGACGAGGCGCTCCCGTTCTTCGAGAACGTGCCGCCACTGCAGCGTATCTTGCAACGTCTGGTGGACGTGGGACTGGGCTACATGCAGGTCGGCCAATCCAGCACCACGCTCTCCGGCGGAGAGGCGCAGCGGGTGAAGCTGGCCACCGAGCTGGGCCGGCCCGCGACTGGCCATACCCTTTACATTCTGGATGAGCCAACGACCGGGCTGCACGTGGTGGATGTGCAGCGGCTGCTGGCCGTGTTGCAGCGCCTGGTCGACGCCGGCAACACCGTCATCGTCATCGAGCATCACCCGGACGTCATCAAGGTAGCGGACTGGCTCATCGACCTCGGGCCGGAAGGAGGACAGGGCGGCGGCTGTATCGTCGCCGAAGGGACGCCGGAGCAGGTGGCGGACGTGGCGGAGTCCTACACCGGGCAGATGTTGCACGCCGTGTTCGCTCGGGAGGGGACCTCACCCCTTCCCCCCCTCTCCGGCGCGGAGAGGGGGAACGGCAAAGGGCACGACGACGCGCCATTCGGGTCAGACGCTTCGAGGGCCGGCGATCGTGAAGGGGAGAGCGAGTACTCACGGAGCAATGGCCAGGCACGGCAGATCGTTGCCGAGGCCATGAGTCCAAAACCATTTACTTCCAATGTCAACGGCAACGGAACATCCCACAGCTTCAAAGCGCTTGGGACCACCGGAACTGCAATGACGGAGCGATGCCACAACACCGGTAAGGAGTCGATCGCTCCGGTCGAGTTCCCCCTCTCCGCGCCGGAGAGGGGGGGAAGGGGTGAGGTCCCCTCCATCATCGTGGAAGGCGCCCGCAAGCACAACCTGCAGGGTATCTCCGTGCGCATTCCCAAAGACCAGCTGACGGTCATTACCGGCGTGAGCGGGTCCGGTAAGTCGTCGTTGGCGCTGGACACGCTGTTTGCCGAGGGGCAGCGGCGATTCGTCGAGTGCCTGTCCGCCTACGCACGTCAGTTCCTTGGCCGCATGGACGCCGCCGACGTTGACCGGCTGGAGGGACTGGCCCCGGCAATCGCCATCGATCAGCACCATACGGGGCGCAGCCCGCGATCGAACGTCGCCACCCAAACGGAGCTGTATGACTATTTTCGCCTGCTTTGGGCGCGATGCGGTCAGCCACACTGTCCGTCGTGCGGCGCACCGATCGCCCCGTTGACTTCTAGTCAGATCGTCGATGCCTTGCTGCTCGGCGGAGACTCGACGCTGACAATCTTGGCGCCGCTGGAGCGGCCGGGACCGGGGGACACGGAGGGCCTCCTGGTGCAACTGCGGCGTGAGGGCTTCCGCCGGCTTCGCCTCGACGGTCAGGTACTTTCCCTGGACGACGTCAACGGGACCGTCGCGAAGGCGCAGGAGCTGGAGCTGGTGATCGACCGCACGGCGGCCGATTCCGAGAACCGCGGGCGATTGGCGGACTCCGTCGAGCTGGCCCTGGTCAAGGGCCTGGGGCAGTTGCTCGTCGAGCAGCAGGATGGCGAGGTCCGCCGCTTCAGCCAGTTCCCGGCCTGTCGTCAGTGTGGGTATCGCCTGGAGGAAGAGATCACTCCCCGCCTGTTCTCCTTCAACAGCTACACGGGCGCCTGCACGCGCTGCCACGGATTAGGCATGATCAAGGCGCTCGACCCAGCACTGCTCATCCCCGATCCCAAAAAGAGCTACAACATGGGCGGAATCGCCACCGCGCAGGGCAATTGGCTGGAGCGTAACCACTGGCGGCACAGTACGCTGGCCTCACTGGCCAAGCACTTCGGCTTCAGCCTCAACACGCCGCTCGGCCAGCTCACAGCGGCGCAGCGCGACCTGCTGCTCTATGGATCGAACGGCGAGCGTATCCCCATTCATCTGCGACGCCAGGGCAAGACATCGCGCGTGGAGGTGGAACGTTCGGACACCTGGGAAGGCTTCATTCCCAAGCAGATGCGCTGGTTTGCCGAAGACCCGGCGCGTTTCCAGTGGCTGGAGCGTTTCATGCGGGAGGTCATCTGCCCGGATTGCTCCGGCGCACGGCTGAAGCCGGTACCGCGTGCCGTTACCATCGGCGGCAGGACGCTGCCGGAGGTCTGCCGGCTCGCCGTGGGCGAGGCGCGATTGTTCTTTGCCGGTCTTACCTTTGCGCCGCACCTGGAGCCGGTGGCCGAGCAGCCGCTCAAAGAGATCCGCGAGCGCCTGGGCTTCCTGGCCGATGTCGGCCTCAGCTACCTCTCCCTGGATCGCTCCTCCTCGACGCTGTCCGGCGGCGAAGCGCAGCGGGTGCGTTTGGCAACGCAAATTGGATCGAAGCTGGTCGGTGTGCTCTACGTCATGGACGAGCCGTCGGTGGGGCTGCACCCGCGCGACATCGACCGCTTAATGTCCAGCCTCACCGCGCTGCGCGACCTCGGCAACACCCTGGTGCTGGTCGAGCACGACGCTGCTACCATGCGCGTGGCCGATCACTTGATCGACCTCGGCCCCGGCGCCGGCCCCGAAGGTGGCCGGGTCATAGCGCAAGGCAGCTACGAACACGTGCGCGCGCACCAGGAGTCGCTGACCGGTCGCTATCTTCGCGGCGAGCTCGACACCGAGCCGCCGCGCCGGCGAGGCGACGCGGCAGCCGCGCTAGAGGTACGGCGGGCGGAAGAGCACAATCTCAAGGGGATCGACGTGCGATTTCCTCTTGGCCGCTTTATCGCCGTCAGCGGCGTATCCGGCTCCGGCAAGTCTACTCTGGTAAGCCAAATACTGGCACGCGCGCTGACTGCTGCTCTGGGACGCGCAGCCGACCCCGCGGGCAAGCACGAGGCGTTACTCGGAGCCGCACAGGTGAGCAACGTGGTGATTGTCGATCAGGCGCCCATTGGCCGCTCGCCGCGCTCCAATCCGGCGACCTATACCGGTCTGTTCGACAGCATTCGCGACTTCTTTGCCAACCTCCCGGAATCGCGGGTCCGTGGCTTCACGCGCGCGCGTTTCAGTTTCAACGACCGGCAGGGGATGTGCCAGGCCTGTCGCGGCGACGGCGTCCGCACCATCGAGATGCACTTCCTCGCCGACGTCCAGGTCCCCTGTGAGGTCTGCGACGGGCGCCGCTACAACGCCCAGACGCTGCAGGTGAAGTACCAGGGCCGGTCCATCGCCGACGTGCTGGAGCTTACCGTCCGTGAGGCGCGCCTGGTCTTCCAACACCTGCCGGCGGCGACCGCTATTTTGCGCGTGCTCGACGACGTTGGCCTCGGCTATCTCCGGCTCGGACAGCCGGTCAGCACACTGTCGCGCGGCGAGACGCAACGCCTCAAGCTGGCCACCGATCTGTGCCGTCCCGACACAGGGAAAAGCGTCTACATTTTGGACGAGCCGACGACTGGCCTGCACGCGGCCGACGTGCAGCAGCTGCTGTCGCTCCTGCAGCAGCTCGTGGACCGAGGCAACACGGTTATCGTGATCGAGCACCACCTGGATGTCATCAAGGTGGCCGATCACGTCATCGATCTCGGCCCCGAAGGCGGCGAGGCCGGCGGCTACGTCGTCACCACCGGAAGTCCCGAGGCGGTGGCGGGTTGCGCCGCCTCCTACACCGGAAGGTATCTGCAGGACGTACTTGAGCGTGAGGCCGTCCTGGTCTAACGTGCGACGGTGATTCACCTTCAGGCGATCGAGTCGAGAGCCAAGGCGCCCAACAACGCCTTCCCGTTCAACGTTCCGGTGATCCGTTCGCTGCGCGCGCTGCGCTTCGAGCAGCCGATCACGCTGTTCATCGGCGAAAACGGCAGCGGCAAGTCCACCCTGTTGGAGGCCATCGCCGCCGGCACTTCCTCGATCTCGGTCGGCTCTCAGGACGTCGATGTCGACGCCAGCCTGAGCAGTCCAAGGGAGCTGGCCAGGCAGCTCAAGTTCGCCTGGTCACGCCGCACGCACCGCGGTTTCTTCCTCCGTGCTGAAGATGTTTTCGGCTTTTCCGGAAGAGTGAGCCGGCTGAAGGCAGACCTGGAAGACAGCGCAGCCGAGTTCGACCAGAAGCTCACCGGCTACGGGCGCCAGTTGGCCAAGGGCGTGGTGATCGGCCAGAGTCGGGCGCTCGTCGCGAAGTACGGCGAGAACCTGGACGCCAACTCGCACGGCGAGACCTTCCTCACCATCTTTCAGCAACGCTTCGTGCCGGATGGCCTCTACCTACTCGACGAGCCGGAGGGCCCCCTCTCCGTGCAACGGCAGTTGTCGCTCGTCGCGCTGCTGAGAGAGATGGTGCAGCAAGACGCGCAGTTCATCATCGCCACGCACTCGCCGGTGTTGATGTCCCTGCCCGAAGCCGACATCCTCAGCTTCGACGATGGCCGCGTCAGGAAGGTCGCCTACACGGATATTGAGGCGCTCAATCTCCTCAGGAGCTTCCTCAACAACCCGGAGGCGTATTTGAGGAGGCTGTAGGCATTGCGGGTGGTGGTCGCCACGCATCCCCGCCGTGCCATCCGCCCCTAAGATCAAGTGGTCGGCGAGTTCGAGGATACTGGGAGCACTATGCCCGGACAGACGCTCATCTTTCAGGACAAGGCCTCGGCCCGACGTGCGTTATCCGGAGCACAGCAAGTGGCAGCCAATCGATTTTTTCGAGGAGCTGCATCCGACAGTCTGGACTTTAGGGCTACCGACCTGGGTGACAGGCACTACCGGCTCGAGTTCTTCACACCCGCTCGGAGTCCAGGCTATGGCAAGCGATACGTGCAAGAAATCGGCGTTGGCGGTGAGGTTCATCGAGAGTACAAGGAAACAATAGGACCGCATGGCATCATTGAAACGAAATGGATTCATGGAGGCCAGAGCCGTGGCTAGAACATTGACCGGTCAAGAAGTATCCGGTGCTGTCGATGGCGATTTGGACGCTTTTTCCGCATTGCTGGACCATCCTCAAGAGCTACGGTCGCCCCTCCGGGACTCGGACGCCGCTTTGGTGATCACGACCAAAGCGCTACGCCGGGTGCTGACGTCACTCCAGATGCATCGAGTCTCCCCGGAGTTGGTGCAGCAGTGGGCATCGTTCGTCCGCCGCGGGTATATCGCGGGTGTCGCCCACGGACCGGTCAGCCCGCTCCCCATCGAGTACGACCTGACGGACGAGGGCCGGATTGTCGACACCATCGCCCGGCTCGATGAAATTGGCGACGACGTTGACGGAAGGATCAGCGCTGAAGAGCTGGCGTCGATGCTGAGTAGCCTCGCTCCCTAAACTCTAGCCACAACGAAGCCCGCAGAGCCGGTTACTGGGTGAACTGTGGATTTCATCGTGGCTTTGAAATAGTAGTCAGCGGTCGTACTCCATCGGAAATCGCCAGCGAGAAGCTCAGCCACCTCACCATCGTCGCAGACATGGTACCAGCCGGAGTCGGGCCCGCGCCGGTACTCCGGCCTCCCGGTGGTCAAGACCCCCTACGAGAACTGCTCGAACAGCCGGTCGAGCACCTGGCGCGGGTCGGCGTCTTTGGTCTGCAGCCGCTGCATGCGGCGGTCGAAGCTCTCGGATTCGGTCGTCTGGTAGAACAGGCCGCAGTAGAGGGGATTGTCGAGCATGGCGAGCTCGATGGCTGCCGCTCGATCCGACGGGTCGTGGTCCTCCGGGACGTTCTTGATCACGTCGCGGAAGAACTTGAAGGTGTTGATCTCGTTGAAGGTGGGGCAGGGGCTGTACACGTCGATCAACGCCATGCCGGGATGCTCGATGCCGCGAACGATCAGCTCGGCCAGATCCTTGGGCTTGGCGGAGTAGCCGCGAGCAACAAACGTGGCGCCGGAGATCAGGGCCAGGGCCAGCGGGTTGAGCGGCTGGTCGACGCTGCCCTTGGGCGTGCTCTTGGTGATGAAGCCGACGTTGCTGGTCGGCGATGTCTGTCCCTTGGTGAGACCGTAGATCTCGTTGTCCATGATCACGTAGGTCACGTCGACGTTGCGCCGCATGCCGTGGATGAAGTGGCCGCCGCCAATGGCGAAGGCGTCGCCATCGCCGCCAACGACCAGCACCTTCAGGTCGGGATTCGCCAGCTTGACGCCGGTGGAAATGGGGATGGCGCGACCATGCACGCCATGGAAGCCGTAGGCGCTGACGAAGAAGGGGAAGCGACTGGAGCAGCCGATTCCGGACACCACGACGATGTCCTCGGTGTTGTACCCCTTGACCTTGAGCGAGTTATAGACGGCGTTGAGCACGCCGAAGTCACCACAACCCGGACACCAGGTTGGCTTCGCCGAGCTCTTGTAGTCATCCACCGTTGGCACGCGCTCCAGCGTCGGAGCAGACGAGGTTTCAGGCATGAACGGCAACCTTTCCTGCGATGGCATCGATGAGCTGCTGCACTCTGAACGGCACGCCACCGTAGGAGGTGACGCTCTCTAACTGCGTCCCGTAGCGGGCGCGCAGGATATTGGCATACTGCTGGGAGTAATTCACCTCGGCCACCAGCACCCGCTTCTTGCGCCGGATGAACTCGCCGAGCTGGTGGTCAGGCACCGGCCAGAGCATCTTGGGCGCCAGCATCTCCGCCTTGCCACCCTGCTCGTGGATGAGCTGAATCGCCTCGATCACCGCGCCGGCCGAGGATCCCCAAGTAATGACGCCGACCTCCGCATCCTCATCACCGAATCGCAGCGGTTCCGGCGCTTCGGCCGCCGCCGCCGCGAGCTTGCGATGGCGCTTTTCCGTCATCCGAGCGTGGGTAGCGGGATCATAACGCAAGGCGCCTTGCTCGTTGTGTTCCAGCCCGGTGGCCACGTATTCGGCGCCCGCCATGCCCGGGATCGACGTGGGCGACACGCCACTCGGCGTGCTGGCGTAGCGGGCGAAGCGCGCGGCGCCTTCCTGTGTCGTCTCGTCGGCCGGGGCATGCCCGTGGTCCAGCGCGTCGGCGTGCCCATTGACACTGCCGTTGGTGTGGGCGCTGAGCACGTCCACGAGCACGCGGTCAACCGGTTGCACGTCGTCAAGGCTGGGGCGCTCGACACTCTCTGTCCGCACCGCCAGCACGGTATCCTGAAGTAGGATCACGGGTATCTGATACTTCTCGGCAAAGTTGAAAGAGTCAATGGCCGTGTGGAAACAATCCAGGACCGATGTTGGCGCGAAAACCAGCTTCGGAACCTCACCGTGACCGCCATAGACGGCCAGATTGAGGTCGCCCTGTTCGTGGCGAGTCGGCATTCCCGTCGACGGGCCGGCGCGCTGCGCATCGACGATCACGCAAGGCAGCTCGGCCATGGCCGACAGGCCCAGCATCTCGATCATGAGGCTAAAGCCTGGGCCCGACGTGGACGTCATCGCCTTCTTGCCGGCGTAACTGGCCCCGAGCACCATGCCCATCGAGGCGATCTCATCCTCGGCTTGGACGACGTTACCGCCCAATTGCGGTAGGTTGGCTGCCATAAACTCCATAATATCGGACGCGGGCGTGATGGGATAGCCGGCCAGGAAGCGGCAACCGGCGGCCAGGGCGCCCAAGGACAGGGCTTGATTGCCGTTGAGCACCATGACGCCGGGGATCGGCGGCGGAGGCTCAAGGGCGTACTGCCTACGATCGGGGATGTGCTCCTCGATCCAGTCGATGCCGGCTTCCAGCGCCGCGATGTTCTGCGGCAACAACTCGGCGTGACGCTTGAACTGGCGCTTCAGAAGATCAGCCAGGGGCTCCTTGGGCAAACCGAACAGGGCTGCCGCCATGCCGAACGCGACGACGTTGCGCCCTCGCTCGAAGCGCAGCCTGGTCTTGGCAATTTCAGTCACCGGCACGGCGACCACGCGGTAGTTGCCGGACCGCGGAGCCTCCATGTCGGCCGGATCGTAGATGAGCAGACCACCGGGTCGCAAGTCGCGGATGCCGGCATCGTATCCTTCTTCGTCAAACGTCCAGAGGATGTCAACCGCTCCGCCCCGAGCGTAGAGCGCGTTGCTGCTCAACCGCACCTCGAAGACCGCCTGGCCACCCTTGATTTCGGCCGGCGGACTATAGAAGGTCAAGACCCGGAAACCCACAGCCGCGGCCGCCTTGGTAACCAGCTGCCCAACCGACTGCAGGCCGCCTCCGGTCTCTCCGCCAAAACGTATGACCAGATCGCGCTTTTCCATGCTCTCTCCCCGCGGACGCCCGGCTGAACGGCGCGTCGGATGCGCCCGCACGCTTACCCCACCCGCCGGAGCCGGTGGGGAGCCAACCTGGCCAGCACAAACGACCGAGCCATACGCGTCACCTGCACCATGCGACCAGATATACCATCGTTGGCTCACAGTGTAGCACGAAGGGGGATGCTAGCGGCCTGATGGACCCGCGCACGCGGCATAATTGCGCTACGATAGCAAGTGATCGACGCCAGGTTGGCAAGGTGGCGAGATGCCGGGGAGGGGCCGTCCATGCCGGGCAATACGTTTGGTCAAGCCTTTCGACTTACAACCTGGGGCGAATCCCACGGTCCGGCCGTCGGCTGCGTGGTGGACGGCTGCCCGGCCGGCCTTCCACTGGACATTGGCGCGGTCCAGCGCGAGCTAGACCGGCGTCGGGTCGGCCAGAGCCGCGTCACGTCGGCGCGACAAGAAGCGGACGAAGTAGAGATCCTGTCCGGCGTCTTCCAGGGGAGGACGACCGGCTCCCCCATCAGCATGCTGGTGCGGAACACCAATGCGCGCCCCCAGGACTACGACGCCATCAAGGATCTCTACCGTCCCGGCCACGCCGACTTCAGCTGGGACGTGAAATACGGCTTTCGCGACCACCGCGGCGGCGGACGGAGCAGCGCCAGAGAGACGATCGGCAGAGTGGCCGGCGGGGCCATCGCCAAGCTACTGTTGATGCCCATCGGCGTGCGCATCGTCGGTTACACGCTGGCCCTGGGCGATCTCCGCGCTCAGATTATCGATGAAGATGAGATCGAGCGCAACGTGATGCGCTGTCCTGACGCCGCCGTTGCGGAGCAGATGCTCGCCCGCGTCGAGGCCGCCCGCCACGACCGCGATTCGCTCGGCGGCGTGGTCGAAGTCCGCGCGCGCGGCGTCCCGCCCGGGCTGGGAGAGCCTGTCTTCGACAAGCTGCAAGCCGACATTGGCAAGGCGATGTTTAGCATCCCGGCCATCAAGGGGGTAGAGATGGGTGAAGGGTTCGCCGCCACGATGTTGCGTGGCTCTGAACACAATGATCCGTTCGTGCGGCGGCCCGACGGCAGCATCGGCACGACCAGCAACCATCACGGCGGCATCCTGGGCGGTATCAGTACCGGCGAGGAGATCGTGGTGCGTCTGGCGGCCAAGCCTCCCGCCTCTATAGCCCAGGAGCAGCAGACGGTCGATAATCAGGGCAACCCCTCCACAATTGTAGTCAAAGGTCGTCACGACCCGACGGTATTACCGCGGCTCGTGCCGATCGCCGAGGCGATGCTGGCGATCGTCCTGGCCGACCACTGGCTGCGGCAGCGCCTGGCGCGGGTCGACTAGGGGGACAGCAAGACTTGGTGGCGTCAAGGTGACTGCCTCGTCGCGCGAATACGTCGACTCCGGCGACGACCTCAATGCACAGGCAGCGTGAGCGTCCGCCCGGCCACAAGATGGTTCGGATCGCGCAGTCCGTTCAACCGCGCCAAGTCCGACTCACGCCGGTGATACCTGGCCGCGATGCCTGACAGCGTGTCGCCAGGCCGCACCGCGTACGTCGAGGCCGTGGCCGAAGTCGCCGAGTGGGACGAAGGCGCCGCGCTCAGCGCGGCGCCGCTGCCAACCCGCAGACGCCGACCAGCCACCACCGCGTTGGAATCAGCGATGCCGTTGGCTTGCGCCAGCTCAACCAGAGGCACGCCGTAGCGTAGCGCGATTTCCGATAGCGTGTCGCCGGCTTGCACGGTGTACGTGCCGGGGTCAGCGGTATCTGCTACGCCGCTTGCCGTCGAACCCTGCGCGGACGGGGCTACCACCGCTCCTCGGAAAAAACGCGCGACTCCTACGGCGATCCCGCTGGCGATAGCCCGCTGATAGGACGGCGTGGCCAGCCGCAGGGCCTCAGCGGGGTTCGTGATGAAGCCGGTCTCTACCAGCACCGACGGCATTGCCGTGTACCCGAGAACGTAATAATCGGCCGCGTGTACTCCTTGGTCAAGTGCTCCGGTGCGCTGCAGCGTGGATTGCTGCACGGCCTCGGCAAGGGCGTGACCGCGGTCGACGAGCACATTGGACCTCGTGCCGTTCCCGGCGAAGCCCGCTGGCTGCCCATAGAAGGTCATGAGTCCGGAAAAGTTGGGATCGGCCAGCGAGTTGGCATGGACGGAAACGTAGGCGTCCGCGCCAACGGCATTGGCCAAGGCTACGCGGGTGGCCAGACCTGCGCTGACGTTGCCGCGAGGCCCGATCGTCACGTCCGCGGTGCGCGTGAACACGACTCGAGCGCCGTACCCCCTCAGATCGGCTCCCAGATCAAGACCAATGGGGAGGGTGAGCAGCTTCTCTTGAAGGCGGTTGGCCACCGCACCCGAGTCGACGCCGCCGTGCCCCGGGTCGACGACTATAGTTCGTCCTGACAGTGCGCTCGCGGCGGCGGCAGCGGTTGGCGCCAGAGCATTGCCAACCGCCAACGTCACTACCAGAGCGCGTGCTACCCAAACGCGATACGGGCGAAATCCTTCCAACACCGAGACACCGTCCTGCTCCTAGGGCCACCGTTGTCCGCTGGGGGCCGACTAGACCTTATCGAATACGGCCCTGTCCGGCGGGGACACCTATGCCACGAAGACAGTAAGGCGCTGTTGGCGGCGCGACCGAGCGCCTAACGGTGGAACAGCACACAGGGGCGGCCAATAGCGGCTGCTCACCAAACCGTAGCAACCAGCGCCCCACTAAGGAGTCGGGACGACGGGCGGCTCCGGCGCCGGCGACGAAGTTGACGTTTCGACAATCGATTCGAACAGCACGCCATTGGGGATGATGTACGAGCCGGAGGGTGCAGTCACGACGGTGTTGACGCTGCCGACGCTGCTGACCGCGCCACGCAGGTCGTTGACGGTGATTTGCTGCCCCGCTGGGAATCGCTGCCGCATGTAATGGCCGGCGAGCACCTGAAATACGACGCGCCGCATGCCAAGACCAAGCGCCAGACTAAGCGCCAGGCCGAACGCGGCAACCATGATGGTCACCACGGTAACGAGCAACGCAGTATCCAGCCCCAATACGGCCAGCGCCAACACGACGACGAAGATCATGACGAGATAGCGCGCCGAACGTCCAAGTCTGGGGCCCAAGCCGATGCCTTCCGTGACGGCCAACGTGGAGATCAAATCGCCCAGAAATCTGGCCACCACCCCACCAATGAGGAAAACAATGAGAGCGGCGATGGCGTTTGGGAAAAAGCCCAGCAGGCGCTCGAGGAGAACGGCAACGGCCTCGAGACCCATGAGGTGAGTGGACGTAATCAAAAAGGACAATAGGAGGAAGGCATATACGGTCTGAGCGATCAGCTCCGATAGCTGCCACTGCACTCCCACACCGCGCAGGGCGCCGACAATGCCCGCCCTCTCCATAACCTGATCGAAGCGCAGCCGGTGAAGGACGGTTCGAAGCAGCCAGCGCACACTCCAGGCGAGGAGATAGCCGATGATCAAGACGATCAAGCCGTTGATGAGGCGGGGGATGAACTGCGCAATCTGTGTGAGCGTATTGTTGAGCGCGTCCAGGGCAACGCGGAAATCCACAGCTAGCTCCTTGTCGCGCCCGCAGCGTCAGGTACCGGGAGCAACCCGGGAAGAGAATTGAAGATCGCCGCCAACAGTTCCAGCAGCGCGCGGCTGCCCCTAGCCAGCCATAACTCGAGGAGGTGAATTATGGTCGTGTCTTGCCGGCAACGGTCCAGTAGCCTCGCTTCGAAGTCAGGCGGCACGGTCACTGGAATCGCGCGAAGCTCGGCCAGCAGCACATGGACTCGTCGGGCCATGGCAATTTCGGCTGCCTCCACCGGATGCTCCAACAACCAGGCGCTATGCTCCGGCGAGTCCTCCGGCTCGTCGACCAGAGTGGTCCATTCGACATCCGACTCTCCAGCAGCCATCTCCTACCTCTCCTTCCCTCACCCGAATTCGCCAGGAATGACGCCCGGGGCCGCGAAGCGCCGGTGGTCTAACCCGCCCGACCGGGAGCCTGTGTTCGTACTTCGGACGTGCGCAGACCTGGGCAGACCACCTCGAAAAGGCGCTGAAAGGCGAGACGAGCTCGATGAATACGCATCTTTACCGCGCTCAGCCCCGTCGTCAGCGAATCAGCAATCTCCTGATATGGCCGTCCCTCCACGTCGCGGAGTACCAGCATGACGCGCTGCGCCGGATCGAGCCGGCGGAGGGTGCTTTCCAGGCAGCGTCGAAGCTCCCGGCGCAGCGCGTTCTCTTCCGGTGTCAGAGCGCCGTCCTCCGCCTGCAGTGTTTCGGCATTCTGGTCGGCGTCGAGCGAAGTGGTGCGGCGGCTGTTTCGCTTCTCCAGGGCATCGAAGCAGGTATTGGCGGTGATGCGATAGATCCAGGCGCCCAGCGTCGCCGGGTCATCCAGCCCCTTGATCCCGTGGAAGACCTTGAGGAAGACCTCCTGCGCCAATTCTTCCGCATCATGATAGTTGCCCATCAGACGGAGCGACGTAGCAAACACGCGTTCCTTGTATTGGTCCACCAGGGCCTCAAAGGTGCGCGTGTCGTCCGGCAATGTGCGTTGGCACCCCCGTACCAATTCGACCGACGAAAGCAGCATCATCTGCCTCCAGAGTGATCAAGTGCCGCTTTTCAACTCGCCCGCGCCACCGTACCAAACAGGCTCGACTGCGTCAACCCGATTTGACAATCGGACGCAGTTAAGAGTAGAGTCTCGCAGCGTTGTTCCACGATCCAGCTATCCCGAAGGCTAGATGCGGCCTATCGGCGCATCAAAGGCGGTGGCGCTGTGACTTTTGCTCAGTACGTACCGTCTAAAGCCGCATACGCGGTCACCACAGGAGAAGGAGGAGCCTGAAATGTGAGGCCGACGAGCTATCCACGGAGACGGAGTCGTAGAGTTGGGGCGTATTCAGATGGCAGGGCCGCTCCAATACTTCCCGATTTCAGTCACCCAGGACTCGGTTCGAGAGTACGGCTTGCGCACAACGTGGTGGGCCGGACCCAGCCACAAGGACATGGAAAGGGACATTCGCATGGCCACTGTTACTGACTTTGGAGCGGGGATCATCACCAGCGTTACGGCGTTGCTGGCCAATCTGCTCGGATTCATCCCCCGCATCATCGGCGCGCTGATCATCATCTGGATCGGCTGGATCGTCGCCGGGGTCGTCTACCGTGTGGTGACCGCCGTCCTTCGCCGGCTTCGCGTGGACGACATTGCCGAGCGAACGGGCATCGCGGCCTTCCTGGCGCGCGGCAACGTGCAGACCGACGCGGCGGGGCTCATCGGCGACCTCGCCAAGTGGTTCATCCGGCTGATTTTCCTGGAAGCCGCCTTCAACGCCCTGGGGATGCCGCAGGTCGTGGCGATCATCAACTCCATCATTCTGTTCCTGCCAAACCTGGTTGTGGCATTGATCCTCATCTTCGTCGGGACCATCATCGCCCGCTTCGTGCGCGACGTGGTGAAGGCGTCGACGCTCGGCGCCGGAATGAGCGGTGCGCAGACCATCGCCAACATCTGCTACTTCGGCATCATGGCCTTCTTCGTCATAGCGGCGATCGGGCAGATCGGTGTGGCAACCGGCTATCTCAATATCCTCTTCACCTCCGCCGTTGGCGGCCTGTCGCTGGCGCTTGCCCTGGCCTTTGGCCTTGGTGGTCGCGACGCCGCGGCACGCGCCATCGATAGCGTGACCGGGGCGATGACCGCGCCGTCCGGCACGGCGGCCCCGCTGACCGAGACGGCGACCCGGCCAGCGGTGGCCGGTGAGCCCCGCACCGGGGCCTAACGACGGTCCGGCGCTTGATGTCCAGGCGCCGGCCAGATTTGCCGCTTGTACGCGCGTCGAGAGATCGACCAGTGAAGGAGGAGAGAACTGTGGCCTACGCACATAAGAACAGCAAGGGTGTGACCTACTACCTGAATAGCCAGATCGCCAAGCTACGCAATGGTCGGGAGCAGCGGATCTATTTCTTTGCCAAGGAGCCTCGCCCCGGTCTCGCTCTCGACGCCTTACCCGCCGGCTACACGGTCGGCGAGTCGGCGTCGTCCGGTCTGCCCGTGCTCAAGCGGATGGCCAGCGCCAAGTAGGTAGTGTTGCCCGCGGGCGGTTCCGCCATCTCCGGGGCGGAGCCGCCCGCCGATGGCGCCCTACTGCATCAAGTTGGCATTGATGTAGTCGTTTGCGCCCTTGGCGTAGTCCGACGTGCTCTGCGTGCCGGTGTCAAACGGCTTGAAGGCGTTGGTCAGCCAGTCGCTCACCTTGCTGAAGCCTTTGTATTTGAGCATTCCCCAAGCAGACACATGGGAGTGTTGCGCCATGAGCTCGTAGGCCGTTGGATCGACGCCCACCTTGTCCTTGAACGCCTGCTTGGCCTGATCGGACGCGCCCAACACCGGAGAAATGGCGTAGTGCGCCGTTTCCGGGAAGCGCGCGGCATTGGCCGAGGCCAGCGTCCATTTGAGCAAGGTCCAGGTCTGTTCCGACGCCGCCGTCTTCGTGGCCATCAGCGGCATGGAATAGCCTCGGCCGGAAATGTTGTCGCTGCCGTCATGCGGCAGCGCGACCAGACCCCAGTTGAAGGTCTGCTTCGGAATGTAGCCGTAAACGACTTGCATGCCGATCTTTCCACTGGTAAAAATGTCCCCCTTGGCGCCGATCGACTTTGCCTGGTCGCTCGTCGGTTGCACCTTATACCTGTCGCGGATATCCTTCCAGTACTGAAGGCCCTGAAGCATACCCGGCTTGTCCATGTGCGCCTGTTGCGCAGTGTCGTCCCAGGGACCCTGGCCGAAGAAGGTGCCACGAGTCATTCCGCCGGTATCGAAGCCGGCCAGGCTGCCGCCAAAGCCAAACTGCAACTGGTCCGCCTTGGTCAGCTTCTGCGCCGACTCCAGGAATCGCTCCATCGTCCAGCTCTGATCGGCGGGATCCACCGGAGGATGCGGCAGACCGGCGGCGTCAAACAGATCTTGATTGTAGGCCAGACCGTCCTGGGAGACGCCGACCAGGCCGAAGCCCCACAGCTTCCCTTGATCCAAGAAGGTATCCACAGCCGGCCGCGTCAGCAGCTTGTAGGGATCCATCTTGTCGCGAGCAAACAGGCTGGTCAGCTCCATGAGCGCCGCCTCGAAGTCGCCCCAGGAGCCCCAGCCATTCTGGAAGACGTTGATCGGCACGTTCCCGGCAATGCTCGTCTTGAGCTTGGTCTGGACCGTGGTCCAACTGGCCCCGCCCGATACGATCTCGACGTTGATACCCGGATTCGCCTTGGCGAAGTCAGCGAAAATGGGCGTCTCCGCGTCGTGCCGCCCGGTATCATCCGGCGACATATACGTCAGCGTGATCCCCTTGCCCGCGGGCGCGCTGCTGGAAGTCGCAGCTGACGACGACGGCGCGGCGCTCGACGTGCTGGCGACCGCCGACGCCGACGCGGCACTGGTGCTGGGCTGGCTAGCCGTCGTGACGGCTGCACTGGTCGTCGGTGCGGCGCTCGATGTCGCGGCCGCCGACGTGGCCGGCGCAGCCGCGCTGGATGCGTTGGTCGTGGCCGCGCCCGCTCCACCGCAGGCGCTGAGCAGCGCCGCGCCGGCCAGGCCAAGTGCCATGGTCGCGCTCGTCCGTACTAGGGTCCTACGCGTCAGAACGTGATGCTGCACTGATGCTCCTTTCACCTACCGCGCCACAGAACGCGCGGCGACACCATCAGGCAACGGGCTATGTAGCCACACCTCAGTCACGGGTACGGCGAGCCGGACGTCCAAAACGGCGGGACACCACGCACCCGCTGCGCTGATCGGCAGAGCAGATCATAAGCGAGGCGACCAGGTGCGTCAACAGAGCAGGCGACGCTACATGGTTTTTGCAAGGTCGCCATTAGAACTTCGGGTTGGTCAGGAAGCTCTTTGTGCCTCGCGTGGCCGCCGAGCATTCCAGTCCTCCAGCGTCAGCACCTCGTCCACGATGCCGTACTCCTTGGCTTCGCTGGCGCTCAGGTAGAAATCCCGCTCCGTGTCGCGGCGGATGCGGTCCATAGGCTGGCCGGTGTGCAGGCCAATGATGTCGTTGATGACGTCGCGGGTGTGCAGCAGCTCGCGGGCGTGGATGTCGATGTCCGTGACCTGGCCGCCGATACCGCCCGGGATCAACGGCTGGTGCAAATGAATGCGGGCGTGCGGTAGCGCAAAACGCCGACCCGGATCGCCGGCCATGAGCAGGATGGTGCCAAAACTGGCGGCCAGACCAATGCAGGTGGTCACCAGCGGGCAACGCAGCGAGCGCATGGTGTCATAGATCGCCAATCCGGCGGTGATCACGCCGCCGGGCGAGCTGACGTACATATTGATCTCCCGGTCAGGGTTGTCGCTGGCCAGGAACAGCAGCTCGGCGACCACCAGCGACGCCATATCGTCGCCGATCTCGCCATTGACCAATACAATGCGTTCCCGCAGGAGCCGCGAGAAGAGGTCGTAGGCCCTCTCGCCACGGTTTCCGGTCTCGATCACGGTGGGGATCAGCAGTCCCGCATTGACGGGCCGCGGATGAAGGCTGGCCACAGCATGCTTCCTTTCTATGCTGAGAGATGAGGCGTCACCGAGGTGGCCGAAACTACCGGCCTATCGTTAGTCGCGAGAGACACGTTGGGAACAGGCGTAGGGGCGCTGCTTGCCGCGCCCACTTGAGCGTTGCCGATACCGCCGGAAGGCCAGGCTGGGCGCGGCAAGCAGCGCCCCTACGCCTGCTATTTTCTCCGGCAAGCCACAGGCAATCTTGGCTCACGAGGCCGCGTCACGGACGAAGTAGTACTGGACCGGCCCGGCCTCGTAGCTGGTCGGGAGCTGGAGGATGCCGGCCAGCAGCCAGCCGTGCCTACCGAGTTCGTTGAGCTGGGCCTGGCTCAGCGGCGCCTGCTCGCGCAGGTCGATGGTCTCGACGCGATACTCCCAGCGCACGGTAGGCTGATTGGTCCTCTCGTAGATCATCGGTACGTGTAACCCCGGCGACAACGGCATCGGCGATAGGCCGTTCGAACGTGGCCTCGAGACGTACATCTTGCAATTCCTCCTCGATCACGGTCCGCGGGTCCGGGTCAGCGCCGGAACTACCTTGCACGATACCTGCTTATGGCGTACCATGAGAGCGATAATCTATGCTATCAGCATCGCCTTGGGGCAACCTATGCTGGCAGCACGGCCTTTGGAGGAAGGGTGCGGCTGTGGCGGATTTGCAGCAGACCATGGGCGTGGTCATCCGGCGCGAGCGGCGGGAGCGACGCATGACCATGAAAGAGCTGGCCGAGCGCTCGGCCCTCTCCGAGGTATACCTCAGCGAGATCGAGCGGGGCAAGAAATATCCATCGGCGCTCGTTTTGGAGCGGATCGCGGAAGCGCTTGCGCTGCAGCCCGCTGATCTGTTGGAGCTGGTGGCCGACGAGCTGCGCGGCCCCGCCGAGCCCGCGGTCACCAACGCTATCGGCTTCCTCCAGCAGCGCGGAGGCTCACCGCCCCGGCTGGCCGTCAGGCGGCTGGCGCAGGCGCTCGATGCGCAGGATCTTGCCACGATGGCCGACCTCGGAGCCTTCTTCCTGTCGCGCCGCTCCGGCGGCCCGCCCGGACAGGATGGGCCGCAATCGCTCACCTACCTGCCGGTGTCGTTTTCCGGCCCGTCTACGGACTCTACAATGGGACGTTACGTGCGTTTTGACCCCTCACCGGGCCATTCACTGGGGGAGACCGTCAGATGTCCGGATCTGGTAGTGACCGTCCCAACGTCGTCGTCTTTTTCACCGATCAGCAGCGCTGGGACACGACCGGCGTCCACGGCAACCCGCTGGAGCTCACGCCAAACTTCGATCGCGTTGCTCAGTGGGGCACGCACGTCCATTACTCCTGCACTAGCCAACCGGTGTGCGCCCCGGCTCGCGCCGAGCTGCAAACGGGCCTCTACCAGAATAAGACCGGCTGCTTCCGCAACGGCATCCCGCTGCCGCCTGACGCCAAAACCCTCGCCCACCACTTCGCCGCCGCGGGCTACCGGACCGGCTACATCGGCAAGTGGCACCTGGCGGCCGAGGAGCCGGTAACCGAGCCGCGGCGCGGCGGCTACCAGTACTGGCTCGGCTCTAACGCCCTGGAGATGACCTCCGACGTCTACGACACCATCGTCTACGATCAGGAGAATCGTCCGGTCAAGCTACCCGGGTACCGCGTTGACGCCCTGACGGACGCGGCGATCCGCTACATCGACGCCAACCAGCACGATCCATTCTTCCTGTTTCTCTCCCATTTGGAGCCGCACTTCCAGAACCATCTCGACGACTACCCGCCGCCCGACAGCTACCGCGAGCGCTACACCGGACGCTGGACCCCGCCCGACCTCGCCGCGCTCGGCGGGTCCGCACCGCAACATCTCGGCGGCTACTACGGAATGGTGAAGCGGCTGGACGAGGCGTTCGGACGCCTCTTGGATGCGCTGAAGAGCCTGGGGCTGCTGGAGAAGACGATCGTGCTCTTCACTTCCGACCACGGCTGCCACTTCAAGACGCGCAATAAGGAGTACAAGCGCTCCTGCCACGAGAGCTCGATCCGCGTGCCCACGGCGCTGTGCGGCCCTGGTTTCGACGGGGGCGGACGTCTCCGCCAGTTGGTGAGCCTGATCGATCTGCCGCCAACGCTGCTCGACGCCGCGGGCATCGCGCCGCCGCCGGAGATGCAGGGCCGGCCAATACTGCCGCACCTGCGCGGCGACACGGCGGGCTGGCCCGAGGAGGTCTTCATCCAGATCAGCGAAGCGGAAGTCGGCCGGGCGGTGCGCACGCACCGCTGGAAGTACGGTGTCTCGGCGCCCGACACGGTCGGGGTTCGAGAGCCGGGCTCCGACCGTTACGTCGAGACCTTCCTCTACGACCTTCAGGCAGACCCCTACGAGCTGACCAACCTCGTCGGCTTGCAGTCGCACCAGGTAGCGACCGAGGTGCTTCGGCAGCGGCTGCTGCGCCGGATGGTGGAAGCCGGCGAGTCGGAGCCGGTGATCGAGGCTGCGCCATCTCGTCCGGGTGGGCAGCGGCGAGTGTCGAGCCTTGAGGCCAAGGCCTAGTGGGCCGTTTGGCATGCCAAACGGCCCACTAGTATTCAGCTCCACTGGACCTATCCGCCGCACTGGGGGTTGTGCCGGACCCAGATCGGAGAATGATGAAGGGGTGCCGGCGGGACGCCCGGCCCCCTCACCGTGGCGGAGCCTCCGGCGGTTGCTCATTCTCTAGGTCTTGCAGTACCGCGAGCATGCCCGCGTAGGCGAACTCGCGCAGCCACGACGTGGGCAAAGTACGCAACGCCTCGCCGAGCCGGCCGACGAGCTGCGTGGGAAATACGACGGGGTGCGCCGTCGCGCGGACCGACTCGATAACGTCGAGCAGATAGCTCCTGGTCACCTCCCGATTCGCCATTGCCCGCTCCAGCGGCGCGAGACTCTCAGGCGCCAGGCGGTACGTGCGACCGGACGGCCCAATGACACTGTCGGTATCATCGCCGGTTACCTGGCTCATCCCTGGCCCTTTCGAAGTACTATCCCCGTCTGGGAGACAGTGTACGCCTTGACGGCAGACTCGAACATTAGCCGCCCGCCGCTCGTGATCGTGAGCGGCGCGCCGGCCAGCGGCAAGACCACGCTGGCACGGCGACTGGCAGCGGCGCTCTCGCTGCCGCTGCTGACCAAGGACGACATCAAAGAAGCGCTGTTCGACGTGCTCGGCCCCGCCGACATTGAGCAGTCACGTCAATTAGGGCGCGCTTCCTACCGGGTCCTCTACGTCATTGCTGCCCGTCTCCTCGAGTCCGGGGTAGGCGCATTGCTGGAGAGCAACTTCGAGCGCGGTGGCTCAGAGGCGCACCTTCGCCCGCTTGCCTCCGTGGCTAACGCGGCGCTCGTGCTGTGCCGCACGACCAATGAGGAGATTGCGCGCCGATATACGGAACGTGCGGCAAGTGGCAAACGGCACCCCGGCCACTTGGGCGCAGCGCTCATACCCCGACTGCTGGCCAACCTGGACGCAGGGGTCTACGAAGGGCTCGACCTGAACATCCCGACGTTGACCGTCGATACGACCAAAGGATACTCACCGGAATATGGCGCGATAGTCGATTTCGTGCGCGCTGCCGCGACTGGAAGCCGGGCCGCGAGCTGATCTGCCGCTTGCTATCAGCCTACCGTCACCTGCTTGATGCCCGTCGGTTGTGCCACCACGCCAGTCAGGTCGCCGAGTTGTGCTCCATTTGTTGAGTCGAGCGCGACCAGGCGGCGCGTGGCGCCGTCCACCAATGCGTAGAGCACCTTGCCTGAGCCGCCCATCCCCAGACTAAAAATGGACCTGCCGGCGAGCAGCAAATCGGTGGGTTGCAACTGCGGGTCCTTGGTCGGTATCTTCAAAATGCCCAGATCGGTGCCGGCGTAGAGTGTGGCGCCGTCCGGCGACACGACACTGTTGTTATTGGGACGGACCCGATACTTGGTGGGGTCCGATTGGACCTCCTGCGCCAGTTTCGGCAGAGTCAGGTGGTAGGAGTTTGCCGTTCCCCCGCCGGCCTGGAAGGTGCTGACCAGTCCGAGCGCCGCGTTCACGGCAAAGGCGTGGTCGGTGGCAGTCGATAGCGTCAGCGCGTATTGTTCCAGCACGGCGGCCTGCGATGTGGCTCCCGGGAGGTCGATACAAAACGCAAACGCCGGCGGCACGTTGAGCGCGTGGACGAAGGCGCCGTCACCACCGGGATCGAGGTACAGCGAGAACAGCCAGTCGCCGTTCTTGCTCCAGGCATGGCGGACCTTGTGCCCGCTCATGATCGAGTCGCTGGATCGCTTGTCGACGATTGGCCCTTTGACGGCGTGCGTTGCCCGATCGTAGAGTGTCACTTGATAGGCGTCCCTCTTGCGCTCGGGGTGTTGCTCGATCAGGAAGAGCCATTGCCCCTTGTCGTCGACGGTATCCGCCAGATAGTGGCCATCCAACTGCGCCTGCTCCACGACCTTGCCGCCGGTGAGGTCGACCAGCGCGAGGCTGCTCCGGACCGGTGTGCCGGTCGACGGCGGCTGCACCAGAAGTAGCCAGGCGTCATTGTGAGACACGGCGCCCCCGCGAAACTCGCCCGGCACGTTGATGGCCTGGACGGCCGACCCATCCCGGGCGTCGAAGAGCTGTACCGTGGTGCTGCCGTGGGCGGGAGCGAGCGTGATCCAGTGCGCCGCGCCGGTGGTCGGCATGCCGTCCGGTAGTGAGAAAGGCGACCGCCCGGTGGCCGCGTCGACCCCGATGATCCGTGGGGAGCCTCCGCTCTCGTCGCGGACAAGGAGACGATCGGTCGCTCCTTCCACCGGCTGCACCGCGGGCTTGGCGGCCGCGGTCGGAGATAACGCCGCCGCGGCCGGCCTGGCCGTGTTGGCAGACGCGGGGGGAGGCGCGGACGCGGGCGGCGCTCCGCAGGCCGCCAGCGCCAGGCCGGCGAGAGATATGGTCAGGAAATGACGTCGTCGCACCGGAATGCTCCTCTCGATGATCGAGTCCGTCGAGCGGCGGCGACAGGTCCGTGCCGCGGCGCTCATTCAGGCTTTCATACAACCGACGGCGCCCATCGGTTCCCTTCGATCATCCGTCGAGCCCGAGCCGGGAGGGCCGTTGGCCGGCCACAACGGTAGCCGCCAGGCAGTGCTACGGCGATGCGGCTGAGGCGAGGCGTCGGAAGCGTCGGGCAGTTGCTGCACCGCCGGCCACGGGCGGAGGACTGCCCACCAGGGGACTATGCCCTGTTAGGCGCCCACAGTGACTGGGGAGGCGGCGGCGCCCGCGCCGCCGCCGGCTCCGACGAATCGGTAGCCCAAGCCGCGCACCGTCTCGATGAAGAAGTCGGAAGGATTGGTCTCAATCTTGCGCCGAATCCGCCGAATATACACTTCAATCTGATTGCTGGCGCTCTGGTAGTCGTATCCCCATACTTGGGCCAACAGTAGATCGCGCCGCACCACGCGAGCGGAGTTCGTCATGAGGCACTGGAGGATGCGCATCTCCGTCGGTGTCAACTGCACTTCGCGGCCGGACGGGAGCATCACTTGCAGCTCGGACAGATCGAGCTCGAGGCCGCCGGCCTTCACCGTTGACCGTTTGCCGCTGGCGATTCCCCAGATCTGGCGATGCAGTAGCGCGCGTACCCGCGACAGCAACTCTCGTGTGTCGAAGGGCTTCGTGAGATAGTCGTCACCGCCCGCGTCGAATCCGGCAATCTTGTCGTCGATGTCCTGGCGACCGCTTACAAACAAGATGGGGACGGCATTGCCGTCCTCACGCAGCTTGCGGCAGAACTCCAAACCGTCCATTCTCGGCAGGCGAATGTCCAATATCAGCAGATGCACCTGTTCCTGCGCCAACACCCGCGACGCAGCCTCGGCACTTTCCACCGAGACGACGGTGTATCTCGCCTCGCCCAGCACGTAGGACAGCAGCTTGCGACTCATCGCGTCGTCGTCGACGACGAGGATGCGCGCGGCCGGCTCCGCGCGGCGTGCACTTGCTACGATCATGCTTGCAGCGCCCCACTTCCTGTGTCAGCAGACAGATGTCGGCGCACGTCGCCTTCGCCAGATCTGTTAACACTCATACAATCTAGGAATAGCACCCGATTATTAATTTCTCCTGGATATCTCGCGCGATCGGCCGAGCTGCGCCCGCTTGGGCGACGATGGCGGGGGAACGAAAGGCAGTTTGCTCCCGATATACTATTAGTGAGCACAGGGGGGAACGGTGGCGAGCGCGATGTCTGATCGACTCTCGGGCGACTGCCTGCCATGGGAGACGGCCATTGCCTTGGCCGATCCGCCCCTTCTGGAAGGCACCTCAGCGTTCGTGGTCAGCACGCGGGCGGCGATGGCCCTGCTTGTCGCCCACGCGCCGCGACATGCCGATCTGGTCGCTCGCCACATCCGCCGGCTCACCGGTTTGGGTCACCGAGATATGCGCCGAATCGGACGGGTCACGGTCTATGGCCGTGACCGGCGCGCCATCGTCCAGCCGGTCGATCAGGCCTGGATCGACCGTGCCCGCCACCACTGCTACGTCACACCATCCATCTGGGATGTCGCGCCCGGCGACGGGGCCGGCTTGCGTCGTTACGCCGAGATTCTCGTCCACGAGGCGGCACACCTCTATCTGGACACGCACGATGAAACCGAGTGCAACGCCGAAATGCTGGCCGCGCAGCATCTATTGGCACGAGCCGGCTGACATGGGAGACAACCGCTAGCCGGCGCGTGGGAGGGCGGCCAGCAGGCTGCCTTCCCCGGCGAGGCTTGCCTCTTTGCGAAGCGACTCCACGAGACCGAGGTGCCCACGGCGCGCATCGTGCTCGGTCTTATATTCGACCACGGCAGCCAACGGACCGCCCATGGCCATGCCGGAATCGTCGGCCCGGTAGATCGCCGTCTGATACTGGGACACCCGTTGCTTCCACGGCTGAACGTCGCGTAGGTCGTAGGTGAGCACAACGACCGGCGATCCCATCGCCACGGCGGTCGTTCGTAGACGAAAGTTCCGCTTGCGCATCCGCGCTCCATTTCTCTCAACCAGAACATCAGTTCCAATTCAAGTATAACACGGAGCCGAACATTCGTTCTAACTCGGCGGCGGATTGGAAGGCAACGTGATTATGTCCAGTTCGATCCCGCCGCTCGTCGGCGGATCCTGCCCAACCTTAGTACTACCAGGCTATAAAGCTTGCGTTCATCAGGAGCGCGATGGCAAGCTGACTCTGACGTATGGTGTGCCCTTGCTGGGCCATTCGGAGTTCAACGGAAGTCGTTTTCCGCGGCTGTCAAGCAATGTGGCGAGCGTGGAAAGCGACCGGTAGCTAGGAAAATGGCATTGAGTTCGACTCCCTCCCTGGTCAGGCGCGGCGGGCTGGGTCTTGCCGTGTTGGTTTTGCTCTTCGCAACTGCCCCGAGCGGCGTCGCCGCCACATCAGAGCAAGCGCCAGCCCCAACGATGAGCATCGCCCCGCCGCACGGGCCAGCCGGCACGCGCATCTATCTCTCGCTCAGCGGGTTCGGCAACTCCGAGCAGGGCACGGTGACGTTCGACGGGTCGCCCGTATTCACCTTTACAACCAAACGGTCTGGGGTCATACTTCTGCGGTGGGCGGTGCCCACGGACGCCGACGGTGGCGATCACACCGTCGCGGCCAGCACGTCGGCCGGCACCGCGACGGGTACATTCACGGTGGACGGCTCCGGCGGGTCACCGACGGCCACGGCAACTGCCACGCCAACCGCGACGGCAACGCCCACTGCCAGTTCGACGCCGACTCCGACCGTTGCACCCAGCGCCACACCGACGGCAAAGTCGAGCCCCACGGCGACAGCCACCGCCACGATCACCCCGACGCCGACCGCAACCGCCTCCGCTACCAAAACCCCAACGGCCACTCCCACGGCAACAGCCACCGTCACGGCGACCGTGACGCCAGGGGGCACGGCGACCCCGACCGCCACCGCTACCGCGACACCAACAGCGACCGCCACGCCGACCGCCACGCCGACTACAGTTCCTGGGACCCAGAGGATCGCACTTGGGGCCTACATCCCCAATGCACCCTGGCTTCCCAGCGCCATCGACAGCTACACCAGCCTGGTAGGCACGGCGCCGCGCATCGTCATGTGGTACGAAGACTGGGCCAACAACGGTTTCGACCCCACGCTGATGAACACCGTGACGGCGCACGGCGCCGTGCCGGTCCTGACTTGGGACCCCTGGGACTGGAACGGCGACCCGATCAACCAGCCCGCGTACTCGCTGAGCACCATCGCCAACGGCAGCCACGACGCCTACCTCCAGCAGTGGGCCAAGGGCGCCGCCGCGTGGGGCAGACCCCTCTACCTGCGCTTCGCTCCGGAGATGAACGGCAATTACACGACCTGGGGCGTGGGGGTGAACGGCAACGCGCCCGGCGACTACGTGGCGGCCTGGCAGCATGTGGTCACCGTCTTCCGCCAGCAGGGCGCGACCAACGTGCGCTGGGTCTGGTGCACCAACATCATTTCGGGAGATACCCTCACCTTTGCCCAGTTCTATCCCGGCGACGCCTACGTGGATTGGGTGGCGCTCGACGGCTACAACGGCGGGACCGCCCTGGCCTGGGGCGGCTGGGAGAGCTTCAGCCAGGTGATCGGCGTCTCCTACAATGTCTTGACGTCGATCACCAACAAGCCGGTGATGATCGGCGAGACGGGATCGGCGGAGCAGGGCGGCGACAAGGCGGCCTGGATCACCCAGGGGCTGCTGACCGACCTGCCGGCGCAGTTCCCCGCCGTACGCGCGTTAGTGTGGTTCGACGACACTAAGGAGACGGACTGGCGGGTCAACTCGTCGCCAGCGGCGCTCGCCGCGTTCAGCCAGGTCGCCGCGTCATCACTGTACAGCGGCACGCTACCCTAAATCCGTCGCCACTGGTCGGCGCGCTGGTGATGGCACGCCTCCCGACGACCTTGCGCCCCACGCCATAATTGCTAGCATGGGGGTGTACCCGCGAGGATCGTCGCGGAACTGACCGCACAAGGAGCGCCGCGTGGCAAAGTATCGCTACGAAGAGATGAGCTGGCCGGAGATTCGAGACGCCGCCAAGGCTGACCCGGTCGTCGTGCTGCCGGTCGGCACCACCGAACAGCACGGACCGCACCTGCCGCTCATGGTGGATTACCTCACCGCCTCGCGCATCGCCGACGCGGCGGTCGCGGACCTGGCGGGGCGCCAATCCGAACAGCCGGCGCCGGCGCTGGTGATGCACCCGGTGCCGTATTCGTTCAATGAGCACCACCTTGATTTCCCCGGCACGATCGCCATCGACGCCCACGTGATCATCGACTACCTCACCTGCATCGGTCGGAGTCTGGCGCACCACGGCTTCCGGCATCTCGTCCTCTTCAACGGTCACGGCAGCAACGCCCCGTTCATAGACATTGCCGCACGCCTTATCAACAACCAGACGGAGGCCATCACGGCCGCCCTTAGCTGGTGGTCGCTGCTGCAACCTGAGGATCTCTCCTGGCGCGAATCAGCGTTCCCTGGCGGATTCTCCCACGCCTGCGAGGCGGAAACCTCATTGCTGCTGCACTTGCGTGGCGATCTGGTAGACATGGACAAGGCCGTCAAGGATATGGATGAAGTGCAGCGGTCCGAGCACATCTACTGGGATCTGCAGAAGGGCAGCTCGGTCAACTTCCAGGAGTTCTTCAGCCGCAACACCAGCAGCGGAATCCAGGGCGATCCCACCGTCGCCACCGTCGAGAAGGGTCGCAGCCTGGCGGCGGCCGCTACGGCCCGGCTGGCCGGCTTCCTGTTGGAATTTCGCGCCCGAGAGATCAGGCCGCGCCGCGACTTGCATTAGAGAGGACCATCACGATGGCTATCGCGGAAGCAACCGGCGCGCAGCGCCAGGCTGAGCTATTGGACATCGCCGAGCACGCGCTCGCCGGCGGAGGATTGGGGATCTTCCAGCTCCCTCCGGAAGTGAACCTGGTCATAGCCGAGGGACACGGTAGCCGGGTCTGGGCCGTCGACGGTAGGGAGTACATCGACTACCACCTGGGGTCCGGTCCCGCCTTCCTTGGTCACGCCCACCCGGCGGTGGTCGCCGCGGTCGAGTCCCAGTTGCGCAAGGGTTCGACCTACTATTTCCTCAACGAGCCGGCCATCCGACTGGCCCAGACGCTCGTCGCCGCGATTCCTTGTGGCGAGCAGGTGCATTTCACCGGCTCCGGCACCGAGGCGACATTCTTCGCGCTGCGCGTGGCCCGCGCTCAAACCGGTCGGTCCAAGATTCTCAAGTTCGAGGGCGGCTGGCACGGCATGCACGACTACGCCCTGTGGGGCACCGTGCCGGAGGGACCATCCGATTACCCGCACGCGCGTCCCGATTCCGCCGGTATTCCCTCGGCAATCGCCGGCCTGACCCTCGTCGCCCCCTTCAACGACGCAACCCGTGCGGTCGAGATGATCGACGGCAACGCCACGGAGCTGGCAGCCGTTATTGTCGAGCCGCTGCAGCGGGTGCTGCTGCCGCACCCCGGATTCTTGCAGGCGATACGTGACGCCTGCACTCGACACGGCATCGTGCTGATCTTTGACGAGGTCGTCACCGGTTTCCGTATTGCCTGGGGCGGCGCCCAGGAGCGGTACGGCGTGATCCCCGACATGGCGTGTTACGGCAAGGCGATCTCCGGTGGCTTCCCACTGGCAGCCATCGTGGGGCGGGCGGAGGCGATGTCGCCCCTGGACGCCAGGCGTAAGCCGCGCAAGGAGCTGGCGTGGGCCAGCGGCACGCTCAACGGCAACCCGATCAGCGCCAGCGCCGGCGTTGCCGCCCTCTCGGCGCTCCAGCAGCCGGGCGTCTACGACCGGCTCCATACCGTGGGGGGCAGGCTGCGCAGCGGCATTGAGGAACTGGGCCGCAAGCACGGCTACGCCGTCCAAACTCCCGGCGAAGACGCCGTCTTCGGCGTGCGCTTTACGGATAGACGCCCCCTACGGAACTGGCAAGACCTGCTCACCGCGGACAAGGAGCTTGGCTTCCGCTGGGCGATCGAGCTGCTCAAGCGAGGCATCCTGGTCAATCCCAACGAGAAGTTCTACTTGTCCACCACTCACACGCTGGACGATGTCGACCAAACGCTTCAAGTCATCGACGACGCATTCGACGTAATGGCACGAGCGAGATGAACGCGCCCCTGAGGTCCCTGCTGAAGGCTGATTGCTGAAGGCTGATAGCTAATGGCTCGTTACGATGTTATCGTCGTCGGTGTCGGTGGCATGGGCAGCGCGACGCTCTACCAGTTGGCGCGGCGCGGCCGCCGGGTGCTCGGGCTGGAACGCTTCGATATTCCCAACGACATGGGATCCTCGCACGGCGTCACCCGCATCATCCGCATGGCCTATTTCGAGCACCCCTCCTACGTGCCGCTGCTGCGCCGCTCCTACGAGTTGTGGCGGGAGCTGCAGCAGACCGTTGGCGAGCAGTTGCTCCACATCACCGGCTCGGTCGACGCCGGCGTGGCCGGCGGGCGGATCGTCGAAGGATCACGCCGCTCTTGCGAGCAGCACGGCCTGGCGCACGAGGTGCTGACCAGCGCGGACCTGGCCAGGCGCTTCCCCGGCTACCGACTGCCGCCAGGCATGATGGCGGTGCTGCAACCCGACGGTGGCTTCTTGCTGCCCGAGCGCTGCATCGTCGCCCACGTCCAGGCGGCGCAGGCGCTGGGCGCGGAGATACACGGGCGCGAGCAGGTACTGGAGTGGCGGCCGGACGGGGATGGCGTCACGGTGCGCACCGACCGCGGCGAATACCAGGCGGACCGCCTCGTCGTCAGCGCCGGCTCCTGGGCCGAGACGTTGCTGGATTGTCTGGCCGGGTTGGCCCGACCGGAGCGTCAGGTGCTGGCCTGGTTCCAGCCGCGCCGCCCGGAGCTGTTCTCGACTGGCCGCTTCCCTGTCTTCAACATCGGCGTAGACGAGGGCCATTTCTACGGCTTCCCGGCGTACCGCGTGCCCGGCTTCAAGCTGGGGCTCTATCACCACCTCCACGAGGCCACCGACGCGGACCGACTCGACCGCCAGTCCCACCTTCGTGACGAGGCGCCGCTGCGCGCGTTCACCGAACGCTACTTTCCCGAGGCGGCCGGTCCGACGATGGCGCTGAAAGTCTGCATGTTCACCAACAGCCCCGACGAACACTTCATCATGGACGTGCATCCTGACTACCCGCAAGTCTCCATCGCCGCCGGCTTCTCCGGTCACGGCTTCAAGTTCTGCAGCGTCGTGGGGGAAATCATGGCCGATCTGGCGACTACCGGCACGACGGCCCACGACGTCGGTCTGTTTCGTCTCGGCCGCTTCGGCCGATAGCCGGATCGTCCGGAGGGCAGATCCGATTGGGCTATGTTGCCGCTTGCTAACTTGCCAACCTCGATTGCCTATGCTATAAGCAGGACTCGTCCGCGTGTTTTTGTTCAGCGTCCATTCAGCGTACGCGCTGTCGGATTGCGACACCGGACGCCTCGCCGCCGCGTCCTTGCGCGGCATTCAACAGAAGGGTGTCCATCGTGGTCCACCATCCCTCCTTTACCCGGCGCCGGCTGTTGCAACGCGTCGGAGGCGCCGCGCTGGCAGCTCCTGCTGTAGGAATACTCGCCGCTTGCGGCGCCGGAGCGACCACCGGCGCCGCGTCGTCCGGCACGGCGAGCTCGTCCGCCGCGCCATCGTCCTCGGCGCCGGCAGCGACGTCGGCAGCCGCCAGCGCCGCGTCGTCCGCCTCGGGCTTGTCCTCGGCGACCTCCCCCTCGTCCGCGGCTGCGTCTTCCAGCGCCGTGGCCGCGTCGACGTCCAGCTCGGCCGCTCCCTCGTCGTCGGCAGCCGCGAGCGTGGCGCCGGCGGCCAATGCTCCCGCCAGCGGGCCGATGGTGGTCGAGCACTGGGAGCCCTGGCCGATCGATCAACCCACGCATGGCGGACCGGTAGGGTATAAGCATCTGCAGGATGCCTTCAACCAGGCAAAGCCGGGCGGCTACACGGTGCAGACCATCACGCCGCCCAGTCCCACGAACGGCACGTTCGCCACGGCGCTCAAGACGGCTATCGCCTCCGGCTCCTCGCCCGATACCTTTCAGCAGAACCTCAATGAGGTGGCGCTGTACGCCGGACAGAAGGCCACGCTGGCCCTGGACAGTTACATGGCTACCGACAAGTTCGATCTGAACCAGCTCTTCCCCTTCTCCGTCTTTCAGATGAAGTGGGACGGCAAGGTCTACGCCATGATGCAGCACACCGACATCAACATCATGTGGTACAACACCGACCTGCTCCGCCAGACCGGACTTGATCCCAGCAACCTCCCCAAGACGTGGGACGATCTGGAGCAGATGGCCCTCAAGGGCATCAAAAAGAACGGCCCGGACATGGTTCAGATCGGCTTTGATCCCACCCGGGGGAACGGCACGCCGTCCTGGCTGCAAGCCAACGGGGTCAAGATCTTGAGCGACGACGGGCGCAAGGCCACCTTCGACGGAGCCCAGGCCATCGAGACCCTGGAGTGGCTCAAGAAAATTTACAATCAGGTCGACGGTGGCAAGGCCGCCGTCGATGCCTTCCAAAAGAACAGCTCGAGCAAAGTCAGCGGCTCCAGCTTCGGCGCCTACGAGAACGGCAAGGCGCTGTCGCTCAATAACGGCAACTGGGAGGCCGACGCTATCCGCCGGGCCAACAAGCAGCTGCCCCTCGCCGTGGCCTCGCTGCCCAGCGGCCCGAGTGGTCCCAAGGACAGTTCGCACAACGTGTTCATGGGCGGCATCTTCTGCGCCCTGTCAGCGACCGGCAAGCACCGTGACGGCGGCTGGAAGTACTTGCAGTTCATCGGCGGACCCATCGGCGGAACGGCGGTCGAAACGGACACTGCCGACGTATCGGGGAACATCGAAGCCTCGAAGAACCCCACCATCCTCAACGACCCCAACAGCGGCTTTGGTCGCAAGGACACCCAGCCACTCTTCCCGCTGGCCGGCGGCACGCGCGACATTCAGTCCGCCGTTGGCCCGGATGTGCAGTACTCAGCCTTGGAGAATGCCGTTAGCCAGGTGCTCCAGAACAAAACCGATACCGCGACGGCATTGGGCGAGGCCGTAAAGGTTGCCAATGCCGCCCTGGACAAGTACTACAACAACCTATCGAAATAGTCAGCCGGCTCACGTTGGAAGTTCAGCAAATGATGCGGTGATTTCCTTTGGCGACGGTGGTGTCGGGACTGGCGCAAGGACGGCCCCCACACCACTGCCGGAAACGTCATTGGCGTCTGGTGACGCTGCTTCATTGGTTGACGCCGGCCCACTGTGGATGCTAGGATGCGAGTTGACAACTAAAGATTGCCAGGCTCTTATCCAGAGAGGTGGAGGGGACGGCCCTGCGAAGCCCGGCAACCAGAACGCGGTAGGACACGCTCCCAGCGCGTTGCTCGGTGCCAATTCCGGCGACGTTGTCGTATCGGGTGCTATGCCCGTGACGTCGCAAGATAAGAGGGAAGAGTGCGCTTCCCGCCCTAGGCGAGCGAATGCCGCGCCAACGGTGGGGTCCCCAAGGCGATGAGGGCTGGCCGAGTACATGTGAGCGGACGGCCACCCCGGACGCCGGTTGGGAGACAGCATTGGCAACATCGTCAGTCAAAGGGTTACGCTGCCGCGAGTGTAATCGAGAGTACGCGCAAGAGCCGATTCACGTCTGCGACTACTGCTTCGGTCCGCTCGAAGTCGTGTACGACTACGAGGCGATTACTGCCCAGGTCAGCCGAGCGGCGATCGCCCAGGGCCCGCGCAGCATCTGGCGCTACCGCCCCTTCCTGCCAATCGACGGCGAGCGGGTGGTCGATCTCGGCACCGGCTTCACCCCACTGTTGCACGCCGACAACCTGGGCCGGGAGCTGGGCCTGGACCGCCTGTACATCAAGAACGATTCGGTCAATCCCACCTTTTCCTTCAAGGACCGCCCGGTCGCCGTTGCCGCCAGCAAGGCACTCGAATTCGGCTTCGACACGCTCGCCTGCGCCTCCACCGGCAATCTGGCCGGCTCGGTCGCCGCCCACGCCGCCAAAGCCGGGATGCGCGCCTTCGTGTTCATCCCCGACGACCTGGAACAAGGCAAGGTGGTGGGCGCCGGCGTCTACGGTCCGCACCTCGTGGCCGTCCACGGCAACTACGACGACGTGAATCGCCTCTGCAGCGAAGTGGCTGACAAGTTCGGCTGGGCCTTCGTCAATATCAACGTTCGCCCATACTACACCGAAGGCAGCAAGACGCTGGGCTTCGAGATTGCCGAGCAGCTCGGCTGGCGGGCGCCCGATCACATCGTTGCGCCCATCGGCAGCGGCGGTATGCTGATCAAGGTGCAAAAGGGGCTCGACGAGCTCGCCAAAACCGGCCTCATCGACGAGCCGAAGACGCGCATGAGCGCGGCGCAGCCGTCAGGCTGCTCCACCGTGGTCGCGACCTGGAAGCAAGGCGGCACTACCATCCAGCCGGTCAAGCCGCACACCGTGGCCAAGTCGCTGGCCATGGGGAATCCCGCCGATGGCTACTACGCGCTGCGGGCGATCAAGGACAGCGGCGGTGACGCCGAGGACGCCGACGACGACGAGATCATCGACGCGATGCTCTTGTTGGCCGAGACGGAGGGTATCTTCACCGAGACTGCCGGCGGCGTCACCATCGCCGCGTTGAAGAAGCTGGCCCAGCGCGGCGTGTTTGGACGCAACGACGTGGTCGTCGCCCTGATCACCGGCAACGGTTTGAAGACGCAAGAGGCGCTGACCGGCAAGCTGGCGCCGACCATCCCGGTGGCGGCCTCCTTGCGCGACTTCGAAGCCGCCCTGGCTACTCTGACCGAGCCGCGTCGGGCAACAGGCAGTGGCGTCGCGCGAAAGGAGACCGCATGGCCCGCCTCCGCGTCAAGTTCACCTACCCTCCAGCCCTCGTCACCCAACCGGTGATCTACATGCTGGCGACGCAGTATCACCTGATGACCAACATTCGGCGCGCCGACGTCCAGCACGACGGCGGCTGGGTGGTGCTGGAGCTGGAGGGCGATCAGGCAGACCTGGAACGCGGCGTCGCCGCGGTCAAGAGAATGGGGATCCGAGTCGATCCCGTCGAAGGCGATCTCGTAGAAGGATAGAAAGCACGATGGCAATCAGCGTCCGCATACCAACGCCGCTGCGGCGGCTCACCAACGGCAGCGGCGAAGCGCAGGTCCAGGCGACCACATTGCGCGAAGCGGTAGCCGACCTGGAGCGACAGTTTCCCGGCATCAACGGTCGCATCCTGGAAGGCGATGGAGAGCTCCGCCGCTTCGTCAACGTCTACATCAACGGCGAGGACGTTCGCTTCAATGGCGGACTCGACGCTGCCGTCAAGGAGCGCGACGAGATCTCCATCGTGCCAGCGGTGGCGGGCGGCGCCGGAATAGTCGGCTAGCCCCGAGTCGCCTATTGTCATCGCCATATCGGTCGGCTATACTGCCACCGCGAACGTTCGCGGCGACGGGGGTGAGCCGTGTCGAGGCCAACCATCAAGGACGTAGCCCTGCGCGCTGGCGTTACCTTCCAAACTGTATCGAGGGCGCTCAACGGCACCGGGGAGATCAGCGAGAGCACGCGACGGCGAGTGCGCCGCGCCGCGGAGGAGCTCAACTACCGTCCCAGTCTACTGGCGAGAAGCCTGCGCCAGCAGCGAACGGCCACCATCGGGCTTATCGTCTGGTCATTCGACGTCGCGGTGCTCCCGCTCATCGTCAAGGGCGTCCACGACGCCGCGCGCGCCAGCGACTACGACCTCCTCTTCGCCAACGTCGAAGATTTGCGCGAAGAGCGGCGCTACCTCAATTTGCTCTACAGCAAGCACGTCGACGGGATCATCGTCATTTCCAAGTCCCTGCTCGATGTCGACAATGATCATATTCGCGGTCTGGATGGGTTGCCGTGCGTGCTCGTCAATCGTGGCGTGCCGGAGCCAACGGTGGATTCCATTCATTGGGACAACGAAGCCGGCGCCTACCGCGCCACGAGCTACGTCATCGCCTTGGGACACCGGCGCATCGCCTACGTCAGCGGCAGTGAAGACCGGCGCGCGAGCCATGAAGAGCTCACCGGATATCGTCGCGCCATGCAACAAGCGGGACTGGATAATCACGTCCAGCCCGGCGCCAGCGAAAGCGAGCTCGCCGGTCGGCATGCCGCGGAGGCCCTGCTGGCATTGCAGCCGCGACCTACTGCCATCATCGCCGACGACGACACCATCGCGATCGGCGTCCTTGCCGCTGCTCGCCAGTTTGGACTGGTCGTCCCCGATGATCTGGCGGTGGTTGGGCAGGACGACACCATCCTGGCGGCGCACAGCGCTCCCCCGCTCACCTCCGTGACGCTGCCCACCGGCGAGACCGGGACGGAGTCCGTTCGACTGCTGTTAGAGCAGATCAACGGTTCACGCACAGAGCCTGTCCATCTCGTGTTGCCGCGTGATCTGCTCGTGCGTGAGTCCTGCGGCGGTGGGCCGCGACAGGATCACGAAAGGGGAAAGAAGACCAAGTGCGAGAGATCTTCTTCGGATTCGATTGCGGCTACGCACCGACCGTGACCGATCTGGACGGGGACGGCAAGCCTGACTTCCTGATCAGCTCCTATCACGGTGAGCTTGTCGTGGCCTTCCACAACTCGGGGCGATTCATGTGGCAGTTCCGCCCAGACCGTGACGAGCCGCCGGGCTGGCCTTGGGGAGGTGTCAGTTGGGCGAAGGCGTACGCCGCCGACTTCGACGGTGACGGGGCGGCGGAAGTTGCTGTCGGCCGCTTCCGCCTCTACCTGCTCGACGCCGCGACCGGCCGGCTGAAGGCCAGCCGAGCGTTGCCGGAGCAGGTCCAGGACCCGGCGCCGGGGCTGCCCATCGGCGGCCTCGCCCCGATCCGCCTGCCCGGCGCTCAGCAGCCCGGCATCGTCGGGCTGGTCCAGGGCGCCGGCACATGGGCGCTGGACGGCAATCTGGACGTGGTCTGGCACAGTCCCGCGCCGCTCTTCGAGCACCTCCCGCACGTGGGTGACATCGACGGCGACGGCTTCGACGAGATCGCCGCGTCCGGCCACTGGGACCATAAGTTCTACGTTCTGGACCACGACGGGCGTCAGCTCTGGACCGACCAGCTCGACGGGCGCTACCGAGACTCGCACGTCGACTGGGCGGTCCTCGGCCTGTTCGGCGGAACGACTCGCGGCGTGGCGACGTCGGAGGGTGTGATCTTCGACGGCAGCGGCAAAGAGCTGATCGACGTGACCGGGCTCCTCCAGCACGGTCAGGAGTGCGTGGCCGGCCAATTTCGCTCCGACCGGGGAGACTGGCAAGTCATCTACTGCGATCGCCAGCCCGCCGCCGTCTTGATGGTCGACGCCCAGGGCCACCTGGTGTGGCGGCGCGACGACTTTCGCGACCGGAAGAACCTCTGCGGCATCAAGGCCATCAACTGGACCGGCTCCGACCCGAACTGTGTAGTCACCAGCGAGTTTGGCGGCGGCTGGGGTACCTCACGCGGTGGCGCCGGCATCTATTACACCTACGTTTTCGACGCCTTCGGCAATCGCCTGGCCCAGATTCCCTGGGAGGATAGCGGCTGCCGGATTGCGCCGTACTACGGCGAGTGCGCGCCAGGCGCCGCGGCCGACGTGGACGGCGATGGCCGCGAGGAGTACTGCTGCTGCACCTGCGATGGGCGCCTGTTGATATTCGGGGAGGACGATGCCAGGTAGGCAGCGCGGATGTCGGGTTGCGGTAAACGGTGCGATGAGATCCCGCCTGCCCATTAGGGACGCTGCCTACGCGGCATTCACGAGCGGTCTTCAGAAGGGAGGATGAGAACAAGCCCAGGTGTGCGAACGAGACTTGACACCCGGAGTGTTCTGTGGCCCTCGTTTGGGGCGCCTCAAAACGGATGAAGAGACGGGAGACGAACATGCGCACCCCACAGCTAACGTCGCGCCGTAAGACCCTGGCGATCCTGGGAAGCAGCGGTTTGGCGCTCGCGCTGGCGGCTTGCGGACAAGCTGCCGCCGGTGTGACCACACCGGCGCCGTCACAGTCGGCTGCCGCGCCGGCCGCCCCAACAATCGCCCCGACGGCTGCTCCAGCTGCCGCCGTGGCCACTGCGACCACCGTGTCGTCAGCGTCATCAGCGGCAAGCGCTTCGGCGGTCGCCACCGCTACGACGGCGCCCGTGACGTCGGCAGCGAGCTCCGTCGCGAAGCAAACCACCATTCGCGTCCTGTTCTGGGCGGACGGCGCCGACATGAACCTGTTCCCCAAGTGGACCCAACAGTTCACCCAGGCCGTCCCGAGCATCAAGGTCGAGGTGGACGGGGTCCCCGGCAAGGACTACCATACCAAGCTGAAAGCGCAAATCAGCGCGGGCGACCCGCCCGACTTCTTCGATGACAATGCTTCGCCGCAGTATGCCTACCTGAAAGTGCTCACGCCGCTGGAGACCTACGTCGCCCGCGACAAGATCGACCTGAACAACTACTGGTCGGTATCGGTCAACGCCAAGAAGTGGCAAGGGCAACTGGTGGCCTTCCCGGCCCACACGGGCGCCAAGGCCCTGGTCTACAATGTCGACCTGCTCAAAGCCGCCGGCCTGCCCGACCCGAATGACCTCTTTGCCGCCGACAAGTGGGATTGGCAGGCATTCCTCGACACGTGTCAGAAGCTTTCCAAGCAGCAGGGCGGTCAGCGCGTCCAGTTCGGTATGACGGATGTCGGCGACTACTTCAACTGGCTGGCGGAGAACAAAGCGTCCGTCCTCTCCGCCGACCTGAAGACGGTGACGATCACCGAGCCCAATGCCGTCGAAGCCATCCAGTACATGCAGGACCTCATCTGGAAACACCACGTCGTCCCCAGCGCCGACGAAAAGAAGGCGCTCCCGGCCGGGACCGATGTCTGGGGCAGCAGCAAGGCGGCGATGTTCCAAGGCTGGGATAGCTGGGACTCCTACGACAAGGAAGTGGGCGGACACTTCACCTGGGATGCCGTGCCGCTGCCCAAAGGTACGGTCATGGGCAGTCTAGGCGGCACCAACGGCTGGAACATTCCCAGTGGCTCCAAGCTGAAGGATGAGAGCTGGCAACTGATCAAGTTCATCTCCACCAGCATGGATATCCAGACCGAAATCGCCGCCAAGCTGGAGATTCCGGCGCTGAAAGCGGCCGCCGATAGCTATTTTTCCAGCGCCGACGCCGCCAGCTCGCCGCCAAAGCACAAGAAGCTGGCCACGCTCGACCCCTACGACAAGGGCTACCTCTACAACGCCGAGCGCTTCACGTTCCCGAAATGGGATGAGGCGAGCGCCGTGATTGGAAAAGAGCTCGGCCTCGTCTGGAGCAACCAGCAGAGCGCGCAGGATGCCTGCCAGAAAATCGCGGCCCCGCTGGAGGCGATTGTCAAGTCCCTCGGCTAGTGGTCTGTTATGGAACTTTCCCGAGGATGGTGCAGGGGCGGGGCTGGCCACGTTAACCGTGGTGCGCAGCACCCTGCCCACCTGGGCGAGGCTCGCCCATACAGCAATACGGCAAACCTACCATGACAGACCACTAGCGCGGGGCATCGAGGATGCGCACGTGCCGGCCCTCCACGCGCAGCCGGCCGGCAATATGCAAGCGAACGGCCTCGGGCAAGAGACGGTGCTCCGCCGCGTGGATTCGTTCGGCCAGCGTGTCCTCGCTGTCGTCGGCCAGGACGGGCACGGCCTCTTGCAGGATGATAGGGCCGTTGTCGTAATTGGTGAGTCCGCCCGGCTGCACGTAGATGATCGTCACGCCTGTCACCTTGACGCCGTGGGCCAGAGCGTCCGAGATCGCGTGCGCGCCGGGGAAGGCCGGCAGCAACGCCGGGTGGACGTTGAGGATGCGGTTCGGGAACCGGGCGACGAACACGTCGGCGCAGACGTGCATCCAGCCAGCCATGACGATCGCCGCCGGGTCCTCCGCGGCGACCATGTCGCCGAGATAGGCATCGTACTCCACGCGCTCCTGGCCGCGCTCCAGCCAGGGCCGCAGCGGCTCGTAGCGACTGGGGATGCCGGCTCGCTCTGCCCGCTCCCGCGCCCCGGCGGCGCGGCGGTTGACGATGACCAGGGAGATACGGGCGTCCAACCGACCGGCCTCAATCTCGTCGATGAGCGCCTGCAAGTTGGAGCCGTTGCCGGAGGCAAAGACGACCACGCGGTAGCTCATGGCAGCCGGCCCTCCAGCGTCACCCTTGGGCCGACGTCGGAGGCGACGACCTCGCCAATCTCGTAGGCGTCCGGAACGAGCCGCAGCGCCTCGGCAAAGTCAGTCGGATGGACCACGACGCCCATGCCGATGCCCGCGTTGAAGGTGCGCGCCAGCTCGGCATCGCCGAGCCCGCCCCGCGAGCGCAGCACCTGCAGGATGCCCGGAACCGGCCACGCCCCTGCCTGCAGCCGAACCCCTAGCCCGGCGGGAAGGCATCTCGGCAGGTTGTCAAACAGACCGCCGCCGGTAATGTGGGCCAGCCCCAGCACCTCGACCGTGGCCTTCAACGCTCGCACCGGGGCAAGGTAGCTGCGATGCTCGGCCAGCAGGGCCTCCCCGTAGGTCGTGCCCAGCGCCTCGCTCCAGACACCGTACTCAGCCTCGGCGATGAGCCGCCTGGCCAGGGTGTAGCCGTTGGTATGCAGACCGGTCGAAGCCAACCCGATCACGGCGTCACCCGGGCGTATCTTGCTCCCGTCGATCACGTGCGAGCGCTCGCCGGCGCCGATCACGCAGCCCGCCAGATCGTAGTCGCCCGGCGCATAGACGTCCGGCATCTCCGCCGTCTCCCCGCCCAGCAGGACGCAGCCTGCCGCCTCGCAGGCATCCCTGGCTCCCTCAATGATCGCGGCGATCACCGCGTCGTCGAGACGGTGGATGCCGATGTAGTCGAGGAAAGCAACCGGTTCCAGCCCGGAGCAGAGCACGTCGTTGACGCAGTGGTTGACGATGTCGCGCGCCGTGGCCTCGTGCCGGTTGAGCGCGCTGGCAATCTTGAGCTTGGTGCCGACGCTATCGACAGTCGCGCCGATCACCGGCTCGCGCAGCGGCGGCAATTGCAGCAGTCCGCTGAAGGCGCCAATCCCGGCCAGGAGCCGCGAATCGACCTTGCCTGAGACGGCCGCGCCGATCATGGCACTGACGGCGGCCTTATGATCGAGGTCAACGCCGGCAGCACGGTACGCGCCGGCGCTGGCCGATTCTGTAACGGCGCGGTCTGCCATAGACCCTGGTCCCTTTCCGCCTTTCACCGCTGCCATGACGGCCGATCACAGCGTGGCGATGGTCACCCCATCGCCGCCTTCTCCGGATTCGCCTATCCGGAACGAGCGCACCAGCGGGTGGCCGGTGAGCTGCTCCTGCACCACCTGGCGTAGCGCCCCGGTCCCCTTGCCATGGATGATGCGCGCGTAGGGCAGGTTCGCGCGGGAAGCGTCGTTGAGGAAGCGGTCCAGCTCGGACTCCACCTCCGCGGCGCGCTTGCCCCGAAGGTCGAGCTCCAGGCCGACCAGGGGCGTTGGCGGGAGGGTTACGACACGCTCTTCCCGTGGGCGTTCAGCACGTCGCGGCGGCGCATCCTCTGGACTAGGCGCCGGCCGGTGACCCGGCCGCAGGTCCGACGCCCGTACCCGCACGTTGAAGCTCCCGAACTGCACCTCGGCATTGTTGCGGTCGCGATCCAGCGACAGCAACTTGCCGGACTGGCCGAGCGTCTCCACGTGGACCCAGCTGCCCACGGCGAGCTCGCCTGGCGCAGGAACCTCCCTCCGGCGCGGCTGCTTGTGGCGGCGCTCCAGCAACTGGCGCAGCAGCGCCGAGCTCTGCTCCTGGACCACCTGGACCTCGCGGCGCGTCGACACCTCAGTGGCGCGCAAGCGCAGCTCCTCCAGGCCGCGCCGGAAGTCCTCCAGCTCCCGTTCGGCGTCCGCTTCCGCCTTCAACTGCAGCTGCTCCCGCTGACGATCGAGCTCGGCGTTGCGGCGGCGCGCCTCGTCCCAAGCGTCGGCGGCGCGACGCTCCAGCACCTGCGCTTCTATCCGCGCCCGCTCGGCTTCCGCACGCTCGTCGGCAATCTGCGTCAGGAAGGTCTCGATCTGGAGCTGCTCCGGCGCCAACGTGGCCGTCGCTTCCTGCACGATCTCCTGCTGTAGGCCCAGACGGGTGGCGATCGCCAGGGCGTTGCTGCGCCCCGGAAGGCCGACCGTGAGCTGGTACGTAGGCGACAGCGTCTCCACGTTGAACTCTACGGAAGCATTCTGTACGCCCGGCGTCGTGTGCGCGTAGGCCTTCAGCTCGGCGTAATGGGTCGTGGCGACGGCCGTGGAGCCGTGGTCGCGTAGGTAGTCAAGGATGGCGCGGGCCAGCGCGGCCCCCTCGACCGGGTCCGTACCGGCGCCGAGCTCGTCGAGCAGCACCAGGTCGCCGGGCTGGACGGCGTTGACGATGCGCACGATATTCGTCATATGCGAGGAGAAGGTGGACAGGCTCTGCTCGATGCTCTGCTCATCGCCGATGTCGGCCCAGACTTCGCCGACCACACCAATCTCGGAGCCTGGCTCCGCCGGGATGTGCAGACCCGCCAGCGCCATCAGCGTGAGCAAACCGACCGTCTTCAATGCCACGGTCTTGCCGCCGGTGTTGGGACCGGTGATGACCAACTGCGTAAACTCCCGACCGAGCTCCACGCTGATCGGCACGACCTTCCCGGTGAGCAGCGGATGGCGCGCCTGCCGCAGCGCCAACTGGCCCGCGTTGGCCAGGATGGGTCGATTGGCCTCCTGCGCCGTCGCCAGCTTCGCCTTGGCCAGGCAGAGGTCGATGGCCGCCAGCGCCGTGACCGTCTCGACAATGGCGTCGGCCGACCCGCCGACGATGCCGGACAGCTCGCGCAAGATGCGCTCGATCTCTTGCTTCTCCTTGAGCTGCAAGGTGCGCCAGGCGTTGTTCAGCTCGACCACCGGCAGCGGCTCGACGAAGATGGTGGCCCCGCTGGCCGACTGGTCGTGGACGATCCCCGCCACCTGGCTGCGCTGCTCCGCCTTGACCGGAATCACAAAGCGATCATTGCGCGAGGTGACGATCGGCTCCTGCAGCAGCGCGCGATGGCTCATGAGGTAGGAGTTGATCTTCTCGATGAGCCGCCCGTGGGCCACCCGCAAATCGTGGCGGATGCGGGCCAGCGCCGGGCTGGCCTGGTCGCGCACCTCACCCTGGTCGTTGATAGCGCCGTGGATGGCGTCGGTAACCCCCCGGCAAGGCTGTATCTGCGAGGCGATCTCCCGGAGCACGCGGTAGACATCGGCGTTGAGCTTGGCAATAACGCCAGACACAAACTGCGCGCCGGCCAGCGTATCGGCGATCTCCAGAAGCTGGGCAGGATCGAGCACGCCCCCCAGCGCCGCCTTGCGCGCCGGCGGTCGCACGTCGCGCGCGCCGCGGACGGAGAAGTCAGGCCGGTCGGCCAGCAGGCGGCTCGCTTCCTCCGTCTCCTCCTGGCGGCGTTCCACCCAGAACCGGTCGGCGCTCGGCTCCAGCGCCAGCGCCAGCTCGCGGCTGGCCGAGAACGCGGTGACGTCCGCCAGCCGTGCCAGCACCTTGGGAAACTCGAGGGTGCCCAGCACCTTCGCATTCATCAGACCACCTCGTCAGCCAACACAGCCAGTCACCAGCCCGCGACGAATCGCCGCGCACGGGAACCTCAATCGGTACGGTACAGCATACCGCACGCCAGGAGCACGATGAAGGGCAACACCTGCCAAGGCAGCCTGCCGCTTGCCTGAGGCGGGCCCGATGTCGTACACTCATGCGCGCTCCAGCGAGCGCCGGAGTGGCGAAATGGCAGACGCGGCAGTCTCAAAAACTGTTGGGGGGCAACCCCCGTGCGGGTTCGACTCCCGCCTTCGGCACAGGTGGGCAAGAGTGCGGAGTGGTGTAACGGTAACACGGGTGCCTTTGGAGCATTTGTTCCTGGTTCGAATCCAGGCTCCGCAGCACAGAAAGGTCTGACCACCATCCTTCCTCGATAGCTCAACGGTAGAGCAGGCGGCTGTTAACCGCAAGGTTGTAGGTTCGAATCCTACTCGAGGAGCCGTTTTCCACGACCAACTCTTTTCGCCCATACCGGTTCACGGAGTCGCCCACGACTCCCCTTGAACGTCACCCAAAACTCAAGTATAATTTGACTTATGGGTGACATAGCCATCGGCGCACCGACGCAACGGGCCACCGCCAGGCCTGATCATTCCCGGCTTTTTGAGATCGCTTCGGAGCAAGGCGGTTACTTCACGGCCGAGCAGGCGCGGGAATGCAGGTACAGTTGGGCGCTGCTCGCCCACCACGTCAAGAGCCGGCGATTCCTGCGCGTCCGGCGCGGCCTCTACCGCTACCGCGAGTATCCCTCGTCCCCGCGAGAAGACGTGCTCGCGGCCTGGCTTGCGGTCGGCAAGGAGAGTGCCGTGGTCTCGCACGACAGCGCGCTCGACCTGCTCGACCTCAGCGACGTGATCCCGGACGCGGCGCATCTCACCGTGCCCCGCTCCCGCCGCAATCTCCCGACGCTCCCCGGCGTGAGGATTCATACCACCGTCAGGCCGCTTCGGCCAAGCGACGTAACGCACCGCGACGGCATGGTTGTCACGTCGGCCGCACGCACCATCCTCGACGCAGCTGAGGCAGGCACGGCGCCGGACCAGGTCGAGCTGGCGGTGGTCGAGGCGGTTGAGCGAGGCCTGGCCGCTCCCGACCAGCTCCGACGGGACGCCGCTGGACGCGGGCGACGGGTGGCTACGCTGGTCGCCGGCGCGTTGCGCAGGCTGTCGGCGTGAAATATGCGACCGCCACAGCGTTCCGTACTGCGCTCGAGCAGCGACTCCTGGCGATGGCACGGAAGAGGGGCGTCCCTCTGGTGCGGCTGCGCAAGCTGGTCGCCTTCGAGCGGCTGCTGGCGCGCCTGATGATCGTGGCGCCCGACCGTTGGGTCCTCAAGGGCGCGATCGCGCTCCAATTTCGCCAAGGGGCACGCTTCCGAACCACGAACGACATGGATCTGGGCCGCTGGGACGACGAGCGAGCGGCCACCGACGATCTCGTCGCGCTGGAGCGGGTCGACCTGGGCGACCATTTCCGCTTTGCCGCGGAGAGAACGGCCAAGCTCGACCAGGTGCTCGAAGGCGCCGCCGTGCGATACCACGTCTCGTCATACCTCGCGGGGCGGCGGTTCGAGGAACTCACCATCGACGTCGGCTTCGGCAATCTGCTGACAGCGCAACCGGAACGGCTCCGCGGACCAGATCTCTTGGGCTTCGCGGAGGTCGAGCCCCACGTGGCCGAGAAAGTCCATGCCTACACCCGCGTCTACGCCGGTGGCCGCGCCAACACACGTGTCAAGGATCTCATCGACCTGGTCCTAATCCCGTTGCTCTCTCCCTTCCAAGCAGGCCGCCTGCGTAACTCACTCGCCGAGACATTCAGCGCGCGCGGCACTCATCCGGCTCCCTCAGCCTTGCCGCCTCCTCCTTCGGAGTGGCGCCCCGGGTACCGCCAAATGGCCGCCGACCGCACCAGCAGCGCCCGCCAGCCCCGCGGTCGGGCGCGCGGTGGAGGGCGAGGGAGCAGTCACTAACGAACCGCTGGTGAGCTGCCTACTCACGCGCCGCCCGACCGGGTCGCCGAGGCCGAGTGCGCACTGGTAATGCCGCGCCGTGCCGAGTAAACCAAGCGAGCGATAATAATACTGGCCATAGCGCTAGCGTAGTCCGAGATTCGACCGTACACGGCTCGGTTTTGCCCAATTTCCGGTTGGCGAGGCGCTGGCCATAGCGCTAGCGCGCTCTTCGCGCTCGGCCCATGGTGGGTTCGTGCTGCCATGGCGGCAGTCTCAAGCGAAGGGAGCCAGTCACATGGCCCGGTTCTTTCACCCCTATGCGCGTCCCATTCCTTCCGGTCGGTACTGGTTAGCACCGATATGTCGATCCTACGCCGGGTACCTACCCCGGCGCTGAGCGGATGCGCATCACCGCGCCGCTGACCTGCTATCGGGTTGTGAAAGGAAACCCGCCTATGCTTCTGGACTTCAGGCCGCCGGCCCAGATTGGTCGTCGGCCGATCGACCCCACCCCGGAGCAGTTGCGCCTCCGGGATGGCCTGTCCGTGTTTGCTACGGAAGCGCAGGCACACCGGCAGGCGCGCGCCTACCCGCCGCTGGGCGGCTACGTCGTTGAACTCACTATCCCCGGAGGCGCCGAGGTAACCTACGAGCGCACGTGTCACACGCCCGGCCATCACACCCTCTGGGCGGCCCCGGCGTTGCTACTCGGCTGCGTTGTGCGCGTGGTGTCCGTGTGCGCTCGTCGTAGACTGCTGCTATGACCATCTTTGCCCTGTGGGACGCCGAGTCTGGCAATCTAGCCGGCGAATACCCGACCGAGGCAGATGCGCTGGCGGCGTGCTCCCGCGCTTTGCGGGAGCACGGACCGGTCGCGCTGGCCGGCTATGCCCTCCTGCGTGACGACGGCCGGTATGATCCCGTGCCCATCGCCGCCGATGCCGAGCTGGCCGCCCGCGTCCGCCTCGGCTCCCAAGGTGACGACAGCTAAGGCGCCGCGCATGCTCAGGCGGCAGGCCTCCCACCCCACCATAGGCCGCCGGCAACGTGCCAGGGCGTCGCCGGCAGCCGCAATTCATCCCGTCTGACTTGAACAACACGGCTAATCAAGTGATACTGCCATGCGTGGATCGACTGAGCGGGAGCGGCGACGGCGAACCGGACCGGCCATGGCGGCCGCCGACGTGGCGCTGGACGTAAGGCACCGGACCATCCGACCGAGCCGTTGCTGACCTACAGCTTCACCGTCCGCCCCACCGACGTTGGCTACCTCAACGGGCTGGGCGGCGAGAACCTGAGCCTGGGCCGGCTGATCGACCAGGCACGCGACCGTGACCGGGCTTCAACACCGTCAGCTAGCTGACAACTATATCATCTCGCGGAAAGGAATATACGATGTCGCTGATCTTTGCCATGCCATACCTGCTGCGCTTGCTGGTCGGGTTTTGCGTCTTCGCGCTGGTCTGGGTCGTCCTCGGCCTGGTACCCGCGCTGATCGTGGCCTTCCTGTATGGCCTCGTCGTCGAGGCCGGCGCCGCCTACCGCCGCCAGCTTTCACTGCGCCATGCCCAAGGGAGCGGTCGGAGCCTGCACCGCAGACGCCGCGCCCTCAGCTCGAGCGGCGTTACCCGCGATCGCAACTCTGCCGCCGCCGTGTCAACGTCCGGGAACACCCTCAAAGGGAGCGACCACGCCCAAGCGCCCGACCACTGACCGGTGCCGAGGTGCGTACCGGCCTGCTCCAGTATCGAGTAAGTCAACGTCCACGCGCCGATCGGCCCCGATCCGCACCAAAACGTCGCAAAAGGCATTCCAAATCGCAAGTTATTGAAGGCCACAGCCCACCGGTACGTGGGTATTGATGCCGACTCCCTGGCCGAGTATCTGTTCCCGGCGCACGCATCGGGCCCGCTCTATGCCTCCTCGCAGGTGGAGTTCACGCTGGGGGGCATCGACGCCGTGTTCCGATCGAATATGACACAGTGGCTCGGCTCGGCAAGGGATTACGCCGGTCGTTGCTCGTTCGACCCGGTCTGCGAGAAGAGCGGCGGGGCCTGGGGAAATTGTCAAGACCTGTGGATTGCGTGTCACGCTGCTTGAGCCTCGCCTCCTGATTCGT
>CALBSQ010000279.1 GCA_937967325.1 uncultured Chloroflexota bacterium
GATCGTCTGCTCCGATTGCGCTGGCATTAGCTGCTCCTCTCGTCCTAGCGCCTGGTGACGTCGGCGGGTGGGGGAATGGCCCTCACCCCACCAGCCGAATCAATCCTATTGCCGCGCAGCCTCCGTCGCCCCAAGCCCACCTCCCTCCACAATCCCATCCGCGAACCGATCGGCCAGCGCCGCGATGGTTAAGCTGGGATTGGCGCCCACCGCGGCGGGCATCACCGAGCCATCGGCCACGTACAGGCCCGGGTAGTTGAAGACCTGGCCGTGGCTGTCCACCACGCCCTCGGACGGAGCCTGACCCATTGGGCAGCCGCCCAGCGCGTGGACGGTGATCACGCGACTCAGCCACCAGATCGGGTCGTCCAGGAAGGTTCCGCCGAGCGCCTGGGAGATGCCGTGCATGGTGTCTCGAACGCGCTGGACGTAGGGCAGCGCCTGGTTCGCCGGCCAGTCGACGTCGAGGAACTTCCCCCGCAGCTCCATCGTGCCGCTGGCGACGTTGCGACCCATGCCCAGGAGCGGGAGCAGCCCTGCCGAGAGCTCGCAGGAGCCGAAGAGCCGTTCCAGGTCCGGGTCAACGTCCGTTTCTGTGCCCCGGCGCAGCCAGAAGCCAACGACTCGCTTGACCACGCCCACCACGTTCGCGACTTCGGCCGGCACGTCACAGAGCTGGAGTAACCAGCTCACGAACTCCGGGTAGCCGGCGTCCTGGATATAGAAGCCGCGGCCCTGGCCGCCATCCAGGCTGTCGGCCACGCGAATCGTGCTGGTGATCACCGGCCCACGTCCGGCGTCGATGACCCGAGGCACGGGACTGCCGCTGCTGTCGTCGCGGCACTTGAGGGCGAAGGCCAGGAGATCCCCATTGTCGCAGAAGCGCGTGCCCAGCGCCTCGCTGAGCTTGGGGAAGGCGGCGCGGTTCTTCAGCAGCAGATAGGTCGAGCCGAGCGTGCCGGCCGAGAGGATCAGGCGATCGGCGGTGATCGTGAGGGGAGGCGAAGGCAGCGCGCGGGAGGGGCCGTTGGCGGCGGCTTGCGCCGCCGGGTCGTGCCGGACGTAGTCAATCGTGTAGCCACCGCCGTCGCGCGGGGCGAAATTCTTGACCTCGCAGCAGGTGCGCAGGTCGGCGCCGAGGCGCTTGGCCTCGGAGAGGTAGGTGTAGTCCAGCGTGTTCTTGCTGCCGTAGTTGCAGCCGAAGTCGCACTCGCCGCAGAGCCGGCAGGTGGAGCGGGTGCGCCCGTGCAGGTTGGGCTGCGCCTCGCGGATCGGCTCGCCCGGTACGGGGGCTTCGCCCTCATTGCCGAAGGTGACGGCCAGCTTGGGCAGGAACCAGTCCAGCTTGAGCTGCTGGGCGGCTGCTCGAAAGGCGCGCGTTTTGGAGGTGGCGTCGTAGGGCGGCTGGTCAAACGGGTAGACCTGCGCGTTGAGCATCTTCTCCACGCGGTCGTAATGAGGGTCGAGGTCGGCCCGCGTCACCGGCCAGGGTGTGGAGCTGCCGTCACGGGCGTCGTCGCGAACGAACCAGCGCTCATCTTTGCGCAACAGCACATTGGCGTAGATGAGCGAGCCGCCGCCGAGCCCACTGGAGATGATGGCGGCCAGGTTCTGGAACGACCAGATGTTGAACAGGCCGAAGAAGCCTTCGCTCGGGTCCCAGACGTTGTTCTTCATCCCATAGGGACTGCGCGGGAAGGAGCCGGGCGGGTACGCCTTTCCCCGCTCCAGCAGGCAGACACGCATGCCGGCCTCGGCCAGCCGGTAGGCCATCACCGACCCGCCAAAGCCGGAGCCGACGACCACCGCGTCGAAGTGCGTCTCGTCCATGCTGCCCTCCGGATGTGCGATCCCAGGGATGGCCAGGAAACGATAGGCCCTTGCTACTCCGCGCCGCCGCAAGTCCACAGGGCACGAGCAATGATCATTGCATTTAACCGCGAACCGTCAGCGGCTGTTGCTTTGTGGGACTTACAGGGCACAAGAAGGCTGGCCCGCTGGCCAAGCTGGTCGTCCCAGAACAAGTATTGCGGGGGTGTGCCACAGAGTCTTGCAGCAAGCTAGCGCTGGGGCGGGGGCGTGCGGAGCGCGGGCGTCCCGCCCGCCCCGGCTCGTGGGGTCGCGGCGGAGCTGCCTCGCTGGTGGCATGCCTGCCGGCCGTGACCACCGGGGCGGGCGGGACGCCCGCGCTCCGCACGCCCCCGCTCGTTCGGCGCAAAACTTCATGGCGCACCCGTATTGCGGTCCCAAACCACTGTGCCGTGAGGCGATGTGTATACTCGCCTGAAGACATTGCCAACACCGAGGAGGTAGCTTGGCGGACGCTCGCCATCTGATGCTCGAGGCCGCCACCGGCGCGCTCCCGCTCAGTGGCAGCGAACTGGAGCAGATTTCCGCTCACGTCGCGGGGGCTGGTTTCGATCCCGATGCACCGGAGCGCGCCGGTGGGCGGATTGCCGGGGCGAGCTGGCGCGGGCGACGGCTGAAAGGACGCGACCTGCTGCCACCCGCGGAGATCCACTACTTGAGACACGTGGTGGTCCAGGACGAGTGGCCCCGCGGCACCACGCTCGACGCGTACGTTGAGAGCGTCCGCGCCATAATTCGAGATCCGGCAAGCGGACTTTTCGTTAGCCGGTATCGTGGGCAAGCGTGGCAGTGGGCCGTCGTACGCCGGAGCGGATCCCTGCGCGGCCCGGGCGGCGGTGACTGGGTGCTGGTAGAATATCGTTTGGAGACGGATCGTTGGGTCACCGCCTTTCAGCCGGCGGCCGGGCTGGCGTATCTCGATCTCCCGAACCGAGAGCAGGGGCGATGGTTACGACGACCCGGGTGAGCGAGACTGCCGATCGTTCGCTTCGCCTCGTGCTGGCCGAACTGGCCTTCTTGCCGGAGATGGCGGCGGGCTGGGCCGATGAGCCCGCGGGCAATCGACTGAACTACTCGCTGGAATGGGACGACCTGATCGGGCGTATCCTCCTGCTCCAGCGGGCCTACCAGGCTGAGGAACTGAGCCCGGCGCAACAGGATCGGTACCGCGAAATGGTGGCCAAGCTGCGCGAGTTGTTGCCGCTGATTGGGCAGCTCGACCTTGCCCGCCCACCTCAGGATGTCTTGGCAGTAGTCGCCTAACGAGATGCCCTCCCGAGCGGCTAGCCAGGCGCGCCCGCGGTGGCCGCCACCGTCACCATTTGTACGTGTCCTAACTCGCCTGCAGTCGCTCAAGAATCGGTCGATCACGCTCGACACGGGCCATAAGCTTACGGTAGCCGGCTCGATATTGGGCAGGCACTCCCGCATGCTGGGCAAGCG
>CALBSQ010000280.1 GCA_937967325.1 uncultured Chloroflexota bacterium
AATTAAACCACACGCTCCGCTGCTTGTGCGGGCCCCCGTCAATTCCTTTGAGTTTCAGCCTTGCGGCCGTACTCCCCAGGCGGGACACTTGCCACGTTCGCTCCGGCACGGCAGGGGTCGATACCCGCCACGCCCAGTGTCCATCGTTTACGGCGCGGACTACCGGGGTATCTAATCCCGTTCGCTACCCGCGCTCTCGCGTCTCAGCGTCGGTCCTGCTCCAGCGGGCCGCCTTCGCCACTGGTGTTCTGATCGGGCTCTACGCATTTCACCGCTCCTCCGACCATTCCACCCGCCCCTCGCAGTCCCAAGAAGACCGGTTCGACGCGACCATCGGGGGTTGAGCCCCCGCCTTTGACACGTCGCCTGATCTCCCGCCTACACGCGCTTGACGCCCAGTAATTCCGGACAACGCTCGCCCCCCACGTCTTACCGCGGCTGCTGGCACGTGGTTAGCCGGGGCTTCCTCGACCGGTACCGTCCATCCTCTTCCCGGTCAACAGGGCTTTACAATCCTCAGACCGTCATCACCCACGCGGCGTCGCTCCATCAGACTTTCGTCCATTGTGGAAGATTCCTTACTGCTGCCCCCCGTAGGAGTCTGGGCCGTGTCTCAGTCCCAGTGTGGCCGGCCATCCTCTCAGACCAGCTACCCATCATCGGCTTGGTAGGCCACTACCCCACCAACCACCTAATAGGACGCGAGCCCCCCCGAAGGCGCCTTGCGGCTTTCCCCGATCACCAGCGTGACCGGACACATGCGGGATTAGCCACCCTTTCGGGCAGTTATCCCCCACCTCGCGGCTAGGTCACTCACGCGTTACTCACCCGTCCGCCGCTAACCTACCCGAAGGTAGGTCCGCTCGACTTGCATGTATTACGCACGCCGCCAGCGTTCGTCCTGAGCCAGGATCAAACTCTCCGTTCAAAGGCTTCCGCCCGAAGGCGCAAGCCAATTGTTGCGTGTGTGTGGTGTGTCACCACCGACGGGAACGATCTACGCTTTGCACAGCCCTCACCAGGCTGCTTGAACATCCCACTCTTCAGTTGCCAAGGTTCTGCTCCGGTCCCTTTCGGGCGGACCCATAGACTACCACCCCTGACGGGGACCGTCAAGTGTTTCCGTGCCAAATTCGCGTTACTTCGCCACTACCGCCTCCGGCTCATTTGCGGAATAGCTTGCGCCAGGCCAGCCGGTTGACCTGACCATTGACCGCGGCGATGGACTCCGTGAGTGGGATACCTTTCGGGCAGGCTTGCACGCAGTTCTGGGCATTGCCGCAGTACGCAATGCCGCCCTCCTCCATCAGCGCCTGGAGCCGCTGGTCCGCGTGCATCTTCCCCGTCGGGTGCTCGTTGAAGAGCCGCACCTGGTTGATCGCCGCCGCGCCGACGAACGGCGACTGTGCCCCGACGTTCGGGCACACCTCCAGGCAGATGCCGCAGGCGATGCAGGTCGAGAGCAGATAGCGCTCCTGCTGGGAGTCGGGCGCCGACTTCGGTCCCGGGCCAAGCGGATACGTGCCGTCGATCGGCACCCACGCCTTTACCTTTTTGAAGGAGTCGAACAGGCGCGTCCGATCCACAACAAGATCCCGCACCACCGGGAACGTGCCCATCGGCTCCAGCGTGATTGGCTGCGTGAGCTGGTCGACCAGTGTGGTGCATGCCAGCCGCCCTTTGCCGTTGATCACCATGCCACAGGAGCCGCAGACCCCCTCCAGGCAGTTGTACTCCCACACGGCCGCGCTGGTGGGCTTCCCCGCCGCGTTCACGGGGTTTCGCTGGATCAGCATCAGCAGCGAATGCACGTTGAGCAGCGGCTGGTACGGCAGCGCAAACTCCTCCCACCGCACCGCTGGCTTTTTCTGGCCCGGCTCCAGCGGTTCCTGCCGCTTGATGCGGACGCGGACCACGCGACCGGAAGGCGCGGCCGCGGACTCCGCACTCCGTGTCTGCTCCGTTCCATCGGCGGTCACAGCATTCTGTCCTTCTCCAGCGTTCACGGCCGTGTTGCCGTCGCTCGCTCCGGCTGAGTCGCTGGCCGGGCAGGCAAGTGGGACGCCTGGGTCGGATCGTTTGCGGGAGCCGCCGCTGCTTTCTGTACCACCCCGGCGGCGCTATCCACGTCGTAGCGGCGCGGACGCGGCGGGATGTAGGTCAGATCCACCGGTTCTCGGTCGAAGCTTGGCCCTTCGGGAGTCCAGCGCGCCAGGGTGGTGTGCAGCCAGTCCGCATCGTTTCGCTCGGGAAACTCCGGCTTGTAGTGGGCGCCTCGGCTCTCATTCCGCCGCAGCGCGCCCAGCGTAATCACCCGGGCCAGCTCCAGCATGTTCCAGAGCTCGCGGGTGAAGAAGAGCGCCTGATTCGCCACGCGGTGATTGTCGGGTAGCCGAATATGTCGAAACCGCGCTATCAGCTCCTGGATCTTCTGGTCGGTCTCCCGCAGGCGGTCGTTGTAACGAATGACCGTGACGTTCTTAGTCATCCACTCGCCCAGTTCCTTATGCAAGAGGTATGGGTTCTCGTCTCCGTCCTGCCGGAACAAGGCGTCGCTCTCTTCTTGACGACGCGAGACTTCCTGCCGAAATTGGCGCTCCGGCAGGTCACTCACTCGGGTACGCAGCCCTTGCGCGTATTCGACCGCTTTCGGGCCAGTTGCGAAACCGCCGTGGATACAGGAGAGCAATGAGTTGGCGCCCAGTCGGTTGGCCCCGTGATACTGAAAATCCACCTCACCCACGGCGAACAAGCCGGGGATGTTCGTCATCTGGTCGTAGTCAACCCACAGGCCGCCCATGGAGTAGTGGACGGCCGGGAAGACCCGCATCGGTACGTTCTTCGGATCGAGTCCGGTGAACTTCTCATAGATGTCCAGCACGCCGCCGAGCTTCGCTTCCAGCAGGTCATCCGGCAGGTGGCTGATGTCCAGGTAGACCAGATTGTCGCCGTCGATGCCAAGCCCTAGCTCGGTGCAGATCTTGAAGATAGCGCGGGTGGCGATGTCGCGCGGTACCAGGTTGCCGTAGGCGGGATACCACTCCTCAAGGAAATACCAGGGCTTGCCGTCCTTGTAGGTCCAGACGCGACCACCTTCGCCGCGGATCGACTCGGACATCAGCCTCAGCTTGTCCTCGCCGGCCATGGCCGTGGGATGGACCTGGATGAACTCGCCGTTAGCGTAGATCGCGCCTTGCCGATACACAGCGCTCGCCGCCGTGCCGGTGTTGACCTGGGAGTTGGTGCTCTTGCCAAAGATCAAGCCGCAGCCACCGGTGGCAAGGATCACCACATCGGCCGGAAAGGCGCGGATTTCCAGCGTCGTCCGGTGCTGGGCGACGATGCCTTTGCAGGCGCCGCCGTCGTCCCGGACGACGGAGATGAACTCCCAGCCCTCGAACTTCTCCACCAGCCCATCGTCCTCGCCGCGACGCACCTGCTCGTCGAGCGCGTACAAGAGCTGCTGGCCGGTCGTAGCGCCGGCGAAAGCCGTGCGGCTGTACATGGTGCCACCGAAGCGGCGGAAGTCCAGATTGCCTTCCGGTGTCCGGTTGAACGGAACGCCCATGCGGTCGAGCAAGAAGATGATATCGGGCGCCGCCTCGCACATGTCCTTGACCGGTTGCTGGTTGGCCAGGAAGTCGCCGCCAAAGATCGTCTCATCGAAATGCTTGGCCGGCGAGTCGTTCTCGCCCTTCTGGTTGATCGCCGCGTTGATACCTCCCTGGGCGCACACCGAGTGCGAGCGGCGCACCGGCACGATGGAGAAAAGCTGGATCGGCAGGCCGCGCTCGATGATCTTGATCGCGGCCGACAGTCCGGCAAGTCCACCGCCGACGATGATGACCTGTGGTCGAGCCGGCATTCGCTTCAAGCCTTTCTAAGGGCAGCCGGGCCGCTAGTTAGCCGATGCTTACTGGGCCAGTCCATGCAGCGTGGCCAACTGGCGCGCGCTCAAGAAAAAGGCCGTACAAACGGCCCAACCGGCCGCGGTCAGGAGTACGAAGAACCCGGCCATGACGTAGGCCGACCGGTGCTGCGCCGTCGGTCCGATCGTGATGCCCCAGCGCACGAGGAAACTCCACAGCCCATTGGCCAGATGCAGCGCCGCCGCGGCGACCCCAATGAGGAACCACACGAACACCAGGGGATTGCTCAACTGCTCCAACACGCCGCCGAAGGTGGGGGGACTATTCACAAACTGCCCGAACCGAAAGGTAGCTACGTGGAAGCCGATGAACAAGATGAGGATAAAACCGGTGAGCCGCTGCACCGTATAGAAGGTATTGCGCCGGTAGCGGTAGGAGCGGTTATTCGGTCGGGAGATGCCGAACAGGCGCAGCCCGTAGATCGTGTGGTAGAGAATGGGCAAGTAAATCAGCGCTATCTCAAAGAACAGCAAGAAAGGAGTCTGGCGAATACCGGCGGAGGCATCGTTGTAGGCTTGCGCACCTTGGAGTACTTTGCCGTTCTCGTAGAAGTGGAAGACGATGAAGGCGCCGATCGGCACAACGCCGGTCAGGGACTGCAGGCGCTCCAGCCAGAAGGCATTGCGCTGGATCAACGTCACATTGCCCCTGCCAGCCGGCACTTATGTGCCCACGCCCGCAGTATACCAGGGGCTTTTCGATTGGCGCCTGCCGGCGCCGGTGCCGCGAGCAGGCCCGGGGAAACCTCGCCGCGACGGACCTTACCGAATAATACCAATCCCGTGTGATCACGCCGCTTTTTCCACTGGCGAGCGGCGGA
>CALBSQ010000281.1 GCA_937967325.1 uncultured Chloroflexota bacterium
CACACAAGCACGCACACAGTTGATGCCAGTGGCGCATGGCCGGTGGCGCGGCCTCCGAGGGCCCGCCCAACGCTGAACAGTCGGGCTAACAGGACAAACTCGGCTGAAGCCGGCTAAGGATGCCGGACGCGGACGTAGGCCTAGCCTGCTGCAGCAGGGTTTAAACTGTTAGTCTGCTGGTCCAGCAGCAGGCGCCGCCGCGCACGCTGCCGCCCCACCTTCGACAGCGGAATGACCGTTGCGCGGTGGCGATCATGTAGCGCCCGACAGGCATGTGCATCGCCGGCGATCACGTTCATGTCCGCGTCAGCATGCCGCTTGACAGCAACGACAGACGGATCATCATGGGGCGATCGCCGCAAGCGAGCCGGCCGCACAACGGGAGGTGGAGGCGTGGCCGAGTCCAGCCTCCTCTCGCGCGTCACCCTCTTTGCTGGTCTGGCGGTCAGTGAGCAGCAGGAGCTGGCCCGCCACCTGCGCCGACGCCGCTATGCGCCAGGTCAGACGATCTTCCTGCAGGGCGATCCCGGCACGAGCCTCTTCTTCCTCGAAACCGGGCAGGTGAAGATCGCGCTACCCTCACCTGAGGGCCGCGAGCTCGTCCTGGCTTCGCTCGGTCCCGGCGACTTCTTCGGCGAGCTCGCCTTGCTGGACGGCGGCGCGCGCTCCGCCGACGCCATCGCCACCGAGGCCAGCACGCTGCTGCTCCTACTCCGCGACGACTTCCTGCGCTACGTCGAGACGCATCCCGGCGTCGCCATCCAGCTCCTGGCAACACTCTGCGGCCTGGTCCGCCAGAATATCGAGCTGCTGCAGGACGCGACCTTCCTCGACGTTCCGGCGCGTCTGGCCCGGATGCTCTTGCAGCTCGCTCGCCCCGCCCACCAGCAGGGTGACGGCGGTCCGCCCGTGACGCCACGCCTGACCCAGACGGAGCTGGCGGGGCTGGTTGGGGCGACGCGTGAGACGGTGAACAAATGCCTCGCGTCGTTCGAGCGACAAGGGCTCATCCGGCGGGATAATGGAGTGATCGCGCTGCTTCGCCCGGACATCCTGCGGGCGCGGACTACATGATATGGCGATGTCGGACGTTTGGCACGCCCGGCTGCGGGTTCGGCTAGTGGGTCAGTTGTGTCGCAGCATGCCATAGGCGACCCGTCAGTAGGGGCAGGTCTCTGTGCCTGCCCTGGTGACCGTCTGCACGGCGGGACCCATTTGTGCGGGAGACAGGGCAGGCACAGAGACCTGCCCCTACCCGGGCCGCATCGAATGGCCTACCGCGCGCCAAACGGCCCACTAGTGCCGCCGCCGCCGTGTGACGCGCGTCACCGCGGCGCTGTGCGCAACGCCACAGCCAGCGCGAAGAGGCTGGATGATAATGGGACGACTGGAGCGGGGAGGCGAAGTGGCAGTCCACAGCAGACCCCACGGCGGTGCGCCGCCGCCCGCGCGGATGAAAAGCCCCTCTCCAGCTTGCTGGGGAGGGGTTGGGGAGGGGCATTTTCAGGGCAGCTCGGCGCCATGGCCGGGGCAGCCTTGCAAGCCACAGGGAGCGAACGGGGCCGTCGACCTTGAAACCCGTGCCGACTGACGAGCACGAGCGCGCACCAGCGGGCCGCTTGTGGCAGGGCATGGCATTGCTGTTGCTCGGCCTTTACTTGCCGCTCTGGGTGGTGGCCTGGAGCGGCTACGCCAATCGCGGCGACGACGGGACAAACAGCGAGTTTAAGCATGGCGCGCTAACGGTCATCCTGGTTGATCCGGACAGTCCCGGCGCCAGAGCCGGCATCCAGCCGGGGGACCGCATCCTCGCCGTCGATGGCATGGAGGCGCGGAACACCGACCGCTTTTGGCAGGTGTACGCGCCCGGTCCGGATGGCACGGCAGAGCGGTTGATGATCCAGCATCTGCTGCCGGGCACGAGCGGGGCATCGTTCGGCCCGCCCACTGAGGTGGCCCTGCTCCGGCAGGCGTTCGCGTCGCGGCCGGAATACCTCTTCCGCATACTTGCCTTCACCCTCACCGGCGTCGCCAATCTTGTCGTCGCCACGGCCGTTCTGCTCGCTCGCCCAGGTTATGCGCCTGCTCGCATCGCCTTCGCCTTCGGCTGCGCCGTTGGCTACGCGGTACTGATCCCGGCGTTGAGCGACCTGGTCTACCAGCCCTGGCTTTACCGTTCTCTCTTTCTCGTGGGTACCGTCGCCGGCTCGGCATTGCTGCACCTCTTTGTGACGTTTCCTGCGGCCCAGCCGCTGCTCGCCAGGCTCCGCACGCTGGGGCCAGCAGTCGCTCAGCGGTTCGGCGGAGCGACGCTGCTGCTCTACGTTCTCCCCTTGGCCGTCAGCGCCCTCCTGTCGCTCGATACGAATTCACCGGCCATCTATTACTCCTACTTCCTCGACGCGGCGCTGGTTGGCGCGGCCTTGCTGGCTCTCGCCTGGAGCTACCGCCATCCGCCGACTCCGCTCACGCGCGCCCAGGTCAAGTGGATCCTCTGGGCGCTGGCTGTCGGCGTCATCGGGTGGGTCGGCGGCGCGGTGATCCCGCAGGTAACCGCCGCCGGGATCAGCGCTATCTCTCTCGCGGCGGGCCTCAGCGCCTGGACGCTCCTCCCTATTGCCATCGGCTTTGCCGTGCTGCGCTACCGCCTATTCGACGTGGACCGCGTCCTTCAGGGCACGATCCTCTACGTGTCGCTCACCGCGCTGCTAGTGCTGGGCTACGTCGCCCTCTCCTTCTTTGCCGCCCAAGCCGCGGCGCTGATCACCGGCGCCCCCACGACCAGCCGGACCGTCCAGGTGCTGATCGCCCTCGTCGTGGCGGCCGCGGCGCATCCCGCCCGGCTCAAGCTGCAGGCGCTGCTCGATCAGACCATCTATCGCGACCGGCTGCGGCGGCAGCACTTCCTGGATGAAGCGACAGAACAGCTCGGCCACGCCCGGTCTCCGGTCGCCGTCGCCGCCTTCTTGACCGACCACACGGCACGCCGCCTAGCGTTGACCGGCGCTTGGGTGGTACTGTCACCCGCTACGCGGAATCGGCCATCGCCGGGGACCGACCGCTCGCCCACGTCCGTCGATCCGCTATTCTCACTCCTTGCCAGCGCCACGAGGCCGGTCTTGCTCTTGGACGAACCCACGTCGATGGGGAGCAGCCCGCTGCCAGTCATGCCGGCAGTTCATCCCGACCTTACGCGGTGGCACGACAGCGGCGCCCGGCTGCTTGTGCCCTTGCGGGCCGGCCTTGACCAACCGGGCGGCGCAAGCAACAGCACAGCGCCTGCTGGTGACACCGACGATACGGATCCTCACGTCGCCAAACGGCCGCTGCTTGGCATCTGGGCCGTTGGCGCGCGCCGATCGGGGGACCTCTTCGACCGGGCCGACCTGGCCGCCTTCACCCGGGTGGGGCAACAGGCATCGGTGCTCCTCGACTATGATCGACTTCATCAGGACCAAGTCGAGCACGAGCTGACCCGTCGCGAGCTGGCCAGGGCGCACGAGCTGCAGCAGCGGTTGCTGCCCGCCGCGTTACCCGGATGGGCCGGCCTCCTGGATATTGCCGCTCGCTTCCGCCCAGCGGAAGAGATGAGCGGCGACTTCTACGACGCGGTGGCGCTTTCGGCGACGATCGGCGTATCCGGACTACCGCCGCTGCAGGTGACGGTGGGTGACGTGGCCGGCAAGGGTATGCCGGCAGCCCTGGTCATGGCGCAGGCACAAACCGCCTTGCGCACCCGCGCTCGCCAGTCAGTGCCGGTCGCGGCAGGAGGTGCGAGTCCTAATGATGCGCCGAATCCGTCCCTATCTCCCGCGCATACACTCCGGCTAGCCGGCCGTCTTCTGCACGCCGGCGCCGGGCGCGAACACTTCGTCGCCTGCGCGCTCGCCGTGGTTGAGCCGCGCGCCGGTGGTGCGCTGCTGCGGCTGGCCAACGCAGGGCAGGCGCCGCCGCTGCTCTGCCGGGACAAGTTGGCCACTGAGCTGGAGCCCGACGGCGACCATCTTCCCCTCGGCGTTGTCCCCGATATTGCCTACAGCGATCTGGAGATCGATCTCCGGGCCGGCGACGTGGTCGTCTTGGCGACCAACGGGCTGGCCGGCGCTCCAGCTCGGCAGGTTCCGGCACGCAGCCTGCCAGGGTCGGTGCAGCCTGTGAACACCGCCCTGTCGGTTGACGCTGGCCCACCCGCCGATCGCGCCGATCCGGTCCCCCAATCCCGGCCCGGCGAGGTCTTCGGGTTTGGGCGACTCGCCACGTCCGCGGCGCACTGGGCCGCGTGCGCGTGCGGCGCCGAAGAGGTAGTAACCGGTATCTGGGAGGACGTGCGCGCCTGGAGTGGCGACACGCCACCGCACGACGACATGACGCTGATCGTGTTGTGTGTCCTTAGCGGCAATGACCGCGCTCGAGCAGTGGAGGCTTCGACCGGGCGGGACGAGCATGCGCATTCCTGTACGGCCTGCGCACTTCCGGCTTCGCATGCGGAGGACTCCTCCCATGAGTGAGACCTCTACCGTTCAGCGATCCTACCCAGGTCCTGGGCGCGCCGGGACCGCGGCGTCAGCGGGGATCGGGAGCGCTGCGAACGACGCGCGAAGAAATCCCGCCGGCCGCTGGTGGCGTGGCATCGCGCTGGCCATCCTCGCTGTCTATATCCCCTTGCTCGCCGGCGCCTGGATCAGCTATGCGCTTCGGGGTGATATGGGCATCGTGGCGAGCTTCGACACGAACGGGCTCAGCATCGCCGGGTTCGATCCGGACGGTCCTGGTGTGCGGGCCGCCTTGCAGCCCGGCGATCGCATCCTGTCGGTAGACGGTACCCCAGTCCGAGACACCGTTGATTTCCTGTGGTCAGCGTTTGGGCCTGGACCGGCGGGCGTCGGCAAAACGCTGCGGGTGCAGCACGCGGTATCTGGCCCGGGCCAAAGCAGCTTCGGCCCGCCGGTCGAGGTGACCGTACGCCGGCAAGCGCTGATCGACCGGCCGGAGTTTCTGGCGCGCATCTTGGCCTTCACGATTACTGGTGTGTTCAACCTCGGCATCGGGGTCCTGGTGACCCTGGCCCGCCCCAACGACATCGCCGCACGCCTGGCAATGATCATGGGCAGCGCCATCGCCTTCTCGATAGTCGCCGCCCCCTTGTCCGACGTGTACTACCAGCCGTGGGTCGAGCGGTCGATCATCTATCTCGGTCTTCTTGCTTGCTCGGCGCTGCTGCACTTTTTCCTGGTTTTCCCGACCGTCCATCCCTGGCTGGCAAGGGTCAGGTCGCTGGGACCCGCCGCGCTGAGGAGGATCGGCGGCGCTACGGCGGCCTTGTATGTGATTCCGCTCGCGGTGAGTGCCGCCTTCACCCTGCAAGCCTACTCGCCGGTCGAAGGCTATTCCTATGCCGTCGCTGCCCTGCTGATGGTCGCCGTCCTTGCGCTCGTCGTTCGTGCCTACCGGAAGCCGCCAACGCCGATCGCCCGTGCTCAGCTCAAGTGGATTCTCTGGGCGGTGACCATCGGCGTGGTGGGCTGGGTTGGTGGCTCAGTGTTCCCGCTCGCCACCGCCACGGGTGTCACCAACTGGTCGCTAGCGGTTGGCATCGTTTCCTGGAGCCTCCTGCCCGTCGCCATCGGCTTCGCCGTCCTGCGCTATCGCCTATTCGACGTCGATCGAGTCGTTCAGGCCACCATCCTCTACGCCATCCTCACCGCCCTGCTCGTGTTGGGCTACGTGGCGCTGGCCTTCCTCGCTTCCCTCGCTGCCGAAGCCATTACCGGTGACAAGGCAACCAACCAGGCAGTCGACGTGCTGATCGCGCTGCTTATGGCCGCCGTTGCCCATCCTGCCCGGCTCAAGCTGCAGGCGCTGCTCGATCAGACCATCCTCCGCGACCGGCTGCGGCGGCAGCGCTTCCTCCAGGAGGCGAATGACCAGCTCGGTCAAGTACAACCGCCAGCTTTTGTCACCAACTTCCTCACCCGGCATGCCGCGCTGCGACTCCACCTGGCCGGCGCGTGGATACTGCTTCCGCCTGCCGTAAACCGCGTGCTTTCCATTAAGCGAGACGGCCTGCCTATCTCTCCCGTCCCCTTGTTGTCCTTGCTTGCGGACGCCACTGGGCCAATACTGCTCTCCGACGAGATGCTCGGTAGCAGCCCGCTGCCGGTCGTAGCGGCGAGCGCGCCGGCCCTAGCGCCGTGGTACGCGCTCGGCGCCCGGCTGCTTGTGCCGCTGCGCGCTGACAGGACGGAGCCGGTGGAGCGAGATGGGGGGACGACGCAGCCCGGGGTGAGCGCGAGTCGCTCCGGACTTTCCGGTCCAAGCGAGTTGATTGGCGTTTGGGCGATCAGCGCCCGCCGGTCGCAAGACCTCTACGACCGAGCGGACCTGGACGTGTTCGCCCATGTGGGGCAACAGGCCTCGGTGTTGTTCGACCACGCCCGGCTTCAACAGGAACAGATCGAGCACGAGCTGACGCTCCGCGAGCTGGCGCGCGCCCACGACATCCAGCAGCGCCTCCTGCCGACCGCGCTGCCGAACTGGCCCGGCGCGCTGGAGATTGCTATCCGTTTCCGTTCGGCCACGGAGATGAGCGGCGACTTCTTCGACGTGGTCGCCCTCCCAGCGTCGGACCACCGATATCCCCATCAGCCGCCGCTGCAGATCGCCATCGGCGATGTCGCTGGCAAGGGCATCCCAGCGGCGTTGGTCATGGCTCAGGCCCAAACCGCCTTGCGCGCGGGCGCTCAGCGCTCCCAGGACGATCTGGCCGGCGCAGACGTCGGAGACGTCACACACGACGGCCCGGCACACTCGCCGGCGCGCACACTGGGTCTGGCCAACGCCCTCTTGCAGGCAAGCGCCGGGTATCGCGAGTTCGTCGCCTGCGCGCTTGCCCTGGTCGAGCCGTGCGAGAAAGGGGCCCGATTGAGGCTGGCCAACGCCGGGCAGGCGCCACCACTGCTGTGCCGCGGCGGTGTGGCCACGGAGCTCGAGCCGGAAGGCGAACGCCTGCCCCTCGGCATCTTGCCGGACCCTCCCTACATGGACTTGGTGATAGAGCTCCTCCCCGACGACGCGGTGGTATTCACCACCGACGGGCTGGCCGAAGCGCCAGCCCAAGCACGCCCGACCGTCCATGACCGCGCCGTCACCGGCGCCACCGGCGCCCACATCCCACTACCAGTCGCGCCGGGCGAGTTCTTCGGGTTTGGCCGCCTGGCAGGTTCGGCGGCCTACTGGACCGCGCAGGCCGACAGCGCCGATGCCGTGGCGGACGGAATCTGGCGGGATGTCGGCGCCTGGTGTGGCGACATCCCACGCCACGACGACATGACCCTGGTCGTGCTACGCGTAACTCCATCATCTGGCCTTCAGGGAGAGGCGTGCCACGATGGCTGAGAACGTGTCACCCAGCAAGCGCCAGCGGCCACGCAAGGTAGAAGTGCGCATCCCCAGCGAGCTCGGCTGGGAGCGCGCCGCCATGGACGTCGCCGCCAGCGTAGCCAGGTTGATGGGCTTCCCGGCCGACCGGATCGAGGACATCAAGACGGCCGTGTCCGAAGCGACCCTCAACGCCATCGAGCACGGCAACGCGACCGGCGAAGCCGGCAAGGTAGTGATCGTCCTCTATCCCGAAGAGCAGCAGCTCAAAATCAACGTCCACGACCACTCTCCTACGCCCTTCGATGCCGCGAGAGCGGTCGCGACCATCCCCGAACTCGAGGAAAAGCTGGCCGGTACTGCCAGCGCGCGAGGCTGGGGGCTGTTCCTGATACAATCCCTCGTCGACGAGGTGCAGTTCACGTCCACGCGCGACGGCAATCAGGTGCGCATGGTGATTCACCTCGAAGCCTGAAGCGCTGGGAGCCGGGCCGTGGCACAGGGGATACGGGTGGCGCTACGCCCGCTCTCGTCGTTGGTGGTGATCGACCTCCAGGGAGAAATGACCACCTTCGCCGAAGACGCGGTGAACGCCGCCTACCGCGAGGCATCCGAACAGCACGCCCAGGATGTCCTGCTCAACTTCTCCGGCGTGGACTACCTGAACAGCGCCGGCATCGCCATCGTCATCGGCTTACTCACCGAGGCGCGCAAGTCCGACCGGCGCCTCATGGTCACCGGCCTGACGCCGCACTACCAGAAGATCTTCCGCATGATGGGTCTATCCCGCTACATCCCGATGTTCGACTCGGAAGAGCTGGCGCGGCAATCCGTCGCGCCGTGATGGATGCCGGCGCCTCTCCGTCCCTACCACCGATCACGCGGGCGCCCACGCCGGAGCAGTCCGCGAACGAGCTACGCCGCCACGTCCGGGCGATGGAAACCGCGAACGAGCTCGTCCTCGGTGCCGCCAAGCTACCGACCGCCGGACGCCTGCATCGGTTCCTGCTGGAGCGCCTGGCCGGTGCGCTGCAAGCCGATCAAGGCGCGCTGGTGATCCTGAACGACGGCGCCGCCGTGGTTGCGGCAACGACGGCCATCAGCGGCTCGCCCCCATCCGGCGCCGACGTGCTGGCCCGTTGGACAGACCGGGCGATCCCCAGGCCCGCGGACGACGAACTGCTCCACCTGATCACCTACGACGATCGGGAGCTGGCGGGCGTCTGGCTGCGCCGTCTGCCGGCTGCTCCGCCGTTCTCCGCTGACGATCGCCGGCTGTTGTCGTTTCTCGCCAACCAGGCAGCCATCATCCTGGAGAACAGCCGGCTCTTCGAGCGCTACCTGACGCAACAGCGTGAGCAGTTCCGCCTGCGCGGACTGTTGGAGCAGTATCTCTCGCCCGCGGTCGCCGAGCGGCTCATCAGCGGCGCGACCCGTCCGCTGCTGGAAGGGCAGCGCCTGACTGTCACGTCCGTCATCGGCGACATGCGCGGCAGCTCCGAGCTGATGAATCGGATCGGCCCCGAGGCGATGGTCCATCTCCTCAACCAATACTTCAGCCGTCTGACCGACGTGGTCTTCCGCTACGACGGCACGGTCGACAAGTTCGCCGGGGACGCCGTCTTGGGATTCTTCGGCGCGCCAGCGCGCCACGCCGACGATCCGCTGCGCGCCGTCCGCTCCGCGATTGCCATACAGCGGGTCTTCGCCGGCCTCCGCCAGGACTGGGGGCAAGACCATGTATTGCCCGAGACGCTTGGCATCGGCATCGGTGTCACCACGGGAGAGGTCGTCGTCGGAAACATCGGCTCGGGCAAGCGGCTGGACCACACCATCATCGGCCCCGCGGTGAACCTGGCTGCCCGGCTGGCTGGAAAGGCGCCGTCTGGCGCCATCTACCTGGACGAGGTCACCTGGCAGGCGGTAGTGGGCCCCCTGGGCTTGCAATCGGGGAAGCGCGCTCTTCGTCCTCGCCTGCTCGGCCTGCGCGGCTTCGACATCCCGATCCCAGTCTACCGACTACGCCTGCCTGCTCCGTCAGGCGAATAGCCGCAACCCGACCTGAGCTCGCTCCACCGGGCGCTTGCTCCACCTGGCGCTTGCTCCGGCACTCCCATCTTCCCTTCGCTCTAGGCGCCAGGCGATAACGGTTCCCCCTCGGGACGTCTCAGCACGGCCAATGCAGGCGCGCGAGGCGACCGTGCCTGGGCATCCACCGCGGGAAGACCCCTCGTTGCCGCCCTTCCCGCGAGGCCGCTACGCGGCTGACCCTACCGCGCTGGCAGCCCGCTCTCCGCGAACGAGGAGCACGATCGCCGCGGCGAGAATCCAGAGCTCGAAGGCGGCGATCACGACAATGGTCGCGATGAGCGCGGCCGAGCTGAAGAGGCCGGCGAAACCGACGACCTCAAAGGCCACGCCGATCGCCAGTGCCAGATAGCCGAACAGCCGCGGCAGCACGGGCGAGCCGAGGAGGACCCAGCCCAGCGACAGGAAGGTGAAGGGCGCCGGCACGATCGGAAAGGTATGGACGAACACCCCCATCAGGTCGTAGCTGCTGAGCGCGGTCGCCGCATGGCCGTTGGCGGCCGCCGTGGCCACGTCGATCAGCAAGCTAGCTTCGAACAGCCCGACCGCCAGCAGCACGGCCGATGCCAGGGTCGTGAGCACGCCCGCCAGCTTGGTCACGGCGCCCGACCGGTGGACGAGGCTGAGGAAGAAGACGACGGAGAGCGTGGTGCCGCAAGCCTGGAGCCAGCCTCCCAGCATGACGGAGTCGCGGTAGCGCATCGCGACGTCGGCCACCTGGGCTGCGCTGGCGTTGGTGGGCGGCTGGGGAATCGGCGCGGCAAAGTAGGCGCCGAGCATGGCCACGCCGACGATGCCGCAAAGCGCGGTCAGGACGCGGGACAACCCGGGGGATATCGCCATATCGCTCTCCTTGCATGGATCGTCAGGTGACGGCATCGAGGAACAGGCGCACCAGCACGCGCACCTCCCCAGGGTCAGGGACGCGCCGGTCCTTTTCCGCCGTGAGGAGGCCGTCGAGGTAGACGTAGCTAAGCAGCGGTCCAAGGAACAGGCGGGCCACCGCCGGTGACGGGTCCACTTTGACCACGCCGGCCGCGCGGGCGCACTCCAGCAAAGAGAGCACAATCCCAAAGCCCGGTTCCGTGACGGTCTGGTGAAAACGTTGCGCCAGGTGCGGGAAGTGGGGGATTTCGGCGATGAGCACGCGCTCCAGACCGAGGAAGGTCGGGTCGGTCGTGTGGCAGGCGATCCCACGCGCGATGCTCAGCAATTGCTCCTCCAGCGCCGCCCGACTCCCCACCGATGGGACCGCGTCCGGGTCCCTCCAGGGATTGTTGACCGACAGGCGGCCCAAGATATCGAGCAGCAGCTCCGCCTTGCTCGGGTAGTAGCGGTACAAGGTCTGCTTGGAGATGTGAGCGGCGGCGGCGATGGCATCGGTGGTGGTCCGCTCGAAGCCCTCCTCGACGAAGAGCTGTTGCGCCGCATGGCGGATGTGGTCGCGCTTGGTAACGCTGCCAGGACGGCTAGTCGATGGCATCGGCGGCACCAAAGCGAGGCGTGACGAGCTGAATGAGGCCGGCAGCGTGGCGGGCGCGCTCCTCGTCCGGTAAGACGAGCGGTCGGTACGGTGTGCGGCGGGCCGGCCAGCGCTGGAGCTCAGCTTGCGTGGCCTCGCTCATGTCGCGCGGGTGGTCGCGCGGACGCGGGCGTCGAGGCGAGCGATCAGGAGCTCGGCCACGTACAGGTTGATGAGCCAGGAGGCCCAGGCGCCGACGGCATAGACCTGGTCGTGGGGCAGGCCGGTCGCGAGCAGCCCGCCCAGCCAGCTTCGGAACGTCACCGCCGCGAAGACGAGCGCGTAGGAGCGGATCATCCAAGCCCGGTGGGTCGCGATCTGGCGGCGCCGGATGGCCACGAAGGCCCGCGCGGTCGTGAATAGGAGCAGCACAGCGAGCACGGCAAAGCCGAGGTGGGCCAGCGGCCCACCCAGCGTGAGCGGCGCCATGAGCAGACCGCCCACACCGGCCGCCAGGGCGGCTGCCACATAGGTGCGCCCCATCCATCGGTGCACCGTTGGGTGTCTCGTGCGCAGGCCCGTCGCGAACTGCCAGGGCCCGATCGCCAGCGCCACGACGCCGCCGCTGATGTGCAGCAGCAGCGGGCCGAGGTGGGCGAGGTACACCTGCCGCTGCAGGAAGGTGGCGGGGTTGAGGCTAAAGTAGCGCGCCGAGAAGAGCGCCAGCCCCAGCGCGTTGACCATCAGCAGCAGCCAGCCGATGCGCCGAAGGGTAGGCCCCGAGACGGGCCGACTCCTGGTGGCGAGCATGTGTCCCCTCCTCGACGTCGACGGTACCCGAGCCTGATCAGGACTCGGGTCTTACGCGCGTTGAAAGCGAGCGTCTTGATCTACAGGAATGCGCTGATGGCGAGCAGGCCTTTGAGATAGACGCCCATCCTCGGCGCGCGACGGCGTCAGGCCACTCATCGCGGCGCCTCCCAGGCAGCGTCAGTACCGTACAGTACCGTACTCGCAGTGTCCTGTCAAGTGGCATTATGGTGTTGGATTGGCTCTCTAGCCCATCCTCCTGCTACCATGTCCTGCTGTGTAACGGTTGGAGCGGTACATGACTGAAGCACTGGAGCGGGCGATAGCCAAGCTACCATCGCTCCCCCCGGCAGATCAGGACCGACTAGCCGAACTGATCGAGGAGGCGTACGAGCAACTTGAGTGGCGCGAGCTGGTCGAGAGTCCGGAAAGCCTGCGTCTGCTGGAGCGATTAGGCAAGCAGGCTCTTGAAGAATACCAGGCGGAGAACACCAGCTCGATGCAGCGGATGTGAACTCGCACAAGACCCGCGATTTCGACCTCCTGCTGGAGACTCTGCCGGACGAGATACAGGACCAGGCAGGAGACGCCTATCGCACCTGGATGGGTAATCCCCGGCATCCGGGATTGCATTTTGAGCGGATCAGGGGGTCTAACCCGCCGATGTGCTCAGTGCGAATTACGAGGAACTACCGAGCCGTAGGGATTTACGCCGCCCCGGACACCGTGGTGTGGTTCTGGATAGGCCCTCACGCGGAGTACGACCGAGTGATCGGACGCTCCTAGGCGGGATTGCCTTCCGTAGCCGCTCGCTCGATCGGCGAGGGAAGCTCGCGAAGGGTGCGAAGCGGCGACAGGAAGCAGCCGACCACGACCAGGACAAAGCCAGATGCCGTGACCGCCAGTACTGCCCGCGTCCCGAACAGGTTGCCGAGGTACCCGCCGAAGAGCGAACCCAGGGGCACAGGGATGGTGTTGAGGAACTGCAAGGTGGCGTTGACGCGGCCTTGCAGCGAGTCGGGCGTGATCGCCTGGCGCAAGCTCGCCACACTGATCGCGCTGATCGGGACCGCCAGGCCGGAGAGGCAGGCCCACGCCAGCAGCATCGCGGTAGCCAGGGGCAGCGGTCCACGCGCGAGCGGCAGGATCACTCTAGCGGCGGCAGCGAGCGCAAGCGAGCCCATCAGCGTCGGTCCCACCCCGTACCGTTGCGCCAGCGGCCTCGCCAGCAGCCCGCCCAGGAGACTGGTGGCGCCGTGAGCAGTTGCACCAGCGCACCAGTGATGCCGGGCCCCATCACGGCCGACGCGGACCAGGTCACCTGCAGCTTGCTGTTGCCCTCGATGAGCTGGTCGCGCCCGATCAGGGTCGCCAGGTATGCCGCGTTGGCCACACCGAAAAGGAGCGAAAGCGAACCCATCAGGAACGCCACGGCGTAGAGCTGCCCAATATGCAGGCGCCCCAAGCTGGCGGCGATCGGCACCGATCCGACCGCCGCGGCCAGCCCGAGATTCACCACGAGCAAGATCGGCTTGCGGCGCAAGCGATCGGTCCAGACTCCGGCCGCCAGGCTGAACAGCACCTTCGGCGTCCACTCCAGCGCCTGCAGCAGACCCATCTGCGCCGGTGACGCGCCGAGCACGAGCACCGCCGTCAGCGGCAGTGCGAGGAACGTGATCTGCGAGCCAAAGGCCGAGACGGTCTGCCCAGCCCACAGCTTGAGGAAGTCGGGGTGGCGCCACAGGCCCGTCGACGGCCAGTGGCGCGATAGTTTGCGCATGAGCGGTCCAGGCCGATGGCGAACAATCCGACGGTGACCAGGCATGAGGCGTGCCCATCCGTGAGACCCGCTCAGCGGTGCGGTCACGCGGTTCCGGCAAGGTCCGGTCGCGGGCGCCCGGCGGGTTCGCCCAGGGCTAAAGCCCAGGGCTAAGATTACAAAGCCGGCTGAAGCCGGCTGAGATACGCGAGAGGCGGCATTAGCTGCACGCGATGTCGAGATGTGTATTCTAGCCGGCTTCAGCCGGCTTTGTAATCTTAGCCTGCTCCTTTAGGGGCAGGTGAAGTCGCCGCTGTCCCCTGTTCACCAGCAGCGCCATCGACTCGCCGGGCCCAAATTTGACGATCGCATCCGGAGCTCAGAGATGTCCCATTCAGGACATCCCGCCACGCCGGAGCAGACCTGCCACCGTTCGATGCTTGTGGGCGATCGCCCATTGCAAGGCAGTCTTACCGGCCTTGTCGCGCGCATTGACGTCCGCGCCCCGTTCTATGAGAAACTCGGCGGCATCCAGGTGTCCCCGCTGCGCCGCCATGCAGAGCAGCGTCCGGCCGTCCTTGCCACGGGAGTTCACGTCCAAGCCGTCAAGGAGGAGGAGCTCGACCAGGAGCTGCTCGCCGTCTGCCGCTGCTGCCTCAAATGCAGCGAAGAACTGCACGGTCTCGACGAATCGCTCGTCACCAGAGGGGCCTTGCTGCTGCAAGGTGTCGCGTAGCATCGTCAGCATCCTTTCTTGCATCCGCTTGCGGGACGCTTGCAGCCGCTTCTTGACCGTTGTGACCGGCACGTCCAGGAACTGGGCGATCTCCTGCTGGGCATAGCCGCCCAGGTAGAAGAGCACCGTCGCCACGCGCTCGCGGTCCGGCAGCGCCGCGATTGCCGCTGCAACCAACTCCTGCGTCTCACGCTGCTCCGCCAACGCTGCCGGGTCTGTCCGGCTGACGGCGAAATCCAGCCCGGTCGGGTCGATCTCCGCCTCGATTGGTATTGTCGCGGGCTGCCGGCCCCGGCGGAGGCGGAGACAATGCGTGCGGACGATGCGACGCAGCCAGCCAGGGAAAGCAGCGGGCTCGCGGAGCTGGGCAAGCTGGCGATACGCCGTCAGGAAGGCTTCCTGGGCGGCGTCTTCGGCCAGATGGACGTCTCCCAGTAAGGCGTAGGCGTAGCCATAGGCCAGGTCCTGGAAGCGACGGACCAATTCACCGAAGGCATCCTGCCGGGAGGCCAGCGGAACATCGCCGGACTGGGCTTGGCGAACCAGCGCCTCCAGCGGTTCCACGTCGTCTCTCCAGTCCTTCCCGGAATTGGCAACACCCCGAGCCGGCGCCCTCGGAAATACAGAGCCGATCGAGAGCAAGAAGGTGCCTCAGGCAACACATCCGGCAAGGACTGATGGCAGATATGCCGCGCCATACCGCGTCCGAGGCTTACGAGTCTCTACCGCCGATTCTGGGCAGCAGTGACCGGCGCGGCCACGACATCCAGCCAGAACGCGTTGAACCGCGGCCCGTCGACGGCGGTCACAACTCGGACCCGTCGCCCGGCAGGATCGACGTGCTCGTGCAGCCAGCCATCGCTCAGCTCCAGCCGCAAGGGCCGCTCCTCGATGGTGACTCCGTCCCAGCCCAGCGCGACAGCGCAGGCTAGCGGGTCGTGCTGGAAGTTGATGATGTCGTCCGGAAGACCCGCACAGGTGCTGCCGTAGATCTCCTCATAGTTGTACTCGACCGCGCACGCCAGCGCCTGAAGCACCAGCAGTCGCCCCAGCGGTCCAGCGGCGCCCAATGTCGGAAGGTAGGCGCGGCGCAGCGCCGTCTCCGCGGTCGCCTCAATTGGCACGAGCGTCGGAGTCGTGTGCTCCAGCACGTGGCGCGCTGCCGCAGCGTCATACTGCACATTCCAGTCCATGTCGTTGGTCCATTGAGGGAAGCCCGGACGCACCGGATGGACGTGCCCGCCCATCAGATAGAGGTCCGCCTGCTGTAACAGGCCGGGCAACGCCCGGTCGAACCGGGCCAAATTGGTGTAGGGGCCGATCGCCACGACTCGTGCCCCCGCCTCGATGCTGCGCTTGAGCAGCGCCAACGCGTCGGTATGGGGATTCGGTGACGGCGGGATCGGCTCGGGCCAGTACGCCGCCTCGTCCGGAAAGGCAACGGGCGCCCGAAACTGCCCCACAGAGCCGTCGGCCCCGGCGGCCACCGGTATGTCGCCCCGCCCGGCGAGCCGGAGGGCGTACTTCGTGTAGCCCGCTCGGCGCCCATCCGCTTCGGCAACCGTCGTGATCCCGGTGATCTCGACGCCCGGCCACCGGAGCAACAGCGCCAGGGCGCAGAGGTCGTCGATGTCCCCGCCGAGGTCAGTATCGAGATGGACTTTGATTATTCATTCAATCCCCGCACGGCTTCCGTACGGTGTTCATTGTGACTCGAGCCAGCATCCGGCAGCCCGGCAGATGGCGGACGGGAATCGCATGTGGCGTCCTATGGAACGATCTCGACCGGCTTCGCGGTCGCCCATTTGCCCCTGGTGAAGTCAGGGAAATCGACTGTCGCGCTCCTCGATGCGACCGACTGCTCCGTCAGCGGCGTGATGACGCTCCACGTCGCCGTGTCGTACACATCGATGGGGGTCTGGCTCCGATTGCGCACCGCTTTCACGAACTGGTGCAGCTCCATGTAATCCGCCGGACCGTGCGGGTACTGCCTGGCGGTTTGCCCCAGTGTCTGCCATATGGGGTGCTCATACTGCTGGTAGTAGTCGGTCAAGTCCTCCCAGACCGGCGCCTGGTGGCGCGTGCCTCGCCGGGGGCTGCGGCCCTCGAGGTAGATCTTGTCGAGCGTGCCGGAGTAGATGCCCTCCGTTCCTTGCACCGTCAGGATCAGGTCGTAGGGCCGTGGCGATTGGGTGTCGTGGGAGAGCGTGACGGTCAGGCCGCGGGCGGTCTTGATCAGGGTCGTGTTCACGTCGCCCAGCGCATACTCGCGCTTGGCGTTCGGATGATCCGCGCCGAACCGCTGGGCGACGTAGTGATTGATGCCGCGCGAGTTGCTGCTCATGGAGACCAGGTGGGTGAACCGGTCGCCTCGGTTGATATCCAGCCACCAGGCGATGGGGCCGATGGGATGTGTGGGGTACAGGTTGGCATCGCGCTTGACGGAATGCATGCCCCGCCACTTCACCTCGCCCGTCGGCCCAATCTTGCCCCCGCGCACGTCGTGCATATATCCGCCCGCGGCGTGGAGCAGCTCGCCCAGCAGACCCTGCCGGATCAGGTTGAGGAGCAGCATGACATTGCGGTAGTAGCAGACGTTCTCCAGGAGCATGCAAGGCTGGCCGGTCCGCTCCGAGGTATCGACCAGCTCCCAGCATTCGTCGACCGTGAGCGCCGCCGGGACCTCGGTCGCGGCGTACTTGCCTGCCTCCATAGCCGCCACGCAGACGGGGGTGTGCTGCTCCCACGGCCCGGTGGCGATCACCGCGTCGAGGTCGTCGCGGGCGACCATTCGGCGGAAGTCCTCGACGCCCCGCGAGTAGGCTTCCGGGCGGCGCCGCCCGGCCTGTTGCACACAGTCCTGGCTGCGCGCCACATTCGCTTCGTCGGTGTCGCAGATCGCGGGGATCTCCACGCCGGGCACGTCGAGCAGCGTGCGCACGTGGGTGAAGCCGCGGTTGCCGACCCCGACGACCCCCACCCGCACCGGCGTCTCGTCACCGCCGGGCCGCTCGACCCCAGCCCCGACCAGCGCATCTCGGCTTGCTCCCAGCACCCAGATCCTCCCCGTCTCGAACGTTGCAGTAGCCACAGGCATTCGACTGGGCCGCATGGTAGCAGGCAATAGCAGTGACCGCCGGGACACGGCAGGTCCCCGTCGGCGCTAACTGTAGGCGTGGCCGCAGGCGTGCCTCCCACGCTCGCCCGCTACCATGACCTGTGGCAGCCGGTGATCACCGAAAAACAGTGGGTCGCGCGGCGCCTAGGGAATGGCGATTGCGGGTCGAGGACATCCTCGACGCCATCCCAGGGGGCTGCCCGTACGGCGTCTGGTCTATTGTGCGCGTTTGAGTCACACCTGCGGAGCCCGGCTCGATTGCGCTAATACCGCCTCGTCAGTATCCTCACCGGTGACGGCCGGTTCCTCAGGCTCGCCCTAGCGGCCACCTGCACCGAAGGAGCTGTCAGGCTGAGGGTCCGTCGCAGTGGAGAGCGGTGAGGGAGCGTGGCGTCCTTTAGCGACAAGGTCAACTTCATCTGGTCGATCGCCGAGCTGCTGCGCGGCGACTACAAAGCCTCCGAATATGGGCGGGTCATCCTGCCGCTGGTAGTGTTGCGCCGGCTGGACTCCGTGCTGGAGCCGACCAAAGAAGCGGTGCTGGCAGCGGTTCAGCGGGGTACGCCGGAGTTGGCATTGCAGCACGTGGCCAAGCAGAGCTTCTACAACACCAGCGCGCTCACCTTCCGCAAGCTGCTGGACGACCCTGGACAGGCGGCCGCTAACCTGCGCAGCTACATCAACGGCTTCAGCTCCACGGCCCGCGAGACCTTCGAGAAGTTCGACTTCGACGCCCAGATCAGCAAGCTGGAGGAGGCGGGTGTCCTGTTCCAGGTGCTGCAGAAGTTTGCCGCCATCGACCTGCACCCCGACACCGTCAGCAACCGCGAGATGGGCTATGTCTTCGAGGAGCTGATCCGGCGCTTCTCCGAGCAGTCCAACGAGACGGCCGGCGAGCACTTCACGCCGCGCGAGGTCGTCCGCCTGATGGTCGACATGCTCTTCCTCGAGGACGGCGAGCTGTTGAGCGCCCCCGGCATCAATCGCCGGCTGCTCGATCCCGCCTGCGGCACCGGCGGGATGTTGTCGGTCGCCGAGGAGTACCTGCGCGACCTCAACCCTTCCGCGCGGCTCTTCGTCTACGGCCAGGAGGTCAACGACGAATCCTACGCCATCTGCCGCTCCGACATGATGATCAAAGGCCAGAGCGCGTCCAACATCGTCGTCGGCAACAGCTTCAGCAAGGACGGTTTCCCCGGCCAGACCTTCGACTACTTCCTGTGCAATCCGCCCTTCGGCGTGGAGTGGAAGAAGGTAGAGAAGGTCGTCCGCGACGAGCACGAGCGCCAGGGCACGCCCGGTCGCTTCGGCGCCGGGCTGCCGCGCATCAACGACGGCTCCTTGTTATTTCTGCAGCACATGATCGCCAAGTGGGATCCTCCGGAGCGGGTGGGCTCGCGCCTGGCCATTGTCTTCAACGGCTCACCGCTCTTCACCGGCGACGCCGGCAGCGGCGAGAGCAACATCCGCCAATGGCTCATCGAGCAGGACTGGCTGGAGGCGATTGAGAGACATCCTTCGATTGCACCATCGGGCCGAAAGAACACATCGGAACCTCCAGGCACCCTCTACCTGCACCGTCGGTCCTGCCCGATACGTCGCCACAACTAGCGCCAAGACTCTCCTGCCAGGAACGCGGGTACCAACCTCTCAAGGGGCAAACGCGTCACTAGAGTAGAACCCGCCTGCGCGGAATAGTTTTACGGCGTCAATTTCCCGACCGCGCGTGGCCACGCCAGGCAGGAAAAACGCCGCCTGACTGGTCTGAGCCGCCAGTGACTTCCTGAGGAGGTAGTCGGACGTGAGGCTGTAGCCATGGCAAACAACGATAGACCAAGATCGACATACGGACCGATGAGACCGACCCTACTTCTCAACACCAATGACGGGATGCCGAGCGTCGATGACCTCCCGTGCGATTTCCTCGATCCTACCTTCCGTATACGATTTCAGTTTATTTACGAAATCGCTACTCAGTGGAATATCCCTCAGCGGGGAATCAAAGCTAATGCCGCGGAAGAAGACTCGTGGATGCCCTGAAATGGTATAATCCATGATGCGAGCAACATGATATCCCTGGAAGAGCGGAGACCCTCTGTGATACTGTGCTCCACTCACACCGGCATATACACGAACCTCATACCCAGATTCAACCTTAATAACACCCGCTTTTCGTTTGAAGATCACGCCATCGAATACATCTTTATACTTTCCACGAACGTCGAGCTCATATCCATGGTATGCATATTCTCTTTTCGGCCCGAGCCCCGCTTGCTGCGCCCCATCAGCATCAATACCCATTTCAGTGAGTACTTCTCTCATTCTTATTTTCTTAAGAAGTCCCCTGCCGCTAAATATAATCTGGTTCATATCGGAGAGATACTGTAGTATGTTGACCGACTGCAGTAGAGTTTCTGCTGCTTGTTCATCTAGATAATCCATCTTTGTGATGTCTTGGGTACTCACCTTCGGGTATCTTATCGCTTCGTCTTCAGCCTTCCTAATATTTAGATTCATACGTCCTCTTTGTGCCAGCTCGTCCAACCGACGTGTCAGATCACTCAACATCCGGCTCCGTCCTGTGTCCCATACGCAACGTTGCCTCGACTCTGATCACTTGGCACATCCTGGTGCAACGAGTGCCGCAGAAAGACTGCATGTAAGAGAGGAACGATGCATAGCTTCATTACCGGCCGTGCTAATCGTGGTGGCACAGTTCGCGCCAACGGCACTGCGTCGCCTATTGTAGCACTTGTTGTCCGTACCCGGCGTGATTCTCGCTCCCGACAACCGGGCGGTGAACCCGAACTTCCGGATGATGGGGTTGGCGCACTGTGAGCGCCGCCACAGGGTGCCGCCCAGTTCGAGCAATGCGGCCTGGCAAATGGCCGCGCCCATCCGCAGGTTGGCTAGCGATTCAGAGATGGAGCCTTTCCCATACCTGCTTTCGGCGCTACCTCATTCAGCACTCCGCCGGTAGTGGCAAGAGCAATACCATCGCCCGGCTCGCCCACGGCCTGTTCCGACTGCACGATGCCCCCGACCAGCTCCTCTTCGATACCGTCGTCGTCATCAGCGACCGCACCGTGCTGGACCGCCAGCTCCAGGGGACGGTGGCCCAGTTCGAGCAAACCGCCGGCGTGGTGAGCAGCATCGACAAGGACAGCGCCCAGCTCGCCACGTCGCTGGCCGAGGGCCGGCACATCGTCGTCACGACCTTACAGAAGTTCCCCTTCGTCCTGGGCAAGATGGAGGGGCTGATGGATCGTACCTTCGCCGTGATCATCGACGAGGCGCACAGCGGCCAGACGGGCGAGGCGGCGCACAAGATGCGCACCGTGCTGGCCCGCGGCGAGGCAGCCGCCGACGCCACCGAGGAGGGTGAGGACGACTTCGAGGACGAGCTCGGCGCCGTCCCGCTGCACCGCCTGACCAACCTCCGCTTCCTCGCGCTGACGGCGACCCCCAAGGCCAAGACCATCGAGCGCTTCGGTACGCGCAGTGACGACGGCAAGCCCCGCCCCTTCCACGTCTACTCGATGCGCCAGGCCGTTGAGGAAGGCTTCATCCTGGACGTGCTGCGCCATTATGTCACCTACCAGCGCTTCTGGAGGCTGGAGAAGGCGGCCCGCGACGACCCCGAGCTGCCGGCGCGGCGGGCGCGCTCCGCCATCGCCCGCTTCGTCGACCTGCACCCCTACAACATCGCCCAGAAGACGGCGGTGATCGTGGAACACTATCGCCAGTTCAGCCGCTACGCCATCGGCGGCCGCGCCAAGGCGATGGTGGTCACGCGGTCCCGCCTGCACGCCGTGCGCTACAAGCGGGCCTTCGACACCTATCTGCGCGACCACGGCTACGACGGCATCAAGGCGCTGGTCGCCTTCTCGGGCGTCGTGACCGACCCCGACGGCGGCAAGGAGTACAGCGAGCCGGCCATGAACGGCTTCGCCGAGAGCCGCCTGCCCGATAAGTTCGGCGGCGACGACTACCAGGTGCTGCTCGTGGCCGAGAAGTACCAGACCGGCTTCGACCAGCCGCTGCTGCACTCCATGTATGTGGACAAGCGGCTGGACGGCATCAAGGCGGTGCAGACTCTCTCCCGCCTCAATCGCACCTATCCCGGCAAGGCCGACACCTTCGTGCTGGACTTCGTCAACGACGCCGAGACCATCCGTCAGGCCTTCGAGCCCTACTACGACGAGGCGGAGATCCTCGAGGAGACGGATCCCAACCTGCTCTACGACCTCAAGCTGAAGCTGGACGGCGCCGCGATCTACCTGCCTGAGCAGGTGGAAGCCGCCTGCACCGCCCTTGCAGCCGACCGCCGCGGCCTGGTCGCCGCCAGCGCGGCGCTGAACGCCGCCATCGACCCCGCCGTCACCCGCTTCCGCCAGTGCTCCGAGGAGGAGCAGGAGGAATTCCGCTCCTGGCTCACCGCCTACACGCGCCTCTACACCTTCCTCCTGCACATCATCCCGTTCGCCGACGCGGCCCTGGAGCGGCTCTACGACTACGGCCGTTTCCTGCTGCGCAAGCTGCCGCGCCACGAGTCCGGCGGCCCCTTCGACGTCGACGACTTCGTGGCCCTGCGCTACTACCGGCTGACCAAGGCGGGCGAGCAGGCCATCGCGCTGGGCGAGAGCGGCGAGGAGTACGGCCTCTCCGGTCCCACCGGCGTCGGAACTGGCATGCCAGAGGAGACCAGGCAGCCGCTGTCGGCGCTGATCCAGAAGCTCAACGACGCCTTCGGTGTGCAGCTCACCCAGGCGGATCAGCTCTCTTTCGACCAGATCGAGGCGGAGCTGGTGGCCAATCCGGCGTTGACCGAGCAGGCGCGAGCCAACGACCTAGAGCACTACGCCTACGGCTTCGAGGAGGCCTTCGAGGACGCCGTCGTGGACCGGCTGTTGAAAAACGAGCAGATCTACAGCAAGCTCCAGGGCGACCCGGAGTTCCAGCGCGTCGTCCGCGAGTTCGTCCGGCCCCGCGTCTACCAGCGCCAGCGGGCTGCCGCGACTGTACCGCAACACTGAGCGCCTCCGGTAACGGGGAGCCGACAATGGTTGTTGCTGCTGAGGAATCCGGGGGGTATCGTGCGCGACGGCGCCTGCTGCTGAACCAGCAGGCTCACCGTTTCAACCCGCCTGATGGAAGTGGTCTATCAGGTCCAGTGGATTCGGGAAGCAAGCGACCGGGGCGGGCGGGACGCCCGCGCTCCGTGGAAGGCAGCGACGCTGTCGCTTCGCATCGGCCATCGTCCTCAGCCTGCTTTAGCAGGGTTGGTCTTGTTAGCCCGACGGTTCAGCGTCGGGCGCCGCGGCGGAGGCCCTTGTTTTCAAAGGCCTCCGCCGCCTGTGGTCACCCCTCCAGCGGCCGCCCGCTCTGGAATGGCAGTGGAGCTCCGGTCTCCAAAAGTGTCTTGAGGCCGCTGAGCACCTCGTTCCAGCCACCTCCGGCGCCCTCTGCCTCGTGCTCACCCGCGAGCACGGCCGCGAGCTGCGGGGCATTGGCGACGTCGTGCGTCACCGTGAGCCTGGTGACGCCGCCTCGGCCCTCCTCGAGCTCGTAGGTCAGGCGCGTGAATCCCTCCGCCGCCAGTTCCGGCGTCATGAGCATGCGCCAGGTCTGGACGAGCTTGTGCGGCGGGTCCGCCTCGGTGACCTCGCCGTCGACGATGACGTCCGGGATGCCCGGGTACGCCTTCATCCCCTCGTTGGCGTGCTCGCGGAACGCGCCCCCGGGACGCAGGTCGTAGTCGACGAGGCCGGCGTAGCCGTACTTCCCCGTCCACTCGGGCCTGGTGATGGCATCCCAGATCGCCTGGGGCGGCGCCTTGATGTACACGCGGTACACCTGAACCGTCGGGGTCGCTTGTGCTGTGGTGGTCATTGCTTCGCCTCCAGCTCTTTCTTGAGGTCCGCGAGCGCCGACAGGTGGCGCTCCGTGTACTTGTTGACCCACCGGTCGTGGATCAGCCGGATCGGCACCGGGTTCAGGAAATGCAGCTTCTCCCGGCCCGAGCGTCGTGTGACGACGAGACCCGCGTCTTCGAGCAGGCGCAGGTGCTTCATGACCCCGAAGCGCGTCATGTCCAGCTTCGACTGGAGCTCCGTGAGCGTGCGGCCGTCGCGCTCGAAGAGCCGGTCGAGCAGGAAGCGACGCGTCGGGTCGGCCAGCGCCTTGAACACTCGGTCGTCGTCCACACCCCATTATACGTGACCATTCGGTCACGTGTCAAG
>CALBSQ010000282.1 GCA_937967325.1 uncultured Chloroflexota bacterium
GAGATTTCTGCCTGTCTCGTGGGCTCGGAGATGTGTATAAGAGACAGAGGTTGGGAAGACGGCGAGGCGACGGAAGAGCGCTTGCTCGGCTGCGCCGAGGAGGTCGTGGCTCCAGTCGATGGTGGCGCGCATGGTCTGGTGGCGGGCGATGGCGGTCCGGCTGCCGCCGGTGAGCAGCTGGAAGCGCCGGTCGAGGCGGGCGGCCAGCTCATGGGCGGAGAGCTGGGGGATGCGCGCGGCGGCCAGCTCCAGGGCCAGGGGCAGCCCGTCGAGGCGGCGGCAGATCTAGGCCACGGCCGGCACGTTGCGCTCGGTCAGGCGGAAGTGCGGTGCCGCCGGAGCGCTGCCCAGGTCAGTCGGCGAGATTACCTGATTGGCCGCCGGGAAGGGGAGCGACGGTACCGGCCAGCGGGTCTCGCCGGCCACGCCCAGGGGCTCGCGGCTGGTGGCGAGGATGCGCAGCGCGGGGCAGCCCTGGAGCAGCGAGGTCACGAGGCCCGCGCAGGCGTCCAGGAGGTGCTCGCAGGTGTCCAGGATGAGCAGCATCCCGCTTGCGCGCAGCGCCTCGAGCAGCGCGTCGAAGAGCGGCCGGCTGCCCCATTCCCGGACCCCCAGGACCCAGGCGACGGCCTGGGACACCGTGGCGGGGTTGGAGAGCGGGCCCAGCTCGACCAGCCAGACCCCGCCCGGGTAGGGCGACGCCCGGCCATCTGTGCCTTTCGGCGGGAGGGGAAGGTCACCCCGGCGGGCGCGCCCCGGTTTGGGCGGCCGGCCCGGCGCGGGCGCGATGAAACGCGCGGCTACCTCCAGACCAAGGCGCGTCTTCCCGCAGCCGCCCGGCCCGGTCAGGGTGACGAGCCGGCAGGACGACGCGCGCGGATCGAACAGACGTGTCAGCGCCGCTAGCTCCTGATCGCGGCCCACGAAGCTGGTGAGCTGCACCGGCAAGTTGTGCCGAAGCGTCGCGGCATCACCCTGGTCCGCCTCGGCTCGCGGCAAGAGGTGCAACGAGCGTTCCAGCCGCGTTCGTGGTTTGGGTTGGGCGATCTCCAGCAACTGCCGGCGCTGCTCGTCGGTGAGCCGGAGCGCGCCAGCCAGCCGCTGGACCGTCTCGCGCTGGGGCCGGATCAGGCCGCGCTCGGCGTCCTGCACGCCGCGGCGGCTCAGGCCGGCACGCTCGGCCAGCGCATCCTGGGTCAGCCCGGCCGCGAGGCGGAGCTGCCGCAAGAAGGAAGCAAGGCTGCTCGGCTCGGCAGGAGCAATGGGTACTCCTCCTTCCGGGGGCCTCGTCGACGAGTCGCCCCGGCGCGAGCCGTTCGTCGCGTGAACTCCGGCCATCCTGGCCCCAGCCGCTTCGCCATGCGCAGGATTATGCACAGTGCGGCGACCTTGCGTCTACTCCTGTGCTCTTGCGTCGCCTCTGCGCCTGATCCAACTCAGACTACCGCATGTCGCCACGGGTGGCGGGCGCAGCCGCCCCGCAGCGACACCGTGAAGCGTGAGATCAGAGGAATGGAGGACTTCGTGATACTTCCTGAGCACAACGCGCGTTTTGGCAAGTGGTCTCGCTTGGTAATGGCGGTCGCGCTGGCGTTGCTGGGCCTCGTGCCGGCCGGCGTGGCCCAGGCGGCCCCGGGCGACTGCGCCACGAACGGTAGCCAGGTCACCTGCACCTTCGCCTACACCGGCGGCGCCCAGACCTGGACGGTGCCGCCGGCGTGACCTCGGCCACCTTCGACGTCTACGGCGCCCAGGGCGGCGGCAGCGGTCCCGGCGGCGGCGGCGGCAACTTCGGCGGCAACGGGGGCGAGACCGTGGCCACCCTCGCCGTCACGCCCGAAGGGGCCTACGAGATCTCTGTGGGCGGCAGCGGTGCCGCCAGCCCCCAATATAATGTCGCGGGCGGCTTCAACGGCGGCGGCGCGGCAACCGGCCTCGCCGGCAGCGGCGGCGGGGCTTCCGACGTGCGCTTCAACGCGACGACCAACTGCGCGAGCACGACCACCTGCACGCTCGCCGACCGGCTCCTCGTGGCCGGCGGCGGCGGCAGCGGCTACGCCGGCCCAGCGGCCACCGCGGTGACCCTGTCCTCGGGGTCCGCTCCGGCGACGGGGCGGTGACGATCACCTACACGTTCCCGGCCAGCACGACCACCCTCGCCGCCAGCCCCAGCTCGGCCACCACGTACGGCCAGCCGGTGCCGCTGACGGCGACGGTGGCGGTGGTGGCGCCCGGCGCGGGCACGCCCGGCGGCACGGTAACCTTCTTCGTTGACGGCGTCAAGTTCGGCAACGCACCGCTCAACCAGGGCAGCCCCGAACAGGCCACGCTGACCACGCGCGAGCTGCAGGTGGGCGATCACGAGCTCACGGCGGCCTACGGCGGGGACGCCAACTTTGGGGGCAGTGCGACCACCGCGCCCATGCGCGAGACGGTGGGCTGCACGCGGACCGTCACCGGCACGGCCGGGACGCTGGCGGTGACGAGCGGCGCTGTCTGCGTCGCGGCGGGAACCAAAGTTGCCGGCAGCATCGTCGTCGAGCCGGGCGCGGCCCTCTCCCTGAGCGGCGCGACGGTGGGCGGCAGCGTCCAGAGCACCGTCGCGAGCGCGGTGAGCGTCTGCGGCAGCGCACTGGGCAGCCTCTCGGTGACGGCGACCACGGGCTACGTGCTGATCGGCAGCGACGGCGACGACGCGGCCGCGCCCTGCGCCGCCAACACCATCAAGGGCGGCGCGGCGCTCAGCGGCAACCGCGGCGGGCTGGAGCTGACCGGCAATGCCATCGGCGGAAATGCCCAGGTCACTAGCACCAGCGGCACCGGCCCCGACCCCGAGGACAAGGCGCCGGAGGTCGAGGCCAACCAGATCGGCGGCGGACTGTCCTGCAGCGGCAACAGCCCGGCCCCGACCAACGACCAGCAGCCGAACACGGTCGGTGGCGGCCGCACCGGCCAATGCACCGCCGCGGGCTTCTAACAGCAGGCGCCGATCGCGGGGTGGGCGGCCCGATGGCCCCCGCCCCGCGGCCGCGTGTCTGGGCTCGAGTCTCGGTGGGTGGCCCCAGAACAGGATCAGTCTGTAGCGTCGCGCGAGGAGCTTTGTTGCCTGATGTTGTAACCGCGACGCGCTGACTCGTCCATCAGGGCGCTCAGACTATCCGCTCCGACCGGACCGGGCCGTGCTCACGCCGGCTCGGTGTTCGGCTCCTCTTCGTCGATGGCGCGGATCGTCCGCAGCGCCTCCTCCACGTGTCGCGTTGGGGCGAGCTGCGAGGAGAAGACTTGCCGGACGACTCCCACACGATCGATGATGTACGTCACCCGCCCCAGGAGGATGCCGAGCACGGCTGGGACGCCATAGCGTTTTCTGACGGCGCCGCCTCGGTCGCTCAAGAGGAGGAAGGGCAGCCGGTTGCGGGCGGCAAACCGCTGGTGTGACTCGACGGAATCGGAGCTGACGCCGATGACTTCGGCTCCCGCCTCTGTGAACACTTCGTAACTGTCGCGGAAAGAGCAGGCCTCGGCCGTACAGCCGGCGGTATTGTCCTTGGGATAAAAGTACAGCACGATCGATTTCGTGCCCACCAGATCCCAGAGGCGGACTGTCTCGTCTGACTGGGAAGACAGCGTAAAGTCGGGCGCAGTGTCGCCAACTTGGACCGAACCCTTGGTTGCGGAGGTTGAGCTCAGGTGATGGTCCCCCTAGCCGCGACCCACTGACAAGTGCTCCTGCGGCCGCATCTGCTCCGCAACTCCTAGTTTTTGGGCACGGCGTGGCGCGCGACATGAACCAATGCGCGGAGCGCCTCATTCACCGATTTGGAGTCTGAGAACACCGCGGCCACGTCCGGGTCCAGGAAGACAACGTTTGTGCCAGTCGCATATTGCTGTGCGTAGTTGCCACGAACAGCACCACGGAAGTCGTACTCGTCTCGCATGTCGCTGTCGGGAATCGGGTCATGCTCCTGATTCATAGTTTATTCGCTCTCTCCTACTGGCAACGCGCGCTTATGATAGCGTGCCCACACGCCCCGGACGTCGGTGGCAGGCGCCTTGACAAAGGCACGCTCTTACCCGTATACCATGCCCAGCAACCCGCGCAGGTCTGCGCTGCCGTGCAGCACCCAGGAAAGGAGGACGCGCTATGTGCCGTTGCCATCACGTCCTCGGGTTGTTGGGTAGCTAGCCGGCTCTCGCCAAAGAGCTCCAGGTAGCAGGCCGCTCCAGCCGGGGCGGCCGTTCTCTTCATGAAGCGCCGCGAACGTGATGGTTCGCGGCGCTTTGGCGTTCCCAACCACACGGAGCTGTCAAGTGGAAGGAGGCCAAGCCATGTCGCGACGACCGGCGCCAAACGAGGGTATCAGGAGTGGAGACAGACGTGATCGGCATGGACGCGCTGACCAGTACGCTTGACCTTTTTTATGCCGAGGGCTGGATCACCGACGTGGTCAAGCTCCTCAAGAGCGGGAAGGAGGCGACGGCCTACTGTTGCCGGGCGGACCCGGCCACAGGCCAGGATTATTTTGTGGCCAAGGTCTATCGAGATCAGCAGAGTCGCAGTTTCAAAAATGACGCCATCTATCGCGAAGGACGGCCGGTGCTGGATGGCGATGGCCGCCCGTCGGCGCGCCTGAGCCGTGGGCTCCGACGCAAGGGGAAGATCGGCCGCGCCATCCAGTTCCGGACCTGGATAGACTACGAATACGACACGCTCCGCCTGCTGCACGCCGCCGGAGCGGACGTACCCCGGCCAATCGGCCGGTCGGAGCGGGCGATCTTGATGGAATACCTGGGTGACGGCGATGGTCCCGCGCCACAGCTCCAGTCGGTCAACCTGGAGCCGACGGCTGCGCCCGGGCTCTTCCATTTGCTCATGCGTAATGTCGAGCTCTGGCTTGCCCACGATCGCATCCACGGCGACCTATCGGCCTACAACGTCCTGTACTGGAATGGCGCAGTTAAGGTCATCGACTTCCCACAGGCCATCGATCCGCGCTTCAACTCGAACGCGCCCATGCTCTTGGCGCGAGACGTCGAGAACCTGTGCCGCTATTTCAACCGCTACGGCATCGACGCCGACGCGGCGCGGCTGAGCGACCGAATTTGGGCGCGCTTCCTGCGAGCGGAGCTGTGAAGATCGGGGTTCAGCGATTGATACGGCGAACTCGGGTCGCGCCGGAGGTGTAGGGGCTGGCCTTGTGCCTGCCCTGGCACCCCCACCCGGCGACGCTGCCCATCGGTACGCGATGGTACCGCCGCCGTGGATAGGTTGGCGAGCTTGGTGCGGCGACCAGGGCAGGCACAAGGCCAGCCCCTACACCTTCCCAACGGAAACTCCGGACGAACTACCGAGACTTATTCATTACAGAGCCAAAGTGCGTTGCCGTGCCGCCACCTCCCAGCGGTCGATGAGCTTCCCGGCGCCGTCGAGCACGTACAGCACCGGGTGCAGGTTGGTGCAGGGACAGATGTGGGTTGGGATGATGAGCAGGTGGTCGCCTACCTGATACTGATCGGCGCGGTCGGAGATGAGCGCCCAGTGCTCCTCGTTGTGGACGGCGGCCTCCGCCCCTTCCAGGCCCAGAATCCGTCCACGCTTCCCAGCGGGCGGGTCGGAGGCGATCGCCTTGGTACCCACATCCAGGGTGAGGTGGCGGGGCATAGGCCGGCTCACCACGCGCCCCAGCACCAGCGCCGCCGGAATGAACTCGCTCGCCATGTCCGGGAAGCGCTCGGTATAGCCATGATCCCAGAAGACCGAGGTGCCGGGCGAGCAAACCACCGGGCTGTCGCGGCGGGCGTAAGCGGGGAAGGTGCCGCTACCGCCGCACAGCAGCTCCGGCACGGCCTGACCGGACCGGCAGAGCGCACCGGCTAGCTCCAGCACCGGCTCTAACGTCCGCTCCACGGCCGCGGTGCGCTCCGCGGGATCGCGATGGGCGTTGTTCTGGGCGTCGTAGACGTGTAGCCCGGCGGGACGCAGGCCGGGCAGGCGAGCGATGAGCGCAGAGAGGTCCGCGGCGCGCTCGACGGGCAGGCCGGTGCGATGCAGTCCAGTGTCGAGGTCCACCATGGCGCCGACGGTCACGCCCTTCGCGACCGCCGCCCGCGAGAGCGCCTCGGCTGCGCTGGGCGTGTCGACCAATGCCGTGAGCTGGACTTCCGGATGCTGCGCCGCCAGCGACGCGAACTGCTCGACCGCGGGGCCGACGAGCTGATAGGCCAGGACGATATCGCGCGCCCCCGCCTCGATGCACATGGCCGCCTCGCGCAGGGTGGCGCACTTGTGGCGGGTGACGCCCTGATCGAGCAACAGCCGGATGATCTCCCGCGTCTTGTGCGTCTTGCAGTGCGGTCGCAGCCGCTCCGGCGAGCCGGCGATGGCAAGCATGCGGTCGAGGTTGTGCTCCAGGTATGGCCGGTACATCAGAACCGCCGGCGACGGAATCGCCTCAACGTCGGCAACAGGGTACGTTCCTAAGGGCATGGGTCTCGCTTCCGTTTGTACGGACGCGCCGTGTGCGCCAGCGTGCAGCCGGTCACGTCGCTCCGCTGCTATTTGGCCGTGGCCGCGAAGATCTGATCGGCCAGACGCTGCGCCTCATCGAGCGCCGGCTTAACCGCCGTCTGCCCGGTGTAGGCTTGCTGCAGGAGCGGCACAATCTGCTTGCCCTGGTCGGCGTTGTGGTGGTAGGGATAGACGCCGGGCAGCTTGGCGATCTCGGGGATCATCTGCTGCGGTCCCAGCGACTGCACCACAGATTTCCATTGCGGCGTGTCGTACAGGTCGAGCCGCGGCGCCACGGCCTTGAGCATCTCCAGCTTCTTCACGGCGGTATCCGGACCGCAGAAGAAGCGCAGGAACTGAAAGGCGTCGGCCGTGTTCTTGCCATTCTTGGGCAGCACGGTGAAGTTGATCCAGGTGGCCGTGGCCGGGCCTTTGCCGGTGGGGCCTTGCGGGTAGGGGATCATCCACCACTTCAGGTTTTTGGCGTTGGTAATCGTGGTGAAGGCGCCCATCGCGGTCTCATCGAACTCCATCGCCGCCGTGCCCCCGGCGAGCGCCGCCTCGCCCACAGGCCGAACTTTCTGCGACAAGGGGGCGTTGACGTTGTCCTTGCTGGCCAGGTCGACCAGGAATTGCATGGCCGACACGGCTTCCGGCGTGTTGAAGTAGGCGGTATTCTGTTCGGCGTCGTACAGGGAGCGGCCGGTCGTCTCCACCCAGGCGGTGAACGAGGCCAGATCCGCCCCACTCGGCGTGGCCACGCCGGCCACAGTTACCTTGCCGTCGCCGCCGGTCTTGGTCAGCTTCTGGCCGACGCGCGCGAGGTCATCCCAGGTCTTGACGTCCTTGCCCTGGGCATCGAAGCCGCCCTGCTGGAACAGATCCTGGTTGATGCCGAGGCAGAGCGATTCAGGCCCCATGACCGGGATGCCGAAGGTATGGCCGCGCGTCTGGCGGAACTGCTTGGAGGCCGCGAAGAACTTGTCGTCCTGTACGTCGGGCGCCTGGGCGATGTAGGTGTCTAGGTCGGCCAGCAACCCCTGATCATACATGTCGCGCCCGAAGACGACGGAGGTGAAGGCGGCGTCGGGCGGGTCGCCTCCCAGGACGCCGGTGACGAATTTGTCGTGCGTATCGGTGACCGGCTTGGCCTCGATCGCGGTCACGGTCACGCCGGTGCGCTTCTTGAACTCGTCGAAGGCCCAGGCCATGTAGGCCGGATCGTCGGTGGCCACTGACACCGTCCACCAATGCAAGAAGGTGAGCTTGACCCCCGCCGCGCCGGGCGCCGCTGAAGCGGCGGACACGGGCGACGCCGCGGAGGAAGCGGCGCTGACTGATGCCGCGGCGGATGTGGCAGCGCTCGACGCGGCCGTCGCCGAGGCCGTGCTGGCGGTGGTCGCGGCCGCTGCGCTGCTGGCTGTTGCCGCCGCGCTGGTGATTGGCGCGGCGGCGCTGCTAGCCGCGGTGTTCGCTGCCGCGGGCGCGGCCGTGCCGCCACAGGCCGCGAGCAAGCCTGCCCCGACGGCTCCCAGCAGCCCGAACGCGCCGAGGGCGCGGAGCATCTGCCGCCTGTTGGTCGGATGAGAGAGTGAGCCGGCCAAGGTCGCCTCCTAACCCTTTGTAGCCCGCGACGCCTCCCGTTGGCGCCAGGATGGGAATGCCGAATGGCGAGACACTTGATATGCCCGCAGTATATCAAGGTGGCGAACAGGCGTCAAGGTGCTTCAATGCCGGTGGGGGCGGCCTGTCGAATTGGGTTCGGGAACTGCTACATCGGACGCCCAAGCGACCGGACCATGAATGGTCCGGCTCACAAGACAAAGCCCCTGCGGGGCTGCCCGGCGGCGAGATCCCCCCTGATCGGGGACATGATTGCCCAGTTGGCCTTTCGTGGCAGCTATCATTAGCAGTATGACACCATCCGACTCGGGCTCATCATCTACAGACTATCCCTACCTCTCCCTCGGCGCTGCGCGCGGCTGCCCGTATTGTTTCAATCCCGATAGCCCGCTCCTTCGGCGTGCGCTCGCCCGGATCTCCTGGGATACCCAGGCTCCGATCCGATCGGAGTCGTTGCTGGACGATGTCGTTTTTTTTGCACCGGCTCATGCAGAAGCAGTACGCCGGTTATCCCGACCTGCTCCAGCATCGGGAGTTCGATCCCGAGGTGTTCTTCGCCCGATGGGCGGACAGGATTCGTGCGGCGGGGAGCACGATATCGTTCCGCAACGGCCTCGTCGAGCCGCTGGTCGAGCTCCGCCAAGCCGTACCCGACAATCATCTGATTGTTCGCGGGGCGAATGCAATCCTGACCAGGGACGAACGCCTGGTGTTCCACGAGTACCAGGCCATGTTACCGGGCGCTGGGATGCGCCCAGACCAGCGTGCCATCGAAGGTGTGGCCGGGGCGCGGCCTGCTACGTTTCGATGCGCACCGATGCTGCGAGCCGATGGGACTGTGGGGTCCATCCTCACAGTGTCCGCCGCCGGGGCCGCGACCGAGCTGACACTCCGCTGTGGTGAGGGCAACATCACACTACGTCGCCGGCCATCGACGCCTGTTGCGCCTGACCGGCCGCCCGATGTCCCTGCCTACGAGTGGACGACCCTTGCAGACACAACCTTGATCACGCTGCGCAGCTTCGTCAATTCCAGCGTTGTCAGGGAGCAATGCCGGCAGTTCGCCGCCGGCTTCGCGGAGCACGCCAGCCGACCTCGAATCCTGTTCGATCTGCGCGACAACAATGGCGGCAGCCTCCAGTTCATGCATCAATGGATCGCGAAAGTTCATTGCGGGCCGTGGCGCAGTTACCCGAGGCTGGAAGTTGCCGGAGCGCTCTGGCCTTGCTGCCGGTGGAACTGGCTGGTGGAGCGGCAGATCAGCGACGGCAGCGTCGACACCGAAGAAGCCGAGGCTGAGCGCGAGCGCGAGCGGGCGGCGTGGTCGTCCCAATCGCCTCCGCCAACGTCGCGCCTGTGTCTCGACGACCAAGGGGGCCGGGCAGCGAGCCCCTATGCGGGACGGGTGTTTATTCTGGTCAACAGGAACAGCGGGTCGTCGGGTGAGCTGGCCGCGCTCCTGCTGAAACGGGCCATGCGCGCGGTCATCGTCGGGGAGCGTTCGGCCGGCACGGCGCAGTACAGCGAGGTACGGCGTTTCGTGCTGCCGAAGACTGGTCTCGTCTGCCAGCTCGGCACGAGGCGGCTCTACTTCGACGAAGAGGTCGAGTCAATCGGGTTGCCGGTGGACTGCTATCTCGAACGCATCGACCAGGAGGCAGCCGCCTTGGTCCCCTGGCTCGACCGGTTGCAGGAGCACGTCGCCGCCGATCCGGCTTCGGGAATCGCGCCACAGAGTTTCGCGGCCAGCTTTCGCCGATAGCGGAGCGCCACGGAGCGCGGGCGTCCCGCCCGCCCAGTGGCTACCGGTGGGGTGGCCTTTGTTGAGCACGCGGCGCGCCGGCCTCCTCGGACGAGCCGGGGCGGGCGGGACGCCCGCGCTCCGTGGCGCTCCGCTAGGTCGATGTAATTCGTTGTGGCATACCCGGCTGCGGGCGGGGCGTTGACCGGGGCAGGCTGCCCCGCCTATACTCGCTTCCAGCGACGCCGCTCGACGGCGGCCAGTGGAACGAGGTATGACCGATGTATCTGCCCAACTTCAGCCCGCGGCTGGGCGACCGCATGGGGATGGCGGAGAAGCGGCGACTGCTCTTGCGCTTCCACTGGCTGGAGATGGAGATTCTGGAGATCCTGGCCTCCTGGTCGGAGACCATCGTCTACATCCCCGTCCGCGCCGGTATCGGCCGGCACCTGTGGGAGCAGGCTGTCCACTGCGACCGCATCGGTTGGGCGCTGCGCAACCTGAAGCACCTCGGCCGGGTGGCCGCGGCCAACGCGCCGAGCGACGAGTTCGTACGCTGCTGCGAGCAACTGCACGCTACGAAGGAGCCGGCGTTGCGGCTGGTCGGTTTGTATCAAGTGCTCATCCCCGAGCTGGACGCGGCGGAGGGCGCCTATCTGGTCGCCACCGACCCGCTGGCCGACGCCAACGCCATCGAGGCGCTCGAGCTTTGCCGGCGCGAGCACGCCGCGCAGCGGGAGTGGGCGGAGCGCGTGCTTGGCACGCTGCTCACCACGGCTGCGGAGCGCCGCCAGGCGGTGGAGTTTGCCCATGCCCAACGGCTCGCGCTCCTCGCCGCTGGCGGCATCGCCGCCGATGGTCCGGCGGCCTATTTCCTGCCCTATCATGGTTGGCCGGAAGAGGATGAAGCAACTGCCGCTCGCGCCGAGCTTCCGACCGCGGTCGGGCAGTGGCAGTCCGGCGGCTATCGCTACGTCAAGAGCTTCCGGCGCGGCGTCGTCGAGCTACAGTGGGATTGCCGCTTCCGCTACGCCGAGTCGCCGGCCGAGCTGGAGGTTGTCCCGCCGCACGGATCGGTCGATGGGCTGGTCCACTGGCTGCACGGCCTCTTCCACGGCGAGTGCCAGACGGTGGATCGCATGGGCTGGCTGCTGGTCGATTTCCCCGACCTACCGTGGGACATGCGCAAGGACATGGCCCAGCAGGCCTGGGAGGAGGCGCGGCACATGCAGATCGTGGCGCAGCTCATCGAGGGGTTGGGTGGCCGGCTCGGGCAGTATCCCTTCCCGCCCTACTTCGGGCGGCTGCGCCGAGATCACCATCACCCCGTGATGCACATGGTGCTGGGCAACGTGATGGGCGAAGGCAGCGCCGCGGCGGCGACCAACGACGCGCTCAAGTACACGGTCGATTGGGGCAACGACTGGCTCCGGCATGGGCTGGAGCATCTCTCCGCCGATGAGGTGGTCCACGTGAATTTCGGCAAGCGCTGGGGCAAGCAGCTCTCCCACGCCGACCGCGAGCGCTACTGGCAGGAGGGCAAGGCAAACGCACACGCCGCGATCGACGCCATGGAGGCGGCCAGGGCGGCCTTCGGCTTTCAACCCAATCCTCAGCGGCAGATCGAGCGGGCCGACCGCGAATTCGACGCGCTGCTGGGCAAGCAGGCGGATGCGGCCGTTGCGGAAGCGAGCCCAGGCGCCCCAGCCACCAACTACTGTCCCCTTGCATAGACCGCACCGGCTCGAACGTCAGGCACCGCTTTGGCGAAGGTCGTCGTCCAGGATGCTCTGCAGGACCGGCTGGGCGGCGACGTGCGCGGCGCTCACGTCCTTCTTCAAGGCGTAGGCGTCGAGGAGGGCCTGGCCAAGCGTGGTCATGAACTTGTCGAAGGAGGGCATTGCCGGAGCGCGTCCGGTGTTGGGGAGCTCGTCGGCAAACACCTTGTACTGCGGGTCCTTGGCGAGGTAGTCCTGGTAACTCTTGTCCTGCTGGGCGGCGCGATTGATCGGGAACATCGTCCCGGTGAGCGCCATGGTCAGCTGCCCTTCGGTCCCGCTGAAATATCGGGCGAAAGTCGCCGCCGCGGCGATCCGGTCGCTGTTGGCGGTATGCATGACGGCGAGGCTGTGGCCGCCGCCGTCGGCGTAGCGCTGCTTGGTCTTCGGTGAGACCGGATTGGCGACCACGCCGAAGTTGACGTTCTTCTGCCGGAGCAGCGGCATGCGAAAGGAGCCTTGCTGCTCGAAGGCGGTCTCCGCCGTCGCCAGCAGCTCCTTGCCGAACTTCTCATCCGGCGGGGCCAGGTGGTACTTGTTGATCAGGTCCACGTGCCACTGGGTGATCTCCCGCGCCTCCGGACTGTCGAACTGGACTTTCGTGCCGTCGTCGCTGAGCAGCTTGAAGCCGTTGGAGGCGCCCAGATTCGCCCAGAACGTGTACTGGGCCCAGCCGCCATAACGGCCCAGGTCGAGACCCCAGATGGTGGGCGGCTTGGCCGCTTTGTTGGCCTTGTCGATGAAATCGTCCCAGGTCCAGCCGGCCTTCGGCGGCTCGACTCCGGCGCGCGACAACACGTCGGCATTGTACATGACGAGGTTGTTGTTGATGCTGAAGGGCATAGCGGCCAGCTTGCCGCGCCAGATGCTCGTCTCCAGGGCGAGCGGGAAGATGTCCTTGCGCTGACCGGCCCAATCCTTGTCCGTCCGCAACTGTTGGTCAAGGTCCACCACGAGGCTGGCGGCGGCCAGGGCCGCGGCGTCGAAATAGGCGACGAACGCGCTATCCGGCGGCGTGCCTCCCGCCGCCGCGGTCTTGAGCTTGGTGAGGTCATTCGCGCCGGGCGAGACCGTGACCCGTATCGCCTGCTGCTCGCCGTTGAACTTGGCGATGGTCGTCTCGCGACCCTGGTTCTCGGGGGACGTGGCCCCCAGATTGGTCCAGTGTTCCAGGACAAGAGGGCCCTGTCTGGCTGCCTGGCTACTGGCGGAGGGCGGGACGGTGCTGGTCACCACCACCGTCTGGGCCGTGGTCAGCAGCGCGGTCGTCACGGACGATTGGGTGACGGTCGCGGTCAGGACGCTCGTTTGCGTGGAGACGCTGGTCTGTGTCACCGTCGTCGCGGCGGTTTGGGTGGACGTGGCGCTTCCACAAGACGCCAGCGCAGCGGCGAACAACCCCACGGCTGGTACGGACAGCAGATGGCGCACCATCATCCGGCGGGAAAGCAAGCGCTCGGATACCACGGACAACCTCCATTTCCTATTTTTCGCACAAGTAAGCACCACGAGAGTTCACGTCTATGGTCGGCATGGGCGAATTGCGGGCGAACTGCCCGCAATCACTCGGCGAGTCGGAAGGCAATCCTCCTTTCCAAAGGAACGGGACCGTGGTCCCCCGGTCGCTTAGCCGCCGATCGCCATCGCGGCCCCGGCATCTTCGCCACTTCAGCCAGTTCCTGCTTTCACCGCTGTTGGTCAGCCGCTGCAGCTTCCTTCTGGAGCATGGCGGCGGTGTCGGTCATGTGCCGGCGCATGGCGGCTTCCGCGGCCTCCGCGTCGCGTCGGGCGATCGCCTCCACAATCTGGCGGTGGAAGTCGAAGCTGCGCTCGTGGGCACGCGTGCGCTCGGCGACCAGCGGGCTCTCGCTCATGAAGGTGGCAAAGGATGCCCAGAGCCGGGAGAAGAAGAGATTGTGCGCTGCATGCACGATGGCGAGGTGCAGGGCGACGTGGTTGCGTTGCTGGGCGTCCGGCTCCTCGGCCGGAGTCCGGAGCGCCTCCAGCGCTTCCTGGATGCGACCAAGGTCGTCCAGAGTTGCCCGTTCGGCGGCGAGACGCGCGATCTCGGGGTCGAGGTGCAGGCGCGCATCCACCAGGTCGCGCAACACCCGGTCGCTGCCGAGCAGCGGCAGCATCGTGTGGTCGCCGTCGTCGTGCGACGCGGCGCGCAAGAATGTGCCCCGGCCGGCTCGGGTCTGCACAATGCCCAGGCTGACCAAACCGCGAATCGCCTCGCGCACGGTGGCCCGTCCGACTCCAGTCAGCGTCACCAGCTCCTGCTCGGTGGGCAGGCGGTCGCCCGGCGCCAGGCGCCCTTGCTTGACCAGCGCCAGCACCTGATCCATGACGAGCTGGGAGCCGAGACGCCGGTCTATCGGCCGGAGGCCTGGCCAGACGTCGGGTTGCGCGCTGCTCTGACTCATTCCGGCGCATCGCCTTTCCAGTGACCAATGGTCGTGCGCTGACATCCCAGGCCGTCAATCGTGGCCTCCACCGTGTCCCCACCGTGGAGCCAGCGACCGGTGGCGTAGGCGACGCCGCTGGTCGTGCCGGTGGCGATGACGGCGCCCGTCTCCAGCGTCACAGCAGAGGAGAGCCAGGCGATAAGCTCGGCGATGCTGAAGATCATCTCGGCCGTCGATCCAGCTTGCCGGAGCTCACCATTGACCCGCAGCTCCATGGTGAGCCGTTGCGGATCGGGTATCTCGTCCGGGGTGACCAGATACGGCCCCATCGGAGCGCAGCCGTCACCCCACTTGCCCAGCAGGAAGTCAAAGAATTCGTCGTCTGGACGAGGCCGGCGACCTGGAGGCGAAGCAATGCTGCGTGCGGAGAGATCGTCGAAGACGAGGTAGCCCGCCACGTATTGCAAGGCCTGCTCGGCCTCGACGGCCTGGCAGCGGCGGCCGATCACGACACCCAGTTCGACCTCGTGGTCGAGCCGGCGCGCCAGCGCCGACGGCGTCACTCGTGCGTAGGGGCCGCTGACCGCGGTGAGCGGCTTGCTGAAGAAGTAGGGGATCGTCTCCGACTTGGCGGGCGGCTTCTGGCCGCTGCTGCCTTCGGCGATGTGTCGCGCGTAGTTGCCGGCCACGCAGTAGGTGGCTGGCGGCCGCGGTACTGGCGCGCCGACTGCCGCGGAGTCCATCGGCGTTCCTTGGGCAATCAGCTCGGGCCGCTGCAGGAGCCAGTCGCTCAGCCTTCGTGTAATGTCGGTCGCCTCATTACCGCCGGCGAGCCAGCCGGCCATGTCGGACCACGCGGGCTCCGCCGTCAGACCGGCGCTACCGGCGGCGGCCACCAGATCGACACCTCGACCGTTGAGTACGATCACCACTCGCGCTTGACCGCTACTGGTTAACGTGCCGAGTTGCAAGCCAATCCCCTTCTTGTTCACCGGCGTTCATTGGGCATCTACCAGGTTCGTCGTGGTCTGGTCTGAAAAGGCCCCTCCCCAACCCCTCCCCAGCAAGCTGGAGAGGGGCTTTTCAGCCGCGCGGGCGGCAGCAGGCTGCCATGGAGTCTCCTATGAAATGCATCCCTCCCGCTGTCATCCTGAGCGCAGCGAAGGACCCCCGGCCTGGCCGCTCGCGCTGCGCGGGACCGTTGTGCGGCTGGCCGCTCACGCCGGGGGTCCTTCGCTGCGCTCAGGATGACAGCGGGAGGCTCAGCATCACCGTGTGGTCTCACCTCGACTCCGTCGACACGCCTGCAACGCCGGCCGTCAGCCCCGCCTCTCCGGGACCCTCAAATGTTGATCCGATCAGCACGGACAGCAGCTCCAGGGTCTCCGCTGGCGGTACCGGCGACTGCCTGGAATGTGCCATTTCGACGATGGCCTGCAAGGTGGCGGCGAACATGGGATGGTCATCGACGTCTGGGATCACGACGGAAGCGTGTCCGGCCGTCCCGAACGCGGCGACGCTGAGGACGGGAAGGCTGTCGCGCAAGAGCAAGACCAGGCCCATCCGCCCGTCTGGATAGCAGAGGCCGAGGATGTCGCGCGAGCCGTGCCGCATCACCAGATGCGATTGGACCCCGGCGCCCAGCAACGTGTAGACGGCCTCCGCCGCGTGGATGCCGTAGTAGACCGTTTCGCGATAGCCGGTGGCCACGACTGTGCGCAGCTCGCAATGCGACGGTGAGCCCAGCGCGCGCACCTCGGCGTTGAAACGCAGCGCGGAGCAGGAAAGCAGCGGCGTGGCGTTACGCTCGGCCGCGGCGGCGATGGCCCGCGCATCGGACATCGTCGCCGCCAGGGGTTTGTCGACGTAGGTCGGGATGGCGGCTTCGAGGAATGGGATCGCGAGGACGCGGTGCTCGTTGGGATCACGCTGCAGGACGAGGACTGCGTCGATGAGCCGCTCCTCCAGCATGCGCTCCGGCGTGTCCACGACGGTAGAGAAGCCGTGCTCGGCGGCGAATCGTCCCGCGGCGTCGGCGTCCTCTGCCCAGAACGCGGCCAGCGTCACCCCCGGCACGAGACCCTGCTGAGCAGCGCGAGCGTAGCTCAGCGCGTGACCGGACTCGATGCCGCCCAGGAAGCCGAGGCGGATCATGACGATCGCTCCCGCATGTCCCCTAGGGCAACGGCTAGGGCCGCCCGAGCTGCTGCAGCTTCGTCGCCGTCGAGCGGCAGGAGCGGCCGCCGTGGCGGACCCACGTGGACCCCCTGGTCGTTGAGCGCCATCTTGGCGAGCTGGACGTACTTGCCGGTAGTCTCGATGAGCGTGGTGAAGGGCAAAAGGCGGTCGTTGAGCCGGCGTCCAGATTCCAGATCGCCCTGTTCGGCGACGAGCCGGAACAACTCGACGGCGCTGCGCCCCACCGCGTTGGCGGCCGCGGCGATGAAACCCTGGGCGCCGGCCGCGAAGGCCTCGAATGCCAGGTGGTCCGAGCCGCACAGGACGCCGAGCCGGTCGCCACAAAGCAAGCGCAGGCGGCTGATGCGCGACGCGTCGCCCGAGCTTTCCTTGACGTAGCGTACCTGCCCGGCCGCGGAGAGCTCCGCGATCTGTTCGGGCTGCAGATCGACGCCGGTCGCACCGGGGTTGTTGTAGAGGACGACCGGAATGTCCAAGGCGGCGGCAACGTCGCCGTAGAAACGCAGCAGCTCGCGCGTCGACGGATGCCAATAGACAGGGTGGCCGACCAGCACGGCACTCGCGCCGAGGGCCTGGGCCTCTTGACAGGATCGGGCGACCTCGCGCGTGGCCGAGCCGGACGTGCCGACAATCACCGGAACCCGCCCCGCCACCGCCGAGACGGTGGCAACGATCATCCGTCGCCGCTCCTCGGCAGACAGCGACGCTAGCTCTCCGGTGCCGCCGACGACCAGGATGCCGTGTACTCCCTCGTGCCCGACCAGGTGCTCGACCAGATGAGGTATCGCTGCATCATCAAGCGCCTCGTCCGGCTGCATTGGAGTGACCATGGCCGCGATCACCCCACGCAACTGTTGGACCATAGTCCCTCTTCTCCTTGTTCCTGATGGACCGTCCGCACACTAGCGAGAGCGGATGACGCGCGAGCGATTGCGCAGCGGCAGGGGCACGCGGGCGCCCTCCTGCGCCTCAGATTCGTGGAAGGCCAGCGCGAGCTCGAGCGCGGCACGACCGTCCTCACCGGACGGGTCGGGCTGGCCGCCTTCGCGCACGCAGCGTACCAGGTCACGAGCCGTGCCGAGCATGAAGCTCCCGTTCCAATATTCGGTCAGCGGTCGAGCGGCCAGGATGGGCTCCCCGTTCTCCCCGGGCACAGGGGACCACACCGTGCCGCCGAGGTCACTGGCGGTGATGACGCCGCGGCTACCATGCAGCTCGATGGTCGCCAGGGTCCTTTGCCCGGCGGCCGCATTGGCAACAGCCCGAACGCCGTTGGCGAACTGGATGACACCCACCCCGCCGGGATCCTGATGATTCTCCCAGCCGGGATCCATGCAGGCGCTGACCCACGCGGCCGGGGCGCCCGCGAACATGCAGACCAGGTCGAAATAATGGCTCCCCGTATGCGCCAGCGCGCCGCTCCAGGAGAGCACAACCGTGCGCAGCTCGCCGATGGCGCCTTCCGCGATCAACTGGCGAGCGCGCGCGAACAGGGGATCGTGGCGACGCCAGGTGTTGACGGCAAGGACCGTCCCCGATTCGGCGCAAGCGGCCAGCATGGCGTCGGCCTCGGCCATGCTTGTGGCCAGCGCCTTTTCGCACCAGATGCCACGGACGCCGGCTCGGGCACAGGCGATCACCACCTCGGCGTGCAGCGGCGCGTGGACCGTCACGCTGACCAGGTCTGGCTGCACGCTGGCCAACAGATCGTGATAGTCCGCGAACGCCTCCGCCGGCCCCCAGCGTTGGGCGAACGCGGCCCGAGCATCCGGATTGGGGTCGGCGCCGGCGACGAGCGCCACATCGGACAACGCCCGCCAGACCCCGGCGTGCGTGTGGGGGAAACTCCAGCGGCCGGGCAAGCGCCGGTGCTCAGCCTCGATGGAGGTAGCCACACGGCCGCAGCCGATAATGGCGGCTCGCAACTGCTCGGCCATGTGCCGTGCTCCCTAAATGTCCGACAATCAGATAGACGAATCATAGGATGCTCCAGCGGAGCTGTCAAGGGCGGTGGCCAGAACCAGATGCGCCATGTAGTCTTGCGCCAGCCGGGCAGGAGGGCCACGGAGCGCGGGCGTCCCGCCCGCGCGGTGGCAACGGGTGGCGGGCAAGCTGCCAGTGCGGCAGCTGGGCGGCGTCCCCGCGAGCCGGGGCGGGCGGGACGCCCGCGCTCCGTGGCCCTCCTGCTCTAGCGCTCGCTCGCTGCAAGGGTCTGCGCCGCGCCTTCCCACTCAACCGCGCCAGGTTGGCAACGAGACCTCGGCAGGCTCAAGACGGGAACGGGAGACCTGTCTCGGCAGTTGAACCGGCACGCGTCGATTCTTGTGACAGATGCTCTGCCAGGAGCGTGACGAGGTCGTCTAGCGTCCGGCCTTGCCGGCGCTCTTCGGGCGTCTCCGCGCCAAGCGGTGTTTTACCGACGAATCGGTACAGGTCGGCTGCGCCCTGGAGCATTTTGGGGGTAAGGCCTACCGCGCCGAGGGTCGCCGCGATCTCCTCCATCTCGCCGACCCAGCGATCGGCCTTGGATGGCATGCCGGGCGCCTGCCGCTCGATCCAGGCAAGTATTCCCGACTGGCTGGACTCCAGCTCGGCGCGCAGCGCATCGGACAGGCCCAGCGCCTCACCGGCCACGAGCAGCTCCACCGCCAACGCCGTCAGCCCCTTGGTGAGCGCGGCGTAGCACATCTTGAGACCGGAGGCCTGGCCCACTTCTGTCCCGATTAGGCGCACGTCAAGCCCAACCGGACTAAGCTGGGCGAACTCGTGAGCGTCCGTCCCGGAGGCGTAGAAGCGTGGACCTGACCGACCTGGCGCGGGCGGGCCGCCGATGATACCGGCGTCGACGAAGCGAGCGCCAGCGGCACTGATTGTGCTTGCTATCTTCGTCGCCGTTTGCGGGGCGATGGCGTTGCAATCCACGTACAGCAGCTCCGCCTTCGTGGCCGTCACCGCCGCGGCGATCCGCTTGGCCAGGGCCGCCGCCTCTGCCGGGACGAGCACCGACAGCAGCACATCCGCTTCCCTCACCAACGTCAGGTCGTCGCCCACGTCTTCGATCCCCGCCGCGGCGGCGAGCGCGACGGTGCGCGGACTGCGACCGCGCAGGCAGGTAACGACGCGCATGCCATTGGTCCGGAGCGTTCGCCCAATGGCGTGACCCATGTCGCCCGGGCTCATTATGCCGATGGTGTTGATAGCCATGCTCGATTGCCCCGTTCTCCTGCAGACACATACCGTGGCGCTGCCGGCGGCCGAGCCCCACTCCCTTGTCGATGCCGCGCACCTCGCCAGCGCCTGCGTTAACATGTGGGCCACGATAGCACGAGTCGAGGGTTCCAGTTTTCGTGGCGGGTCATTCCGAGCGACGCAACGGGATCCCCGCGCTGTTTCTGAGATGTCATGAGGTACGCAATGGCGATCGACGTCGGTGAGCTGAACCGCCTTGTCGACGAACTGCGCCGGATAGGGAAAGAGCCTGATCGTCGCCTGCTCGACCGAGTCAAAGCCTTGGGTCCAGCGGCGGTTCCGGTGCTGACCACCATGGCGACCGACGAGCAGCTCCACCACGCCGATGGCGAGAGCGCTGAGGTATGGGCGCCGCTGCACGCCATCCAGCTTCTCGGCGAGCTGGAGGCGGCTGAGGCGGTGCAACCACTGCTGCCGCTCCTCAGTTGGGACGAGGACGATTGGCTGGACCAGTCGTTACCGGAGGCGTTCGGCCGGATCGGCCTGCCCGCGCTGCCATCGCTGCGCGCCCTTCTTTTCGATCGCGCCGCGACCATCTACACGCGCCGCCGCGCCGCCGATGGCCTGGCGCACATTGCTCAATACCATCCGGAGTCACATGAAGAGGTCGTGGCCCATCTGGCCGCCCGCCTCGACCCGGCCGAATCCCAGACACCGGATGACGAAACGTTGAACGCATTCGTCGTCGCCACACTGCTTGATCTGAAAGCTGAGGAGGCGGTGCCGGCGATCCGACGCGCATATGCAGAGGATCGCGTGGACCGGCGCGTGGTCGCGTTCGCCGACGTGCTGCACGAGCTAGGGCTGCCGCCGGAGGCGAAGCCGGGGACGTCCAGACCGGAGGCCGGGAACGGTATGCGTCTCTGGCTGCGCTGCACTAACTGCGGCTACGACCGCGAGCACGCTGTAGGAACGGTGTACTGCGATCTGGGCACGTTCGAGCGGCAACGCGCTGGCGAGAAGACGCCCTACCGCGAGTTCGTCATCACCCGTCGCATCACCTGTCCGAAGTGTGGCGCCGTCGACCAGTACGAGTTCGCGCCGGAGGCCACACTGGCAGTGACCGCCGAATTGTTGAAGAAGATGGTCACCGCGGAAACGGAGGGGCAGTTCCCTGACGGCGACGGTCCCCTCCGTTTCCTCCACTTCACCCTGGCCGATGGCCGGGAAACGCATCCCTACGAAGCGCGCGACATGTATCGCCGGCAGGTGGCGGCGGAGCCGCGGCGCGCCGACCTGCGCCTGCGCTACGCCAATGTCCTGCGCTTCCTCGGCCATGACGAGGAGGCAGCGCAGGAGTACGACGCCGTGCTGGAGCTGGAGCCGGCAGAGGTCGAGGCCCTCTACAATCTGGCCTTACTGGCCGAGGCCGCCGGCGACGAAGGGGAGTTCCGGCGGCGGTGCGAGCGCATCCTCGAAGTTGCTCCGCGTAGCCGGATGCCGCGCGACCGCCTACGCGAGTACGTCGACTTTGCCCAGGAGACGATCCGCGACCTGGATAGGCTCGGTACCGGTGCGCTCGGGCGGCGGGACCGCCCGCCGCTCTTGACGACCCATCCTTTTCGCGACGGCCGGCATACTCAGGCAGCGCCGCCACGACTCCCTGCCGTTGCCCGCGCCACGCCGAAGATCGGTCGCAACGATCCTTGTCCCTGCGGCAGCGGCAAGAAGTACAAGAGGCGCCACGGACGGTAGCGGGTGTCACGTCCTTTCCCGGCAGGGCTGGTAGCATGGCGGCTACTGGGGTTCAATCGTTCAGCGGAGAGGAGTAGCGTCCTATGGCCATCGCAGCCGCGCCGCCCATGCGCTACACGGTCGACGATCTGGAGCAGTTTCCTGACGACGGCAAGCTCCGGGAGCTGGTCGATGGTCAGATTGTGGAGTGGGATGTGCCGTCACAGGAGCACGGAGCTTTCGAAGCCGCGCTGACCGCCACCTTTGTGAACTTCGTGCGGGAGCATCGCCTCGGTCGGGTCACCTGCGGCGACGCGATGGTGCGCATCCAGGGCAGCATGCACGACGCCCGTGGCGGTGACATCGAGTTCTACCAGCGCGGACGCTTTCCGAAGGATTCTCGCGCCGCGGCAACGGTGACGGCGCCCGACTTTGTGGTCGAGGTCCTCTCCCCTTCGGACCGAGCCGACCGTGTCTTGGAGAAGGTGCGCGACTGGCTGCGTGCTGGGGTGCGGCTGCTCTGGTACGTCAACCCGGAGACGGGGACCACGACGGTCTACCAAGGGGAGCGCGTCACCTATGTGGCCGCTGAGGAGACCCTCGATGGCGGCGACGTGCTGCCGGGATTCCGGCTCCGCATCGCCGATCTGCTACAGGAGCTGGCCGAGACGGAGTAGCGATCAGGTAGACGAGCCTGCCGCGCCCAGCCAGGCGCTAGGAGGCGTTCACGGCAGCCGCGATCAGGCTGGCGTAGGCAGCGGCTCCCTCTGGCCGCAGGTGGAATCCGTCCGGCGCGAAGAACACCGGCTTGCCGGCGCTGGCAGCATACCAGTCGACGAGTCGAGCCGTCTTGTAGCGCGGCACGCCGGTCGCCAGTACCGCGTTGTTGGCGTCCTGCCACGAGCGGGGAACCTTCAGATTGACAAACACCACCCGGCGAGCTTGCGTCAGGATCTGCATGATCTGGTCGAACTGTCCAGTGGTGAACGTACCGTTCGTGCCGAGGCCGACAACGACGGTCGAGCCGAGCTGCCCGGCGGCGCGGCGCCCAATCAGGATGCTGACGCCGGTGGCCACCTGGCGGCTCACCGCGGCGTCCACCTCCACCAAGCCGATGTCATTTTCCAACTCCGGGGCGGCGTCGAGCATGACGGAATCGCCGACGGCTGTCACCCGCCCAGCGCGCACCGGCATCGTGGCGGGCGCCGGCGACAGTGGAACGGGCGGCGGCGACGGCACGAGCCTGGCAACCGGTGTCGGCGGTGGCAAAAGCTTGTGCGGGGCGGCGGCGGTTGAAGTTAGGGCGATCGACGTCTGCGCTGTGGTGGCGCCAGGCCCAACTGTCTTCGCTGCGCCCGGCGAGTTACCGGCTCCGGAGTGCGAGGTGACGCTCGTCGGAGCATGATTCGCCACGATCGGCGAGGGCGTGGGAACGGCAGCGGTGGCGGCCGGGGTCGCTCGCGACAGTGGATTGGCGGCCGATGTGATCGGAGTCGCCTTCGCGGTTGCGATCGGCGTAGGCAACGCGGTAGCCGGCGGATCGGCGGCAGTCGATGCGCCAGAAATCGCCTGCGTCGCCGAATTTGCCGCGGGCGTGCTGGAGTTGACGGCGCTGGCGGCAGCCGTTTGATTCGGCGACGCCACCTCTGCCGTCACGGTTGCCAGCGTCCCGACTGTCGACGAGATTGACGCCTTGGAGGCTGTCGATGGCGCTGTCGAGCAGGCGACTAAAGCGCTCAGCGCCAGGCAATGGACGAGCATTGACCGCACCCCCGCCACGAACGGGATAGAGGATCTCCTGCCTCGCTCCACCATCTCTGCCCGATCCTCCGGTGACGCGTCCCGACTTCACGACCCTGTGCCGGCTCAATGATAGCGTCGAGCGTCCCCCGGGCCCGGCAACTCTTGGAGGCGACTATCCATGATTACCGGCGCTACTTAAGGCCTGTGATGCGGGTCCAAGGCGTCCCGCAACCCGTCGCCGAGGAAGTTCAGGCTAAGCACCTGCGACGCACCCTGGCGTCCAAGCACTGTTGCTCAACTCCGGAGATTCGGTTACTATCGTTATATCACATTTGTGCGTGCAGTCACCAGTTCGGCCCACGTGCCGGGTCGCGGCGCCAGGGGAGGGGGCGGGTCCGTGCGTGCTCTCAGTACGCCGGTGAATGCCCCTCGTTCCTTTCAGCCGGTGGCTCCGGATTACAGTTTCCAAAAGGTGGCTGCCGCGATTCGCGAAGCCATCGTTCGCGGGGAATTGAAACCCGGCGACCGGCTGCCGGCCCAGCGGGAGCTGCAGGAGGTATTTGCCGTCAGCAAGGTCACGGTGATTGGAGCGCTGCGTCACCTCGAGGCCGATGGGGTCATCGCCATCCAGGTTGGACGCCACGGCGGAGCGATCGTCCTCGACTCTAGCCGCCAGCCGCTGAACCGAGCACTGGGGCTGCTGCTAGATATGGAGCAGGTCAACCTCACGGAAGTCAAGGAGCTACGTGACAGTATGGAGGTACAGATCGCCCGGCTGGCCACCCAGCGCGCGACGCCGGAGTGGATCGCGCAGTTGGGCGACATCCTCGTTCGCCTGGACGCGCTCGCCCAGTCGCCGGGGACCGGACCGGTGTCCTACCTCGAGCTCGATATGGAGTTTCATGCCACGCTCGCCGAGGCATCTGGAAACCGACTCCTGAGCGCTTGGATGGAGGTTCTCCGTCACCACCTGCTGCAGCATCCAACTCCGGTCAGCAAGCACCAGCAACAGGTGTTGAACCGGTCCTTGCGGCTCCTGTTCGATCAAGGCGTCAAGGCGGGTCTTCCCGACGAGGCCGCGCAAGCCATGACTACCCACCTGATCGACAGCTACCGCAACGTCGAGGTGCAATTGGAAAGGAGCATCAAATGTTGATCGGCTACGTCAGCGACGAGCGGTACGTGGCGCTGTCCGGCGTGATGGTAGAGATCGAGGGCGGCGACGCCGGCAGCATGGTCGTCCAGTCCACGCCGACCGGCGCTGTCTACGCCGACATCGAGCCTGGCGAGTACCGCATGACGCTGGCCAAGCCCGGCTTCGGCGCGAAGCGCGTGACCATGGCCGTCCAGCACGGCAAGCCATACCAATTCCGGCTCCTTTCCGACCGGCTGCTCGGCTACGCCTGGCCGCGCTGGGTGCGCGGCGGTGAGGCCTCCGAGTTCAAGGTCCATTCGGTCGAGCCCTACCGCCTGAGCTTGTGGCGTTACGGCCGGCAGAAGGAGTTCGTCCGGCTGCTCGGCTGGTTCGACGAGCACGGCCCCAACGCCGTGATGCAGATCACGCCCGATGGCGACTACACCCAGACCGGCGTGCAATGGAATACGCGCGGCTACCCGCACCCCAACCCGACGCAGACGGTCGCCGCGCCGTCCCGCTCCGGCCTGTACTACTTCCACGCCGAGGGCGAGTCCGGCGCTTTCTTCTCCTTCCCCTGGGTAGTGGCGCCCACCACGCCACAGGCGCCGATCGCCGTCCTGGCTTCCACCAATACCTGGAACACCTACAACAATTTCGGCGGGCGCAGCAACTACATCAACAGCACCGGCTTGCCGCCGACGCCAACCGTGAACGCGCGCCAGGAGCTCGTGCGCTACCAGACCGACAGCGGGGCGGACACCTGGGGCTTTCCGGACTCGGACTACCTTCCGCTGTCCTTCGACCGCCCCGAGCCGTTCAACCACATCCCGGTGGATGTGGAAGTGACGGACCCGATCCGCGGGCGTCAGCCTTGCCACCTGGCGCCGGCGGAGTGGCGATTTCTCGGGTGGTTGGAACGGGAAGGCTTCTCCTACGACTTCTACGCCGAGCAGCAGTTACACAGCGGCGTCCTGGACCTCGATGCCTACAAGGTCGTGGTCCTCAGCGTACACCCGGAGTACTGGTCGCGCACCATGTACGAGCGCCTGCTGGCCTGGGTCCAACAACGCGGCGGCAAGCTCCTGTACCTTGGCGGCAACGGCATCAACTGCGAGATCGAGTTCCTGGACGAGGCGACGCTGCGCTGCAACAGCTATCGGGGGCACCCAGAGGACCGTGATGCTTCCGGTCGCCCGCTTGAGAGCCGCTTCCATCGCCGAGTACAGAGTGAAGCCACGCTGCTCGGTGTGGCGTTTTCCTACCCGGGCATCATGACCGCCGCTCCCTATCGTGTGGTGCGGGACCACTGGGTCTTCGCGGATACTGGCGTCGCCGTCGGTGACGTGTTTGGCGAGGCCAGCCTGCACGAGCGCATCAGCGGCGGCGCCTCCGGTCACGAGACAGACAAGCGAACACCGCATTCGCCAGCAGATACCGTCCTGCTGGCCAAAGGACTCAACCCCGACGAGGGCGGCGCGGAGATCGTCTATTACGAGACCGCGAGCGGCGGCGCGGTCTACTCCGTAGGATCGATCACCTATGTCGCCTCCATTCTGGTCGATCCGGTCGTGTCGCGGATGACTCGCAACGTGCTGGAGCGCTTCCTGGCCGGGGTACCTATGGCAGTCTAGGTAACGAGTGTGCCATTGGCGGCGGGCGTGCCGGGGCCGCGATTGCGATCGGCGGCTAACCGACCGGGGGACTGCGGACCCTTTCGTTTCGGAGGGACATCGGCAGGACAGGGAATACCGCGGTTGGGACAAGATGGCATAACACGGCCGAATATGCAGCTCTGGTTTTCCTTTGGACTGCCGCGATGCATCGCGGCATGGTTTCTTGGCGGCGGATCGGGGTATCCCAATCCCGCAGACGAAACTGGCCGGCTGGACGGGACCGCAGTCCCCCCGGTCGGTTAGCCGCCGATCGCAATCGCGGCCCCGGCACGCCCGCCGCCAGCATCGCACCCTTACGTCGGGTTCTTCAGCACGTTATTGGCGAGATCAGCCGCTTGCTTGATGCCATCGGTGGCAGAGAGCTGGCCCTTGGCGGCCTTCTGCAATACCGGACTGGCCACCTTGTTGATGTTGGTACCCTGGACGAATGGGTACGGTCCGCCGATGTCGCCATAGGGAGGCAGGTTGATCAAGTCGGGAACCTTCTTCGTTATGTCCTGGTACTGCTGCGAGGCGAATAGGTCCTTGCGCGGCCCTACGCGATTCAGGACGGCGAGACGGATCAGTAAGGCATCCTTGCTGGCATAGTAAGTGGCGAATGCCCAGCCGCCATCGGTGTTCTTGCTGCCTTTGGGGAGGGCGATCATGTTCTCCCAGCTCATCGTGCCATTCTGCTGGCCGCTCGGTCCCCGGGGCATCAGCGCCATGCGCAGGTCGGAGTTGGGCGCGAAGTCCTTGATCGCGGTGGCGTTCCAGGTTCCGGCTATCGACATGGCCGCGGTGCTGTCGTAGATGCGGCCATTCTTGGTGTCGGGCGGCTTGTCGTTTGCTCCCCAGGTCGCCTTGCCCTGCCACTTACTGGTGTTGATGTCTGCAATAAATTGCAGCGTTTCGATGCCTTGCGGGTTGTTCCAGCCGACGGCAGATTGGTCGTCGTTGTACATTCCACAGCCGTCGGAGTAGCCGTACATGGACAGGTTGTAGATGTCGGCCCCCGAGCCGTCGAATCCGGCCACGGTCGTCTTGTCACCAGCCTTCTTGGTGAGCTTGACGGCGTTGTTGAAGAAATCGTCCCAGGTCCATTTGTTGACCAAGCCAACGTCGGGATCGATGCTGGCGCTCTTGAACATGTCGGCGTTGTACATCAAGACGTTGGAGTCGGGCCCTTCGACCGGCACCCCGTAGACCTTGCCCTGGTACTGGTTGTAGAAGAGTGCCGACTTGACGAACTGATCCAGCCCGACCGATGGCGTCAGCTTCACGCGGGCGGTGAGGTCCTCAATGGCGCCCTTTTGCCAGAAGCCACGGGTCCAGGCGACGGAGGTATGGATCACGTCCGGCACGGTGTTCGCGGCCGCGGCGGTGAGGAGCTTCGTCTCATAGTCGCCAAAAGCCGGGTAGGTGATGTTCAGCGTGGTACCAGAGTTCGCAGCCTCGAAGTTGCTCTTGATTTGCTTGAAATACTCGGTCGTAGACGGCTGGCCGGTAGGGTCCCACCAGTCCCAGTACTCCACCGTTCCCTTGGCTTTCGCGGCGTTGCTCGCCGCGGCACTGGCTGGCGCGCTGGTTTGGGCGGCCGAAGCGACGGCCGCGCTGGCCGCCGACGCGCTCGACGCTGCCGACGTCGTTACCGCGGCGGTCGTTGTGGCCGCTGCCGGCGCGGAAGAACTGGCCGCGGACGTGACCGCCGCGGCCGACGCTGTTGAAGCAGCCGACGTCGCGGCCGTGGTCGTGGCGGCGCTGCCACCACAGGCGGCGACCAGTGCGGAGCCGGCGGCGAGGCTCACCGCGCTGGACGCCAGCTCCAGGAGCGAGCGACGGCTTATGCGCTGATTGTTCTGGTAGGCCACAGTACGGTCTTTCCCTTCTGCGTAATCGAGAGAGCAGAGCGCCCGACCCGCTGTCGTCCGATCCCCGCGTGCGTAGCACGTGACGACGGAGCACCAGCGGAAGGCGGCTCACGAATAGTGCCGGAATTATCGGGGTCTTCCCTTGCTCTCGTTGCCTCCTCTCGACGGACGACCAGCCCGTCCGCAGTGTCAGCCTCACACTGGATACCGCTCGGCGGCAGATCCCACCTTGGCATTGGGGATGCGGCCACATTGCACCAAATATCGTATACCGGGATTGCTCGGGTTGCCAATGCCCCCTGACACCCAGGCGTTACGAGGCGGGAGGCGGAGGCAAGTGATCCAGAGGACGGTCAGCGTAGCCACGCCGGTTGGGTCCAGGCGGACCTGCCGCCGGCATCGGTCACTTGGACGCGGATCCAATGTTCATCACCGCGCAGCTCGAACTCCGCGCTTTCCAGGGGCGTGCCCTCGCCAGCACGTCGGTACTGGTTGCGCCCCGCAAAGCCCAGGCAATAGATGCCGGCGCAAGGCGAGCAGCGCACGGTAACCGTGCCGTCCGCGATGCGAACCTCTTGCAGCTCGGGTCCGGCACTACCGTAAAAGCGACCCTGCTTGAGCGCCTCGAGGACGCCACCAACAGTGCGCTCGGCCGGGCACATGACTACCCAGCCGGTAGCGCCGTCGGGAAGGCGAAAGTGGGCATCGTCGGTGGCGAAGCCCCAGAGACGCCGTCCCCGGCGCAGCAGCTCGTCCCAGGCTGCTGGGGCGGCGCCTTTTTCGCTGTCGAGCACGGTACCGCCGTTCCAGACCTCGAGGCCGGTTGCCGCCTCAATGGCGAGCAGGTCGAGGCCGGTGAGGCCCGACCAGTGCGGGTGGGCGACGATCACGACGGCCCCGGCGGCTGCCAGCCGCCGCGCAGACTCCGGACCCGGCGTAGTCACCGGTGGCAGCGGATCGGGCAACCGACCTAGCGCGACCAGGTGATATTGCCCGCCGAACTCCGTACCCGTCGCGGTCACTTCGGCGCCGGGAATCAATAGTGTTCCGCGCGAATCGAGCGACGCTGGTTCGGTACGCACGTTGTGGTCGGTGATCGCCAGCGCGTCATAGCCGTGCTCGGTGTACCAATCCACGTACTCCTGGGGCGACAGCCGCCCGTCGGATTCGGTGGTGTGGCCGTGGAAGTTGGCGCGCAGTCGGAATGGGCCATCGCCCAGCACGTTCAGTTCCATGCGGGCCACGTCACCGCGAACCGAAGAATCGGTTGAAGTTGCCACCGCTCAGCTTCATGAGCGTCTCGTCGTCCAGCTCATCCGACTGGAGCTTGGCCACGCTCGGGGCGATCATGTGGATCGGGGCGTGCGTGCCGAGCAGCAGGCGATCGGCGGAGATGTGGCGCAGCGCGTCCTGTAACAAGAAGCCCGATTCCACCATGGACAGCTCTGCCTGAACGTTGGGACAGTCGCGGTAGGCGCGCAGCTCAGCCATGTAGGGCGCACACACCAGGATCGAAAGACGCGGATGCCGCCGGGCGAGGGCGACCACAGCGGCGGATTCGACTGGCGACACTTTCATCAACGGATGATGGCTCCGCTCATCCTCCATGCGCATCTGCACGCAAAGGCCCAGACGGCGGTCGGTACACGCCTCAGCAAGCGCATCGCTAGCACGGTGATCGAGCGCGAAGTTGTGATAGTTTGGCACGACCTTGAAGGCACGCACCAGAGGTCCACTTTCGCTAAGGCAGGTGGTCACATCGTCGTCCCAGGAAGGCAACGACGGATTGATGATCGGGACCGCGCGCACGGCGAAGTCCTTTCCTCCCGCCGAGATCAGCGCCCGTAGCATCTGGAGATTGCCGGCCATCGGCTCGGGTTGCAGTACGGCCTCGACCGGCGATAGCGCCGCGCCGTCGACCCCGGCAGCTCGATACTGCCCTACTAACTCGGACAATGATGGCGCCGGGAGACCGGCGAAGGCCCAGGCTCCGAAGAAAGCGCTCGCATCACGCAGCGACGTTTCCATCATCGTGCCGCCAGTCGGAGTACGCGCGCCGCGTTCTCACCGAGGAGACGAGCCTTGTCGCGCTCCGAGATGCAGGCGCCGGTGATGCGCGCCTTCTGGGTGGCGTAATCGCGGATCGGCCAGTCGGAGCCGAACAACACACGGTCCGCGCCAAGCTCGGCAACGGCGTACTCGACCAGGCCGGCCACCGGCTGCGCGCCGGAGGTGTCGACGACGACGTTGGGGTAGGGCTTGATGTCGAGTACACCGCGCCAGCGGACGCCTCCCAGATGGGCCATGATGATGGAGGTGTTGGGATGGCGCCGGGCGAGGTCGGCGATCTCCACGGCCGTTGACTCGTTGAAGGCGTACTCGGTCATCTTGTACCAGGCGTGGTGGAGCACCGGGATATCTAGCTCTTCCGCCCGCCGCATGATGGGGTCGAGCCGGGAGTCGGTTGCGTGGACGGAGATCCAGAGCTTGATCCCGCGTAGATTGCCGTCCGCGACGCAGCGCTGGATCTCGCCGGCAAGGAAGCTCGGATCGTGCGCCGGGTTGAGGTAACAGAAGCCGGAGTAGAAGTCTCCATGCTTGGCTACGATCCGCATGGCCAGATCGTTACTCCGAACTACGTCCGCGGGCGACGGGTTTAGCGAGCTATGCCCCTCGGCGTCCACGCCGTAGCCGGCGAGGTTGTGCAGTTGCACCACGCGGTCGATCCCGGACCGTCGCGCCAGCCGGATGGACTCCGAAATCTCTGCCGGGTCGTATTGGAACCCTGGCGAGCGTGTGTGTACGTGGACGTCGATGATCATCGCCTGTTCCCTACTTGTCGCCGTTGCCAGCCGCCGATTATAGTGGGGCGGACCGGAGAACGCCCGGATGAAGGCCCCTGAACCCTTGCCACAGCATCTGCTTGGATCCGTCCTGATCAACCGTCGCGCCTAAAGGCTCCGTACGTAGGGGGGAAGCTGCTGGCCGAGGCTTCGCAACAGCCCCTGATCAGCAGTCCAGAACTCTCGAACGGCGTCGACCGGAGCGGGCGCAACCTCGGTGCAGGCGAGAAACGCGGCGTCGTAGAGCGTGGGTAGGCCAAAACGCTGGGCGATCTCCCACGCCCGTTGGCGCAGGACGGGAAAGTCGACGTACTCGATCGGCAGATCGTTGAAGTCATCCCAGAGTCGGGCAGCCTCGTCCCCCCGAAGCTGCTTGCTGCGTACTTTCTTGCGCAGGACGGAGCCAACCTCTGCCCAGGCAAAGGCAGGTGCGACCCAGCGCGTCTGGCTACCCAGACCACCGGCCACGAGGCGCGTCGCCGCGTCCGCGTGAGCATCGGGGACGAGATACTCCGCCACAGCGCTGCTATCCACACACAGAAGTCGCTCAATCACGGCGGCCCTCACCCTCGCGCAGCGATCGGATGAGCGCCACGGGATCCTCCTGAGGTCCAGTTCTCGCGAGGATCTGCTCACGTATGCGGAGAATATCGCGGTGCGCCGCCCAGGCGCGCCGGCGGCGCACCTTCTCCTCCAGCGACGACACCACCAGGTCGTTGAAGGATTCCTCGTCCTCCTTGACCGCTTTGGCGGCGGAGACCAACTCAGCCGGAAACCGGATAGTGATCGCGTCACGCTGTTCCATAGTCGCCATCCCTCCGAACGTAAATCATCTGCATGTAACCACATCGTGATACCACACGATGTATTCAACAAGACACTCCCATCAGTCGATACGGATGGAGGACGATACGGGAGATCACTCAGGCGGCAACCGCTCACTTGCCGTGGAGCGTCCAGACTGTTCGGCCCGGTCACGTGGCCGTGAGGATATATCTGACCGTGTCGCTGCTGTAGTTGAATACCTGAACGTCGATCGGCGCCTCGCTGGCGCGGGGCGACACCGTGAGGCTGACCGTGCTGCTGTTGACGGGGTCGCCCAGGCCGGTGGCTTGACCGGCAGCGCCGCCGAGCTTCACGCCGTTCTGATACGCGTTGCAGCCGATGGCGTGGGACTGGCCGGCGTCGAACGGGCTGTAGGCGAGAGTGACCGTGACGGCAGTCGGCGTTGCAGCGTTGAGGGTGTAGGGCGCGAAAGCGCCTCCGCTCTGTCCGGTCAGCATGCCGCTGACCGGCTGGTTTAGCGCCAGCACGCCGGCCTGCGCTGGGACAGATTGGGCGGGACGGCGCGTGGCGTTGACCAGCGACGCGTACGGATCGATCGAGGTGACGGCCTTTGTCGGCGCGCAGTGGCCGCAGACGTAGGTCGAGCCTTTCGGGTAATGAATCTCCACGTGCAGTTGCGGCGTACCGGCCGCGTTGCCGGTATCGCCCATGACGGCCAGTGGCGTACCGGTAGTCACGGCGTCGTCGGGCCCGAGCGCCTGGATGGTCGCCTCGTTCTGCAGGTGGCAGAGGAACAGGCAGTAGCCGGCGCTGGCAGGATCGGTGCTGTACAGCCAGACGAAGTTGCCGTAGAGCGGGAGTTGTGCCACGTCGTCCAGGGCTGCGTGATAATCCCACGGCGGCGGGGTTGTGGTACTTGCCAGGTAGCTGACCTTGGCCTCCAGCGTGTTGTCCGAGCGCGTACACACGGCAGCGACGGTCCCTTGCAGCGGAGCGTAGACCGGTGGCAGCAGGGAGCCGGAGGGGTAGAGGTCGACCCCATCGTGGCAGCGCAGCTCGGTGCTGGCACGGTGATTCCAGGCATAGAGGTGGCCTTCCCTGAGGGCATGCCAGTTGTCTTGGATGGGCGTCTGGTAGGCGCCGGACGCCAACGGGACCGTCAACGGTATCGCGCCGATATACGGGTCGACCAGCCCGGCAGCGGCGGCGGCAGTCTTCGGCAGCAAGAGTGCGCCGGTGGCGGCCGTGGCCACTTGCAGCACACGGCGACGAGACAGGGATGGCGAACTGCACATGCGGGCGCCCTTCGGTCGCTTCGGGCTGGTAGTGTACACGGACGCGAGCGAGGAGTGGGGAGGGTGCCATGACACACGCCGGGCGCGATTGGACGGTGCTCTTGATCGGCGGCAGCTCAGGGACCGGCAAAACCACCGTGGCTGAGCAGGTCGGTCGCCGGCTGGGCGTGCCGTGGGCGCAAGTTGACGATTTCCGCCTGGCGCTTCAGCACGTTACAAGCCCGGGGCAACAGCCGGCGCTGCATTTCTTCGTCCGAGAGCCCGGAGTCGCCCGCGACGGCATTTGGGCACAGACACCGGAGACACTCTGCCAGGGGCTCATCGGCCTTGCTCAGGTGGTGTCGGCGGCCTTGGACGTAGTGATCGGACATCACCTGGCTACCAACAAGCCCATCGTCTTGGAGGGAGACGGTATCCTCCCCGCACTCGCCGCGCGCCACACGTCCGTGGCTACCGGTGCCAGCAGCGGCGTTCGAGGCGTCTTCCTTGTTGAAACCGACGAGGCCGCGCTGCTGGCCGCCATGGCCGAACGCGGTCGGGGCTACACTAACGGTCTACCGGAGGAGCAACGCACGCAAGCACGCATGAATAAGCTCTACGGTGAATGGCTAGGTAGGGAGACGCAGAGGCTTGGCTTGCCGATGCTGTCGTCCCGGCCATTTGATCACCTGGACGACCGCGTCATCGCGGCGACCGCATAGGTTTGTAGGAACCGATAAGTAGACCGCGGTATCCCCGATCCCGCGGACGACCCTCGCCGAGCGACCGGGACCGCGGTCCGGCCGTCCTGGCCGCCGATCGCCATCGCGGCCCCGGCATCCCCGTCCCCGCGGCTGGCTCCTGCATCCACCGCGTCACTGCACTACCGGCACACGCCGCCATCATCGAGCGACGTGCGCCTACGCTCCGCCCATGGTTTGCTCAGCCACTTCGCTTTGGACGGCCTCGAGGATCTTGGCTGCCACCTTCTCGACCGGGTCGGGAATGGGCATGCCGGGCCGCCGAGTGTCCGCGGGCCATGCGCCGGGGTTGCGAGTTTGACTGGTGATCGCGTTCCTGCCGAAGCCGGTCGCCGTGAGGTTCGGAGCCATTACGCTGACCCGGATGTTGTCGGCCGCCAGCTCGGCCCGCGCGGTCAAGGTGAGCGTGTTCAGCGCGGACTTCGTGGAGGCATAAGCCCCGATGCCGGGGATCTGCTTCTTGGCGACGTCAGAGCTGATGTTGACGATCATCCCGCCGCCCTGCGCGCGCATAATCGGGATCACTGCTTGCATGGCCCGTAGCGGCCCGAATAGATTGAGCTCCATGATCTCACGGTATTGTGCTAGATCAATCCTCTCCACCGGCATATACATCCCTTGCCCAGCGTTGTTGACGAGCAAGTCGATGCGCCCGTAGTGGTCGTGTACCGCCCTGACCATGCGCTCGACCGATGCCACGTCACGCATGTCGGTGGGAATGGCAAAGGAGTCTTGTAGCTCGCCGGCTAGGACAGCAAGCTTGTCAGACGAGCGAGCGGCGAGTGCCACGCGAGCGCCGTGCTCAGCAAACAGCCGAGCGGTTGTTAGCCCGATGCCAGCCGACGCGCCGGTGATGATCGCGACGGTCCCTCGAATCTCCAAGGAGGCTCCTCTGTATGAACGCGATACAGGCCGTCCGCGTTCAAGCGACGGCACAGTTTATGACGCCTGGCGGCTTGCCAGGCAATGATGAAGGTGCGTTGCCGCCAAAATCACCAGTCAATTGTGCCACAGGCGCGAACAGGCAACACGTCAGTTGCTACGCACCAGTCGAAACGACGCGCCGTGCGGCTCGCGTGCGCAGCCAGGCGATCAGCACCGCGACACCGCCGCGCCACAGGATGCCCGTGAGCACGAGCCAGGTGACTGCCGGTGGCGCCGAGGCCGCATAGTGGCGGCGGTAGAAGATGATCATGGCCCGGTAGAATTCGTAGGTGGTGCGGAGCGGGCGGCGCTTGCTGCTGGATCGCTTATAGTGCAGCGCGGTCGTCGACGCCAGGTACCAGCCCTCCCAACCGGCCTCCTTGATCCGGTAGGCCCAGTCCAGGTCTTCGCCGTACATGAAGTAGGTCTCGTCCAGCAGCCCGACCATCGTCGCCGCCGCGCGGCGCACCAGCATGCAGGCGCCCATCACCGAGTCTACTGGTGTGGACTGCTCCTCCGGCAGATAGGTGAGATTGTAGCGACCAAAGGTACGGCGATTGGGGAAGAGGCGGGACAGGCCGCTCAGCCGGTAGAGCGACACGATGGGCGTTGGGAAGCTCCGCCGGCAAGCCAGGTCCAGGCTGCCATCCGGCAATACCAGTCGGGGACCAACGAAGCCGGCACGAGGGTGAGCGTCCATCCAGGTCACGAGCTCGGCCAACGCCGTGGATGGCAGCATGACATCGGCGTTGAGCAGCAATAGGTAGTGACCACGCGCGCGCGCCAATCCCAGGTTGTTCGAGGCCGCGTAGCCGCGATCCGTAGGGTCGTCCAGAACCTGGACCCAGAGAAACCGACGTCGCACTGTGGGGATCGTGTCGTCGGTGGAGTGTTGGTCGACCAGGATAGTCTCGACCTGCAAGCCGGCATGTCCCCGCTCAATCCCTTCCAGGCACTGCATCAACTCCCAGGGCGTCTTGCGATGTACGATGACAATGGACACATCCGGTTCCTCCTCTGGCGGCCGCGGCAGGGGGGGTAAGGCGCCGACGCGGACGATCGGCTTGGGCTGGCGAAGCAAGGCGCGGAAAACGCTCCCGACGCTCGCGAGCCGTTTGCCCCGCGGCATGCCATCCCTTGAGGTTTCTCGTAGGGGCGCTGCTTGCCGCGCCCTTCCTGGCTCGGCCGCCCGCACCGGATGGATCAGGCTGGGCGCGGCAACACCCACAAGTGGGTACCCGCGGGGTCCCCGCGCAGCGGGGAGAGTGCTCCGCTCTACGAGCCACGCATTGGGTAATGTAGGTGTGGCTCGAAAACGACCCATTAGTCGGTCGCTCCCCTCTCCGACGAGGAGAGAGGCTGTGGGTGCAGGATCGCGTAGCGATGTTGCCACCGCCACCAGAGGCCGGCAGGATAGCCCAGCATTTTTGCCGCGTCACCCGCGCCGCGGAGCAAGGGCAAGAGCGCCAGAAGGCACAGACGCTGTCGACGCGAGAAGTGCTGTGGCGCAGCGGCCGTCCACTGAGCCAGCCGGCGATAGGGCGCCCGCAGATAGGCGGCGGCGCCGGCACCGAGGACAACGAGTGCGACCTGCCCGGCGGGATCGCGCCATCGGCGAGCGGCCGTCGCCAGCAGCGCCGCGAGGGCGGCGTAGCTGCCATAACGGATCGCGTGTCGCTTCCTCCACAGCAGCGCTTTACCGTCGCCGCGAGCATAGCGGTAGTACTGGCGGCAGAAGGCCGCCCAGCTGGGACGCGGCCGGAAGTAGACGAGCGCATTTGGCGCCCAGGCAAAGCGCGCCTCGTTCCGGCGCAGCGCCAGGTCGAAGACGACATCCTCGCAGTAGTCGAGCCATTCGGGATAGCCGCCGGCCGCGGACCAACTCGCGCGAGAGAACAGCACCGACCGGCTGGAGGGGAGAAAGCGCTCCGGCTTGATCTCTGTGGCCGACGGCAGCGTCGTGGCGCCGAGCGCCAGCTCGAAGAGATTGGTGGGGGCCATCTCGAAGAAGCCGGATGCCACGTCGGGTGGCCGCCCGACCGCCTGTTCCACCGGCAACAGTAGCGCGGCCAGCCAGTCCGGATCGAGGCGGACCCCCGCATCGGTTACGGCAATCCAGTCCGCCGTCGCGGCAGTAATGGCGGAGTTTCGGCCTTGCGCGATGTTGCTGCCGGGGGCCGACAGCACGCGGAGCTGAGGCAGCCGGCTCGTCCAGTGCTGGAGCGCTTCGAGCGTGCCATCGGTCGAGCCGCCGTCGACGATCACGATCTCGTCAGGCAGCCGGCGGCAGGCCAGGAGTGACTGAAGCAACAGGTCAATCGAAGTCGCCTCATTGCGAACGGTTGCGACAACCGCCACCTTGTTGGTGCGTCCACTAGGGTCACGATGGTTCCCCAGTGCCATGCGGCCCCTCCCCTGTCACCCCGCGCTTCCCATTGTCATCCTGAGCGCAGCGAAGGACCCCTGGCAAGCCAAACCAGCCAGTTGATGGACCTGCGCAGCGCCGATGGTCGCGCCAGGGGTCCTTCGCTGCGCTCAGGATGACAGTGCAAAGGCGCCTCGACTTCGTGGACGTACCGTCTAGTTATTGAGCACCTCTTCATAGATCGAATCGAGCTCGGGAAGGAGCTTCTCCCAGGTGTATCGGTCCAGTACTGTCTGGCGACCGGCGCAGCCCAGCCGGTGTCGCAATGCTTGATCGTCCAATAGACCGACAATCGCCCGAGCGAAGGCGGCGGCATCGGACGCCAGCAGCAGGTCGCGCCCGTCGTCGAGCGCGAATCCCGCGGCGCCGAGCGGTGTGCTCACCACGGCGCGTCCCGCGGCCAGGGCGTTGAGCACCTTCAGTCGGGTCCCTCCGCCGGACAACAGCGGAACCGCGATCACCGTGGCGCGGGCCAGCGCCCGGCGCTCGCCATCAACGCCCGGCACGTAGCCGGTCACGGTGACCCGCTGGTCACCGGCCAGTTGCTGCACCGCGGGCGCCGGCTGCATCCCAAAGACGATCAGGCGCGCCCGCGGGCGCTGGGCCCAGACGCGCGGCATGATGTCGGAGGCGAGCCACAGAGCGCCTTCCACGTTGGGTCGGAAATCCATCTTGCCGGCGAACAGGATCGTGTCCGGCTCTTCGGCGATGTGCTCCAGTGGCGCGTAGGCAGCGGCGTCGACACCGTTCGGAATGACGCTGAGGCGCGCCTGGCCAGCCACGCCGAGCAGGTCGTCGCGATCGGCTGCCGAGACGGCGATCGTCCAGCGCGCCGAGCGCACCGCGGCCCCCTCGTAGCGGCGCAGCTTGCGGTACTGCACGGCCGAGTACAGCGTGCCGGCAAGGTCTCGTCTTCCGCGCGCCGCTTGATAGGCCCGCTCTTGCAGCCGCCACTCCGCATTGTGAGCGTCCAGCACCAGCGGCAACGAGAGCGAGCGAGTGTAAGGGAAAAGCTCCAGCGCCTCGCACTGCACCAGGTCAAAGCGATAGCGTCTCAATCCTGCGACCGCGGCGGCGAACCTTGCCGAGCGCAGGCGGAGCGCCAGGTCGGGGCGCGGGTCGAACGTCTGCGCCAGGCGCAGCGCCGGCGATCGCCTGGGCGACGGTATGGCGAGCACCTCGCGGCAGAGGTCGCGCAAGGGGCCGGCTACGTCCGCGCTATTGCTGTCAAAGCCGATGAGGGTGACGGCGTGGCGACGACCAAGGTAGCGCAACAGGTTGAAGTTGCGCAGCGCCGCGCCTTGCTCGGGCGGGTAGGGTAGCCGCGGCGTCAGGAAGAGGATGCGCAGGGAGTCAGGCACGGTCGAGGACGCCCTGGTAGACGGCCAGCGTTTCCCTGGCGCACCGTTGCCAGGAGAAGTGGCGTGCCTGTTGCCGACCTCGCCGGATCAGCTCCTCCCGCCGGCTTGCATCGTCCAGCAGATGGGCCAGTCCCGCGGCAATCCCCTCCGCCGAGGGGGCGGTCAGCTCCGCCGCGTCGCCGCACACCTCGGGCAGTGAGCTGGTATGGGCGGCGACCACCGGCGTGCCGCAGGCCATGGCTTCCAACGGCGGGAAGGCAAAGCCTTCGTAGCGGCTGGGAAAGGCGAGGATTGCCGCGGACGAGTAGAGCAGCGGCAGGTCGTCGTCGCTGACACGGCCAAGTCGGTGGATACGGTCGAGCATCCCCCGTTCCTCCGCTGCCCGCCAGACGGCATCGCTGCCCCAGCCGTCGGCGCCGACGAGTGCGAGGTGGATATCCGGTCGTTCCAACTGGTAGAGCGCATCGATCAAGGCGGTCAGATTCTTGCGCTCCTCAATGGTACCCACCGCGAGAATGTAGGGGTGGGAGACCCCAAATTGCCGTTCCACCGCCGCCTGATCTCGTCTCGGCCTGAAGCGAGCGTCAAGCCCGTTATGGACGACGAAGACGCGCTCCGGTCGTAACGGCAGCGTGCGCAGCAGCTCGTCCCGCACGCTGCCCGAGACGCAAATGATGGCGTTCGCGGCCGGCAAGGTGACGGCGGCGGCGGCATAGTAGCGCCTGCTGGCCGGGCTGTGCGTCCACGGATAGCGCCAGAAGGCGAGGTCGTGGACCGTCACGATCGTCGGACAGGGGCGAATGCCGGGTCCCACGTGGTCCACCAGGTGCAGCAGCGCCGGGTGGAGGCGTGACGCCTCCAGTGGAAAGGCCCAGCGCTCGAGCGGGTGATGGCACGGGGTGGCGGCGCGCCGGATGCGGATGCCGCGTTGCGCGAGCGTTTGCCACCAGGACCCTTGCTCGCGCCGGGCGATGAGGGCAGCCACGTTGGGGACGCCGACCTCCGCCAGTCCGCTGAGGAGACCTTGGACGTACCGCGCGATGCCGGCGCCGGTGTAGGCGGGCATGCGGGCGTCGATGACGACCGGCCGTTTATCTGCCATTGCCTCGCTGCAGGCCCGCTGATCTGAGTGCTCCGACCCGTATTGCCGGTCGAGTGACCACCTGTGGCGTCGTCGGCACCGACGCAGCGACAGGGGCACAGCCGATCCGTACCGCGACCGCGGTGAGGCCGAGTAGCAGCCAGAGCAGGGCGATGTCGTGTTGGAAGCTGAAGAAGTAGCGGTCCAGCATCCCGGCGCTGAAGACGCTGATCGTCGCCGCCGCCAGGCCCAGCGCCAGGTCGGACATGGGGCGGTCCTGGATGCGGTGCAGCGATGCCAGGAGCCAGACGTAAAAGATCAGCAGGATCGCTGCGAATACCAACAGGCCGGCCACGCCCATCTCCTCCGCCATGAGGAGGTAGATGTTCGACACGCCGACGTACAGATCACGGTCGGGGCTGCTGCCGAAGCCGACGCCGAGCGCGGGGTAGGTCGTTATGAGGCGCAAGGCGTCGTGAATCTCGCCCAGCCGCATGGCGGCTGCCTTGTCCTGCGCTTGCAAGCCGGACAGCAACTGCCTGGTAAAGCGGTGGCTCACGGGCAAGAGTGAGAAGGCGCCCAGCAGGACCATGCCGGCCAGCAGGAGACGGCGGTAGCGCCAGATGCCCAAGAAGACGAAGGCAATGAAGAGCGATACCCAGGCGCCGCGGGAATAGGTCAGCGCCAGGCAAGCCAGCATCGGCAGGGAGAGGAGCGCGCTCCAACGTCGCGGCAGGATCGGATCCTTGGCTGCCAGTTGCGCCAGGGTCAACACCAACGTGATGGCGAGGAGCCCGCCCAGCACGTTGGGATCGACCGACGTAGCAATGGCCCGCTCCGCCTGGTTGAAGTCGACGCGGTAGCGCAGCACGTCCGTTCCGGTAGGGTAGTGCAACACGCCCAGCGAGGTCAGTAGGCGTGTCGCCGCGGACGGTCGCAGCGCGTACAGCGCCAGCCCCACCACGGCCTCGCAGGCCCCGCACACGCAAAGGGTTACGTACACCAGTTGGAGCTGCGCTCGCTGTCGCACCACGTCAATCACGACGAAGAAAAGCAACGTGGCGAGCGCGACCTTCACGAAGTAATGCATCGTGTCGGCCGAGAGCGGCGCGCGCCCGCTGGCGGACAGGAACGCCAGCAGGGCGATGGCCAGCCACACCCAGATCAGCAGATCAAGGGGCGTGTGCGGCGCCGGCGGCACTCGTGGGTGTACGCGTCGAGCCAGCCAGCGAACCAGCAATACGAGGCAGAGCAGATCCAAGAATGTCGGCGAGAGGCCGACTTTGATCGGCACGGCGCCGAACGGCAGGAGGGCGATGGTGGCGACGACCAACACCAGCGTAGCCTCGTCGCTCAGGATCACCGCGCCCGCCATGACGATTGCTACCGCCGCCGCCAGACCGATGACAGCCGACGTCTGGCCAATAAACGCGCCACCGGCAATTGCCGCGGCGGCGAACAGGATGGGCAGCCAGTAGGCCGGTCGGAGGCCAAAACGGTCTTGCAGTTGGGAGCCGCTGCGTTGCCGCGTCGGACTGCTTAGCAACGTCGCTCCTCCGCGACCATTCTACCAGGGGTACCGATGCATGTCCCGGCATTATCCTGTTCCAGAGCGCACGCCCAAGGTATCGAGATGTCGAGGAAGCGTTGTCCTGTAGCGCCGGTCGGGCAGGGGCAGGTCTCTGTGCCTGCCCTGGTCGTTGCCGCCACCGATCGCTTGCCCGGCTTGGCGACTGCTGTCGCGCTGCCTGCCGTTGACAACACCGTATGGTGCGGTGCGAGCCAGGGCAGGCACAGAGACCTGCCCCTACCTTGTTCGCCCGACACGCCGGAACAATAACTGAATCTTCATTAGCGGCCGCTTGGGACAAAGGGCTGTCCGGCCCAGGCGCGGAAGAGCAGGGCATAGAGGCCGAGGAACTGCTCTGGGGTGGGGATTTCGGTCCCCAGCTCTGCAGACAGGTAGCCGGTGTAGCCGTCCGCTCCCAGCAGCGCAAACGGCTCGGGATAGGGGTAGCCACGGCTGAACTCGTGCAAGTGGACGTGGCGAATCCAGCCGCGCACCTGCTGGTAGGTGGCAGCAACCGAGCCGGCGATCGCGTCCCGCGTTTCACAGTTGTAGACCAAAGCGACGCGGGGGTGCTGCGCCGCCTCCACCGCGCCACGCGCGAAGCCCCAGAAGTTGAACTGCCCGTGCATCTCCAGAAGCACGTCGACCGCGAACGGCTCCGCAAACTCGCCCAGTGCGCGCAGGCTCTCGCCCACGTACTTGATACAGTCGTCGCGGCGTACGTCCTTGGGCAGGTCGTTGCCGAACACGCGGATACGGCGCGCGCCGAGGTCCGCGGCGAGCTCAACGTAACGTTTGGTCCGGTCTACCACCTGCTGGCGCAGGGCGGAATCGGGCGAGTCGAACTTGGAGCCGGTGCCGATGCCCACGACATCCAGGTAGGCGTCTTCGAGCTGTTCGCGGAGCCGGCGTCGCTCGGCCGCAGTTCGCTCAAGCTCGACGCCGTGGGCATGTCCCGCCTCGGTGCGGAACTCGACGCCGGCAAAACCGCACTGCCGGGCTACCTCGATGATCTTGGGCAGCTCCCAGCTCCGCGCAATGTTATAGGTCAACAACGCCAATCGCAAGTCCACGCTCCTTCCTTGGTCCCACCGGGCTGGCGCCATCGCATCATACTATCCGAGTCGCGGCCGACGAACCCAGTGAATCACCGCGTACTCTTAGCACGCGCAAAGCGCGCGCCGACGGTGATGGCGAGCATGCCCAGGCCGGAGAACAGGATGAGTGGCGTATAGCCGTGCGTCGTGACGACCCAGCCGAGCAGGGCGGTGCCGATACCGCCGCCCAGGAACAGCGAGAAGGCGAACAAGGCGACCGAGGTGCCGCGCAGGCCGGGCGCCAGCTCGGTGGCGCGCGTCTGGAGCGTGGAGTGGAACAGCGCGAAGCCGGCCCCCATCAGCAGCAGCGGCAGCGGGAAGAACGGCCACGACGGCAGCGGCAATAGGAGCAGGAAGCCGAGGGCCAGGAGGAGGCCGCCCGCGCCGACAAGGTCGCGCTCCTGGAATCGGGTCAAGGCGCGCCGCAAGAAGCGGCTGGTGAAGAGCGTGCCACCGGCGTAACAGGCGAGGATTAGCCCGATACGCAGGTAGTCCAGGTCAAAGCGGACGCGCAGATAGGCGCCCAAGTAGGTGAAGCCGCCGTTCACGCTCGCGCCTTCCAGCGCGACCAGCAGGTACAGCCGGCGCGCCTGGGGCAGACGAAATACTCGATGGTAGCGAGCCCAGGCACTCGTCGGAGCGCCGGCCGGCGCGGATGCTGACGTGGGAGGCACGCGGAACAGCAGGGCCACGACGACGAGTGAGCAGACCCCGTAGAGCCCAAAGAGCGCGCGCCAGGACAGGAAGTTGCCGACGATCCCGCCCACGGCCGTGCTCAGCACGTTGCCGAGCGCGGTCACGCCCATCAGGCCGGCGATGGCTTGTTGCCGGCGCTCGTATGGCACGACATCCCCAATGTAGGCCAGCGACAATGGGATCACCGCGGCGGCGCAAGCGCCGGTGAGGGCGCGCAAGGCGAAGAGCGCCGGCAGCACCGTGACCAGGCTGCACAGGCCGGTTCCGAGCGCGAACACCAGCATGCACCAGCGCACCACCGCCACTTTGCCGCTGCGGTCGCCCAGCGGGCCGTAGGCCAGTTGAAAGAGGCCGTAGGGGAGAACGTAGGCGGTGACCGCCTGGGCGGTGATTCCAACCGTGCTATGCAAGTCGTGGGAGAGCGCGGGGAGCAACGGGGCAAAGATAGCACGGTCAAGGCTGACCAGAAAGGCCGCCCCGGAGAGGGCAAACAGGGCCGGGCCCGCGCGGTCGAATGGTTTGCCGCTGGGGCGCCGCGCTGCCGGAGGTCCGGACGGAGCGGCTGCCGCCGCCGGATTGGGGCGTGAGCCGCCTCGGAACCTCATGGATGCCAGCATAGCATTGGCCGGCCTGGCCTTGTCCCCTCGCCACCCGTGCGCTATGCTCCTCGCACGGCGCAGGCGCGAAAGGAGGGGCTGGTCGCGATGTTGTTAGGGTATAGCACGTGGGGGATGCCAACAGTCCCGATAGCGATTGCGATCTCGCACCTGGCGGCGCTGGGCTTCGACGGCGTCGAGCTCACGATCATTCCCAACTGGACCACCGAGTTGTCCACACTCGGTCCACCGCAGCGCGCCGAGATTCGTGACCTGCTCCGCCAGTACCGGCTGGAGCTACCGGCGATTGCCGGGCATACCAGCTTGCTGGCGGAAGACCCGGAGCAGCACGCCGCCAACGTCAGGCGCTTGCAGGGCGGCATCGACCTCTGCCCCGACCTGGCGATCGATGGGCACGTCCCCGCGCTCAACACGACGGTCGGCGGCAAGCCGGAAGATTGGGAGCGTCTCAGTACTGTTATGGTGAATCGGGTAGGCGAGCTCGCCGCCTACGCTAAGGGACGGGGCGTGACCCTGGCCATCGAGCCGCACGTGGGGTCGATGCTGGATCGCCCGGAGCGGGTAGTCTGGCTGATGGACCAACTGCGCGCCCCCAACGTCGGCGTCAACTTCGACATCAGCCACTTCAACGTCGTTGGCCTCTCCATTGAGGAGACGGTGCCGCTGCTGGCCCCGCTGTCGGTCCACACCCACATCAAGGACGAGCGTGGTGTCGTGCCGAATTATCAGTTCCTCATCCCGGGCGAAGGCGAGTTCGACTACGTGCGCTACTTGCGCGCCATGCAGACGGCGGGCTACACGGGCTTCATCACCGTGGAGATCAGCATCATGGTGCAGCGCCGGCCGGACTATGATCCGCTGGCGGCGGCGACACAATCCTACTCGGTCGTGAGTAAGGCGTTCGAGACCGCCGGCGTCCGGCGGGAGCGGCCGGCCGGATAGGGCCGGCAAAGCAACAAGGAGGACAGTCACATGGTTGAACAGCCGGTCCGGATTGGGATCGTCGGCGCCGGCGGCATCGTTCGGCAGCGCCACGTGCCCGGGCTTCGCCAGGTCGAGGGCGTCCAGCTCGTCGCCGTGAGCAACAGCACGCCCGACAGCACCGCTCGTGCCGCGTCGGAATATGGCATCGCCAAGACCTTCCAGCGCTGGCAGGACCTGGTCACCTGGGAGGGAGTCGACGCCGTCGTGATCGGCACGCCCCCCTACCTGCACCGCGAGATCACCGTCGCCGCGCTCGATGCCGGTAAGCACGTATTCTGCCAGGCGCGCATGGCGATGAACGCGGCCGACGCCCACGCCATGCTGGACAGAGCGCAGCGATCCGACCGGACCACCATGCTCTGCCCGCCGCCGCACTACATGGAAGGCGACCGCGTGATGCGACGGCTCATAAGCGACGGCTACCTTGGCGAACTATTTCATCTCAACGTCCGAGCCTACGCGGCTGTCTATGCAGACGCCGCTGCGCCGCTGCACTGGCGGCAAATCGGCCGCATCTCCGGCCTGAACACGCTGGACGTCGGCATGATGGCGGAGGTGACCCAGCGCTGGATCGGCGGCGCCAGGCGCGTCGTCGCGCGCGCCTTCACGGCCACGCCTGAGCGGCCGGTTGCTGGGGGCGCTGCGGGGCACGTCGACCGGCCGGACGCCATCAACGTCGCGGCCGACATGGAGCGCGGCGGCCTCGGCAGCTTCTTGGTCAGCGGTCTGGCCCGGCACGCCGGGTCGAACAGTATCGAGTTGTACGGCAGCGCTGGGACGCTCAAGTACCAGTACCAGCCGGGCCGCATCCTCGGCGCCCGCGCGGGCGAGGCCGAGCTGCAAGAGATCCCCATTCGCCCCGAGGAACACCGCCATTGGACGGTAGAGGCCGATTTCATCGCAGCGATCCGCTCGGGTAACCGAACACCGGAGCCATCCTTCACCGACGGCGTGCGCTATATGGAGTTCACCGAAGCGATCTTCCGGTCGGCGGACACCGGCCAGGCGGTCGACCTGCCGCTGGGCTAACCCTCACCCCCGGCCCCTCGCCCGCTCGGCGGGCGAGGGGAGCTTGGGCGGTGACGATCGTGGCGCTTCGCGGCAGCACCAGCGATGGCTTCCAGGAATGGCCGACATCCTGGCCGTGGAGGCACCCCTCGCCCGCCGAGCGGGCGAGGGGCCGGGGGTGAGGGTCCGTCACCGCACTGAGCAGGGGAGGTTTGTCTTGCCAGCGGCCCACGGCTCCGCGACCCGCCAGTATGGCGGCCTCCCCCTCTTCGGGCCTGAAGACGGGGTCACGATCCTGGAGCCGGAGGCGACGGGCAACGGCTTTTGGGTTGGCGCGCCGAGCGTGTTGCACGATGCTGAGCGGGACCGTCTTCTGCTCACCTATCGCCAGCGGCGTCCGCGCGGTTACGGCTCGGAGCGTGGCTACGTCGCTCGCATCGCCGAGAGCGGCGACGGGGTGCATTTTCGCGACATCTGGGAGGTGCAGAAAGAAGTCTGGCAGACATCCTCGATGGAGCGGTTTTGCCTGTTTCGGTCGCCCCAGGGCCGCTACTGCTTGTACGCCAGCTACGTCGACCCGACTGATAACCGTTGGCGCATCGACCTGATGGAAGCGGACGCGCCGGACCAGTTTGACGCCGACCGCCGGCAGCCGGTGCTCACGGCGGCGGACTGCGGCCAGGGGATCGAAGGGGTGAAGGACCCCTGGGTCTTCACGATCGCCGGCCACTACTACATGCTCATCAGCGCCGCGGCGGGCGTGGCGGACCCGACCCGACAAGGGGAGATGCACGCGACAGCCGACGTTTACAACACGGGCGTACTGACCGCGCCAACCGGCTTGGCCACATCGGTCGACGGCCGCCGTTGGCGCTGGCGGGGCCAGCTGATGGATGTCGGTAATGTTGGGGCCTGGGATTCCTACCAAACACGGCTCAATAGCTTACTCTATCGTCCCCCGGCATGGATCGGACTCTACGACGGCTCGGCCAGCCACCTCGGCAACTATGAGGAGCGCACCGGTTTGGCGATGTCCCTCGACCTACGGACGTGGGAGCGATTGACGCCCGACGCTCCAGCCCTTACGTCGGCGCACGGCTCCGGCAGTCTGCGCTACGTCGACGTACTTGCTTACAGTGGCAAGCTGCACTTCTACTACGAGTATGCCCGAGCGGACGGTAGCCACGAGCTGCGCTCCAACCTGGTGGACGACATTGGAGATGTGGAGCGATAGGTGCTCCATGAGGCTGGCTATGCCGGCGCCAGCGGCCTCGCCAACTCTGTCGGCTGATCGTGCTGCCGACGACGACAGTCACCGCCCAGCCCCGGACCATCTGGCCCCGGCAAGACCGCGCAGGTCGAAGCGGGCCCAGATGGCATAGCCGAGCAGCACGAGTGAGAACGCGCCCAGCCACGGCTGCATGGGCTGGAAGTAGGTGACCGCGCCACTGGCGCCGAGCGCGAGCACCACGAGCTTATTGCAGACCGGGCAGCCGACGGCGAGGAACGACAGGACGCTGCCGACGGTAGTGCCCCGCCCCGCGCCCTTAGACGCGCAGGCGGCGGCGGGTGGCATCAGGTAGGATGCCGCCAGCGGCCCGAACAGCGCTGCGGATGCCAGCCAGAACACGTAACTCCACGTTGTGGGCGGCACGGTGCGCTCAAAGAGGGGATTGGGAAGGATGGCCGTGACGGTACCGACCACGGCCGCATACAGGACCGCGAACGCCGCGGCCGCGCCGAGGAACCGGAGGGTTCTCAGGTCTGCCATAACAGCGCGGCTCGCCACTTGCTGGATCGATTCGTTAGTCGCCATGCGTGAATCCTCCCGATGATAGTCTGCCGACGAGACAGGTGAGAGCAGTGATCGCTCTCCTCTCCCTTATATGACACACCGAACCACGTAGACAACCACGCTCCCGAGCAGGATCGTGCCGGAAGCGATGTCCTCCCTCGATGGCCGAAGGCGTTGGCCTTCCTCTCTGAGCGCCGCCCCATACTCTCGCCCGAGGCTCCGCGCTTCATCGCCAATCACCGCCAGCCAGAAGCGCATCCCGACCGTGCCCCGCCTGGCCAGGGCGTCGCGATAGCTATCGCGGAACGCTTGTAGCATCAGCGGTCCGTAGGTCCGCCGGTGTGCGCGCGGATACACGTGCAAGCACAAGGCGTAGAGCCGCTCCGCCTTGGTCCACCGACGGCGAGGCGATGATAAAGCGCCACTTGACCGCGCAGGAGTCACAGGGCGAGCGCTGTGCATGCATACGGGTTGTATCCCCATCTGGTATCCCCATCTGGTGCGCCCGAGGGCTGGGGTGGGCCGCGACCAAGATCAGCGTCCTGTGTCCGGCGAACTGTCCGCTTGTCGTGTGGGAGCACCGGCATCGATGCCGAGGTGGGCCACGATGCGGTCCAGCACCGTCGCCGCGCGCTCCATCGCTTCCGCGGTGCGCACGAGCTGCTCATCCTGCGCGGTCAGGTGGCGCTGAATCTGCTGGGCTTCGTGTAACACCGCGTCGGCGTCCTCATACGTCATGATCGAGCGCTTATCAGACGCCCGACCCAGAACGTTTTGTCCGACCATGATCACCGAGAGCATGACGAGCTGGATGAAGGTCTGGGACACCCATTGCACGAACGTAAGCAACCCGCCCTGGATAGCTTGCGGCACGACCAGGAGGGCCAAGATCGCGAAAATATAGGCGCACCACATCGTGCCCACGGCCGTGGTCAAGACGAGGGCGATGCGGCCGTTGAGGCCAATGTGTTCGTCCGCTGTTTGCGGTGGCTTCTCCTTCTTGCGCTGCTCGAGGCGCGGATGGGGAATGGGTGTGAATACGGCGTGGTCGTTCATAGCTGGTATCGTCTCCTCTTGCTAATCGCTGCCGACCGCGCACTGCGCGCGTGCCCATAGCGGCGCATAGTCATGTGCCGGCCCAGCGCGTGCGCTCGGCATCCGGCGCGCCGCACGGTCGGCGTTCGTTGATGGACCCGCCCGTGTCACTCAGCGATACCGAGCCGCCAGCTCCTGGCGCTGCAACCCGGCGGCAAAGACCTCCCGCTCAGCCTGATCGTGACGGCCGAGCTTCTCGAAGTCGTCCAGCGTCGGGATGCAGACGACCTCGCCGCGCGCCAGACCCGCGAAGCTCGCCTCAACCACCTGCTCGGCCTCAAGGCGGGGCATGTGCGACATGTCCATGCCCTGTCTGGTGTGGAATTCGGTCTTCACGACGCCCGGGCACACGACCTGAAATCGTAGGCCGCTGTCCCGATGCTCCTCCGCCAGGAGCCGGATAAACATGAGGAGGAAGGCCTTGGTCGAGGCATACACCGCCCTCTGGGGCAGCCGCGGGTTCTCGGCGGTGGCGCCGAACGCGAGCAACGAGGAGAGACTCACCACCGTGCCGTGTCCCCGGGAGACCATCCCCGGCAACGCGGCTCGGATGAGCCGCACCGGCGCCAGCACGTTCAGCTTGACCAGCTCCTCGGCGCGTTCGCGAGGCAGGTCGACGAATGGCATGTAGTGCGCGAGCGCTGCGTTGTCGACGAGAAATTCGAGGCGCGGGTCCTCGGCGGCCCGCTCGACGAGCTGCATCCCGTCGTCCGTGGCGAGATCCGCCACCAGCGGGGTGACCACGATGTCGTGGTCTCGCTCGAGGCGATCCTTGAGCTCGTCGAGGCGATCGCCGCGGCGGGCGACGACGATCAGGTCGTAGCCCTCGGCCGCGAGCCTCACGGCGTAGGCGCGCCCGATCCCCGAAGAGGCGCCGGTCACCAGCGCCAGTGCGTGGCGAGTGCGGTCCATGATGGCCAATCCTAGCGTGAGCAAGCTCCGCGTCCTACTGCGACGACGCGACCGACCTGCCACCGAGCACCACGCCTGGCGACGGCCCGGCAGCTATGGGACTGGGTCTCGCTGCCATCGCTCAGATGGTGAGCGCCAATGGCGACTCGGCATGATACCAGCCGCCGGCAACCTGCTCAGGGTTTCATTGCGCCGGCACGATCGCGCCCTGATCGCGGTAACTCGCCTACGTTACATTCCTCCCCACCAGCGCCGCGGCGCCGACGATGCCCGCCGCGCTGGCCAGGGCGGCC